>DATBIS010000146.1:0-1633 GCA_036556805.1 Actinomycetota bacterium | reverse complement strand
CTCACCGGCGCCGGGACGTCGGCCGGCCGCTTCAGCTCGACCATCACGGTGACCGACGCGACCGGGGCCAAGGTCTCGGTGCCGTGGTCGTTCACGATCCTGCCGCTGCTCGACTTCGCCAAGGGCAAGGGTCTGGCCGTCGGCAAGGTCGGGAGGCTCTACTCGTCGCGCATCCCGGTCAGCGGCAAGGACGCGAAGACGGCGCAGTTCGCGATCAGCGGGAAGATCCCGCCGGGCCTCGAGCTCGACGAGACGACCGGTCGCCTGACGGGGACGCTCCTCAAGGCGGGCAACTACCGGCTCCGCGTGTTCGCGTTCTCGGAGAACGGCGCGCCGGTCTCGAAGCTCTTCCGACTCAGGGTCCGCGCGTAGTTCGCGTGCCGCTTTCGTCGCCCGCCCGGGAAAACCCCCGGGCGGGCGAGAATGCCGTCGTGCGCTCACTGCGGGGACAGCTCCTGGTCGCCGGGCCGGCGCTCGTGGATCCGAACTTCCGCCGCACGGTGGTCCTGATCGGCGAGCACGGCGACGAGGGCGCGATGGGCATCGTGCTGAATCGCGTATCCGGTGTGCTCGTCGTCGACGCCGTACCGCCGATGTCGCCGCTCGCGGGCCCGGAAGAACCGGTGTACCTCGGGGGGCCGGTACAGCCGCAGGCAGTGGTCGTCCTCGCGGACTTCGCGCATCCCGAAGCGGCGAACGTCCTCGTCGAGACGGTCGGGTTCCTTCCGGGCGAGATCGAGGACGTGTCCGACCTCGGTCAGCTCAGGCGGATCAGGGTGTTCGCGGGCTACGCCGGGTGGGCCACGGGACAGCTCGAGGCCGAGCTCGAGGAGGGCTCGTGGATCGTCCTCGACGCGCGCGCCTCGGACGTCTTCACCGAGACGCCCGATCGGCTCTGGGCCGAGGTGCTGCGCCGTGAGGGGCCCGCGCACGCCGTGCTCGCCCTCCTCCCCGACGATCCGCGTGTCAACTAGGAGAAATCGGCGGATATAGCAAGCGAAACGTAAAGGATTCGTTCGGAAACGCGCTCTGGGAATGACAGAAGCGTCGCGACCGTTCATATTTCCAGGAGCCACGCCGCGCGGAATGCGCGAGCATCGCTGTGCCGGCGTCCCACCCTCAGACACACACCACACCGCGCGGGCCAGTCTGCGCCGCGCGCACGAAAGCGAAGCGAGGACACTTGGAGACCAGCATCATCGAGATTCCCGCACTGGACGCGTTCGCCGCCGAGGCGGAGGAGCGCGGCAAGGTCGAGGCCGCCGACCTCGACGCGCTCGTGCTCGAGCACGAGCTGGACGAGGATGCCGTGACGGCGTTCAAGACGCTCCTGTCGGAGCGTGGCGTCGAGCTGCCCGCAGCGGAGGAGGAAGAGGACTTCGAGCTCGATCTCTCCCCCGGCACGGGCCCCGTGACGACCGACTCGCTCGGCATGTTCCTGTCGGAGATCGGCCGCTACCAGCTGCTCACCGCCGCGGACGAGATCGCGCTCGCGAAGCGCGTCGAGCGCGGCGACGTGGCGGCGAAGGAGCGGATGATCAACTCGAACCTCCGGCTCGTCGTGTCGATCGCGAAGCGCTACCGCGGCCACGGCGTGCCGTTCCTGGATCTCATCCAGGACGGTGTGATCGGC
>DATBIS010000145.1:0-2253 GCA_036556805.1 Actinomycetota bacterium | reverse complement strand
TCCGAGCCGAGCATGCGCGCGGCTTCCTCGGCCGCCCGCTCGGGCGAGTCCACGAGCACGACGCCGCCTCCCTTGCCGCGCCCCCCGACCTGCACCTGCACCTTCACGACGCTCTTCCCGCCGAGCTCACGGGTGGCGTCGGCCGCCTCGTCCGCGGACTCGGCCACGATGCCGCGGGGCGTCGCGATGCCGTGGGCGCGGAAGAGCTCCTTGCCCTGGTGCTCGTAGAGATCCAATGCCGCTCCCGGTCGGGTGGGTAGTCTGATTTGGACTAGTTGGGTGAGGATTCCTCGAGATGCTCGCGGAGCCAGGTGGCGATGTCGCCGGTGTTCGCCCCGGGTGTGAAGATCTCGGCCACGCCCGCGGCCTTGAGCTCCGGGATGTCGTCGATCGGGATCACACCCCCGCCGAACACGAGCACGTCGCCGGCGCCGCGTTCCCGCAGCTGGGCGACGACCTTCGGGAACAACGTCATGTGCGCGCCCGAGTGACTCGACAACCCGACGGCGTCGGCGTCCTCCTGGATCGCGGTCTCGGCGATCTGCTCGGGCGTCTGGTGCAGCCCGGTGTAGATCACCTCGAAGCCCGCGTCGCGCAGGGCACGCGCGACGACCTTGGCCCCACGGTCGTGACCGTCGAGGCCAGGCTTCGCCACCACGATGCGGTAGGTCGCCGCCATCGGGGCGAGTGTATCGACGGCGGCCACCGCGCGGCTTGCGGCGCAGCCGCCTCCGGGCGGAGTATCCGTGGATGCAGCGACCCCTGACCCGATGTGCGACGTCGTGGGTGCCCGACCGCCGGCAGCTGTCCCGGCTGGTGGCCTGAGGGATGCGCGTTCCCGAGACGCGGTACGCGAAGACGATCGACAGCGTGCACGTCGCCTACCAACTGGTCGGCGACGGACCGGTCGATGTCGTGTTCGTGATGGGCTGGGTCACCAACGTCGAGTCGATGTGGGAGGAACCCGCGTTCGCCCGGTTCCTCGACCGGCTCAGCTCCTTCTCGCGGCTCATCTTGTTCGACAAGCGGGGCGTTGGCCTGTCCGACCGCGTTCCCGACGACCGGCTCCCCGATCTCGAGACCCGCATGGACGACGTGCGGGCGGTGATGGACGCGGCGGGATCCGAGCGCGCGGTCGTGATGGGGGTGTCGGAGGGCGGGCCGATGTCGATGCTGTTCGCCGCAACGTACCCGGAGCGGACGATCGCGTTGGTGCTCTACGGCACGGCCGCCGACTTCACGACCCGCCAGCCCGCCTACAAGGGGGACGACGCCGCCTACCTCGCGAGGATGGAGGCGTCCTGGGGCACGGAGGCGTTCGCCCGGCACGAGATCGCCGCCTGGGGGGCACCGGGCCACGAGGACGACGACCGCCTCGTCGCCTGGCTCGCGTCGTACATGCGGCGGTCGGCGAGCCCGTCGGCCGCGATCGCGCTCGAGCGGATGAATCGCGAGATCAACGCCGCCCATGCGCTGGGCTCGATCCACGTTCCCACGCTCGCGATCGCACGCACCGACGACCTCGATTTCCCGGTCGACGAGAGCCGCCGCACGGCCGATCGCATCGTCGGATCGACGTTCGTGGAGCTCCCCGGGAACGAGCACTTCCCCTGGGTGGGCCCCCAGGACGACATCCTCGACGCGGTCGAGCGCTTCGTCGGCGAGCTGGGCGAGATCGAGGCCGGCCTCGATCGCGTGCTGGCCACCGTGCTGTTCACCGACATCGTGGGGTCGACCGAGACCGCGGCCGAGCTCGGCGATCGCCGGTGGAAGGAGCTGCTGGAGGAACACCACCGGCGGGTGCGGGGACAGCTCGCCCGCTTCCGCGGCACCGAGGTCGACACGGCGGGCGACGGGTTCTTCGCGACGTTCGATGGACCGGCGCGAGCGGTCCGGTGCGCCCGGGCGATCACGGAGGCCGTCGCCCCGCTCGGCGTGCGGATCCGCGCCGGCGTGCACACCGGGGAGGTCGAGACGATCGACGGGAAGGTCGGGGGGCTGGGGGTCGTGATCGGCGCCCGCGTCGGCGCGCTCGCCGGCCCGTCTGAGGTCGTCGTCTCCCAGACGGTCAGGGATCTCGTGGCCGGGTCGGGCCTCTCGTTCGAGGACGCCGGCGAGCACGAGCTCAAGGGCGTGCCCGACCGCTGGCGTCTCTACCGGGTGACGGCGTGATGGATACGCCCGAGACCCGGTACGCGAAGACCGTCGACGGCGTGCACATCGCCTATCAGGTGGCCGGCGAGGGACCGCTCG
>DATBIS010000144.1:0-7378 GCA_036556805.1 Actinomycetota bacterium | reverse complement strand
GTCGACGCCCTCCCGCACGAGCACCTCCCGAAGCTCGGCCAGGCCGCCGCCGAAGGACTTGCCGCGGTGCGCGAGCACGGCCACCGAGGTCATGCCGGTACCTCGGCGCGTTCCGTTCGGGCGGGCGGCGGCTGGCCCTCGGCGGCTCGTCGTCGTTCCGCGGCGGCGGTGGCAGCGCGGGCGGCCAAGGCCGCGATCAGAAGCGCCCCGATCCCGAGGACGACGCTCGCTGCGACGTCGGTGGGGTGGTGCAAGCCCCGGTAAATCCGGCTGAGCCCGACCCAGAGCGGGATGAGCACGCCGAGCGTCCACGCGACGATGCGCACGAGCGTGTCGCGATTGTGCAATGCGACCAGGAACGCGAGGCCCGCGTACGTCGCGATCGAGGCGGCGGTGTGACCCGACGGGAAGCTCGAGGTAACGGGCAACGGGTCGAGCGCCTGGATCGTGGGCCGGGGGCGGTCGACGATCGCCGTCGTGGTGAGGAAGACCGCGAACTCCACGAACAGCGCGACCGCGAGGAAGGTGACGTCGTACCAGAGCCTGCGCAGCACCATGATCGCGAGGGAGAGCCCGGCGACGGCGAGGATCGTTCCCGTCCCCGCCATGATCGAGCCGATGTCCGTCCAGGTGTTCAGCGGGGCGGTGCGATGCGCCTCGAACCATCGGCTGACGCTCCCGTCCCAGCTCATGATCGAGTCCGAGAACGACGAGGACGTGATGAGGAGCCCGATGCCGATCAGGAGCGGCGCGAGCACCACGAAACCGAGCAGCGCGATCGCCGCTGCCACGACCAGAGGCCGCCGCGAGCGCTCCGCGACCTCCCGGCGCGGATCCCCGGCGTCCTCGAAGGCCGCGGCCTTTGCCATGTGACCGTGTTACACGAAAAGCGTCCTGTCGAAACATCGCGCCGCTCGGCCTAGAAGCGATGTCGGCGCCGGAGCCCCCACGGGCGACCGTCCGGGTCGACGACCATCCTGTACAACGGGCGTGCCCAAACACGCTGCCAAGGGTGGATCGGGTCCGGGCGGTGGAATCGGACGCGGCCGAGCGGGCGGGGACCCTTGCATCCGTCGTGGTGCCATCGGTCCAGCGCCGCGGCCGCTTCGCGCCAACGGTCGAAGCCTTCGACCGGATCGAGCAACCCCTCGTCCGATGCCACGCCAAGGTGCTCTCGCCACAGTCGAAGCCGCAGGTCGCGCGCGAACCGGCGCGATCCGTCGCCCAGCCCGCCGGGATCCTGGGGTGGCCTCGCGTCGTGCTCCTCGTCGAGGATCGCGATCGACAGCTCCGAGTCGTGCGTCCACGAGCGCCGGTTCATGTTGTCCGACCCGATCAACGCGATCACGTCGTCGATGATCACGGTCTTCGCGTGGAGGTAGATCGCGTCGCCTCGTTCGTTCTCGAGGTCGAACACCGCGACCCGATCGCCGCCGGCCTCCCGCAGGCGGTCCATCATCGCGAGCTGCCCGAGTCGGGTGGTGGGTCCCGAGAGCACGCCGTTGCGGTCGGGGTATCGCGGTACGACCGCGATCAAACGCAGGTCGGGCGACGAGGTGAGCGCGTCGCAGTACAGGCGCGCGATGTCCTCCGACCAGAAGTACTGATCCTCCACGTAGATGAGCGCCCGGGCCCGCCGGAACACCTTGGTGTAGAGCCGCGCGATGCTTCGTTCGCCCTCCCGCGCGAAGGGGTAGGGAGGGCGCTTCGCGGGATACGTGCGAAGGACCTGGACGGTGTGGGAGCCCGCCGGCGCGGGAGGTGTGCCGAAGGGTGGGATCGGCGGGGGCAGCGGCGGTTCCTCCGTTCGCCGAGCAAGGATTCGAGGACGGCGGAACCCCCGCCGTTCGAGCGGCGTGCGATCGTTCCACCGTTCCCGGAAGCTCTCGGCGAGATCGGCGATCGCGGGCCCGCGGACCTCGGCTTGGATGTCGTGCCACGGAGGATTCGGTCCGAAGGCCGGATCGAGTCGCTCGGCCTGCGGGTCGCCGAAGTGCGCGGCGGTGTCGCGACGGCCGTGACAGAGGTCGATGCCGCCGACGAAGGCGACCTCGTCTCCGTGGGAGCGCAAGAGCACGAGCTTCTGATGATGGGACCCCGCACGACGGACCCGCTGGTCGAGCAGCATCTCCCCGCCGGCCTCGTTCACGATCCGCGCGAGCTCGCCCTGCTCGGCCTGGTTGAAGCCGAACACCTGCGGATGCGATCGCCACAGCAGGCCTCGAACGTGCACCCCTCGCCGTGCCGCCGCGGTGAGCAGCTCTCCGACCCGAGGGCCGTCCGGCGACAGGAGCTCGTCGTCATCGCCTCGCCAGTCCGTGACGAACAGCTCGTCGCCGGCGCGAAGGTCGGCGACGCAGCCGACCAAGCGGTCGAAGTACTCCGAGCCGTGGATCAGGGCCTCGATGCGGTTGCCCGTCGACCAGGCAGCCGACCCCTTCCCCTCGTCGATATGGGTGGAGCGGTTGCCGCGCTCGTCGGCTTCGAGGAGCCAGTCCTCGTTGCTCACCCGGCCGACCGCACGGCGTGCGACGGCGTGGGAGAGGCCGCCTCCCTGACCGGCGCGGCGTAGAAGAGCAGGCGCCCGCCGAAGGCCACCGCGATAATCGCGAACCAGGTCCATCCGAGCACGAGCCCCGCCGCGACGTCGGAGAACCAGTGGACGCCGAGCAGCGCTCGCGAGCATGCCACCGCGACCGCGAGCGCGACGGCGACGCCGCCGAGCATCGAGCGGATCGCCGGCGATTTCTTGCGTCCCAGGACGAGCGCGAGCGCTGCGAACGTGGCCGCGGCGGCGGTCGAGTGCCCGCTCGGGAACGACGGCGTCCCCAGCGCACCGAAGTGACCGAGGTCGGGCCGCACGCGGTCGACCGTGAACTTGATCAGGTTCGACATCAGGAACTGACCTCCGACGACGAGCGTGAAGAAGAGCGGGATCGAGATGCCCGGCCGCTGCCTCCATCCGTAGAGAGCGCAGGCCAGGCTCGCCGCGATGACGAACGGCGTCGAACCGAGAACGGTGAGGAACCGAAGACCCTCGAAGGCAACGCCTTCCACGTGGATCGCCGCCCATCGCGCGACGGCCGTGTCGAAGTCGACGACCCCGGTGCTCGTCCGGATCATGTAGGCGCCGACGCCGAGCACCACGCCGGCCACCACCACCGCGATCAGGGCCGCCGTGAGCGCCAATCCCGTCGTTGCGCCGGGGTCGAGGCGAGAGCGCAAGAAGTGCCGGACCCGCTGCCGTCGCTCCAGCTTGCCCTCAACGGCCCGTGAGGCCGATCGTGCGGGGTCGGCTTGCGGCCAGCGGCGCACGCCCGCCGCCGCGAGCGTCCCGGCCACGGCGCTCACCACGAACGTGAGGACGAGGGCGATCACGATAGGCCCCGTACCCAGGAACGTTGTCCGGCACGCATGCGCTGCATGGATCGACCTCCCACGGGTACGGTACGCGCGCGGAGGCGAGATGGCCGAAGGCATGGAGCGCGAGTCGAAGTTCCTGGTGTCGGGCGATTTCGAGCTGCCGACGTTCGACGGTATCGCGGCGTCGTCCTCGTCCGTGAAGCTCGTCGCGACCTACTGGGATACGGCGAACCGACGGCTTCTTCGCCGGGGCCACACTCTCCGCCACCGGCAGGCGTCGGACGGGTCCGAGGACGGATGGACGCTGAAGCTCGGCGTTCCTCCGGATTCGACCGATACGCGCGGCGTGATCGATCGACGGGAGATCACGCATCTCGGGTCGACGGCGCGACCCCCGGTCGAGCTCACGAGGCTCACCGCCGGCATCGTGGGACGCGAGCGGCTGACGCCCGTCGCGACGCTCGAGACCGAGCGACGCGTGGCAACGCTCGAAGCCGAGGGCGGCGCGTCGGTGGAGTTGAGCGACGACCGAGTGAGCGCTGCGGCGGACGGCGTCCCCAGCCTCGAGTTCCGGCAGATCGAAATCGAGATCAAGCGGCCGGGCTCGGAACGCCTCCTGGAGAGGGTCGAACGGCTGCTCGTCGAACGCGGGGCCACGCGCACGGCGTCCTCGAAGCTGGAGACCGTCCTCGGTGGGCGGTTCGAGCCCGAGGTGGTGCCGAGCCCGTTGAGGCCCCGGTCGTCGGTCGACGCGCTCGTGCGGTTCGCGATCGCGAGCGGCTACGACCGATTGCTGCAGCAGGATCCGTGGGTGCGGATCGGCGACGACGAAGAGGCCGTCCATCGGGCGCGGGTGGCGACGCGTCGCCTCCGATCGGATCTCAAGACGCTCGAGCCTCTTCTGGGTGCATCCCCGCAGCGGCTGCGAGAGGAGCTGCAATGGTTGGGTGGGTTGCTGGGAACCGTCCGCGACCTCGACGTGCTCGTGGGTCGTGTCGAGGAGCTCGCGCGCGGACTGCCGGCGGCCGACCGCCGAGCGGCAACGGCGATCACGGGCGCGCTGCGAAACGAGCGGCGCCGTCGCCGTCGCGAGCTCATCGAGGGACTCGATTCCCCTCGCTACCTCGACCTGCTCGACGACCTCGCGAACGCCGCGCGCCGTCCGGGCCTGCGGGACGGCGTTCGCGGTCGAGCGCGCCCGGCGATGCAGAGGCTCGTTCGCAAGGCCTGGCGGCGAACCGCATCCGCCGTGAAGAAGCTCGGGGACGACCCCGCCGACGCGGAGCTCCACGAGATCCGGAAGCGGGCGAAGCGAGCCCGGTACGCCGCCGAGCTGGGAACCGGGGTGTTCGGGAGTCCCTCGGAACGATTCGCGAAGCGGCTCGCAGAGGTCCAGGACGTGCTCGGCGAGCTCCAGGACACGGTGGTGGCGGAGGAGCGGCTGCGCTCGATCGCGCGGTCGGACGCTCGCCTCGCGGGCGAGCCCGCGTTCGTCGCGGGGGTGATGGCCGGACTCGAGCGGGACGCTCGTGATCGGGCGAGGGCACGGTGGCCGCGATCCTGGAAGTCGGCTCGGAAGGACGGGTTACGACGCTGGCTCGGCTGATGGCGTGAGCATCACCACGACGAGGGAACGACGCGTCATTCAGATGCTTCTTCCTGCCGTCACGGCCGAGCGAGGTCGAGGGCGGGCCGGTCCGCAAGCACGGATGGCATCGGCTTGCTTCGTCGCTACGTCGTCGCCGGAGGCTCGGCAGGCATCGCCCCGGGATCCTCGCCTCGCACGGCGATGGCGAGCCGGTCGGTGAAGAAGCGCCAGCCCTCCTCGTGCATGGCGGCCGCCTTCCCGTCGGGCAGCCCCGTGTGGCGGAGCGACAGGACGGTGCCGTCGCCGTCGGGAACGAGCGTGAGCTCGACCGTGGTCGACCCGGGCGGCACGGCTTCGTCGCCCTCCCATCCCCAGGTGAAGACCACGCGGTGCGGCGGCTCCACGGCGACGTACTCCCCGCGAGCCACCGCGTTCGCGTCCATCCATACCTTGAACACGCCGCCGGGTCGTGGGTCGAGCTCCGCCTTCACGCCCTGCCAGCGCACGTACCGCTCCGGGTCCGTGAGATAGAGAAAGACCTCATCGGGCGGCGCTCCCAACCGGAGCTCGAGCTCGACGACGTTCGCGCTCATCCTTTCTCCACGACTCGGCGAAGCTGGTCGAGATCCTGGGCCCACATCTCCTCGAGTGCGGTCTTCAGCGAACCGAGGGCTCGGGGCTCGGCGCGGTAGTAGCGTCGGTTCGCGTCCCGGCGCTCGATGACGAGCCCGGCCCTGCGGAGCACCGCAAGGTTCTGCGAGATCGCCGGCCAGCTCACGTCGAAGCGAGCCGCGATCGCTCCGGCGGAGAGCTCCCGATCCCAGACGAGTCGGAGGATCTCCCGCCGCCGCGGGCTCGAGATCGCGTTCAGCACGGCCTGCACGCTGCGTAGTTAAGCATATTCTTCAGGTTGACAGGAGCTTTAGGAGTGTCTTAAATAGCCACGTCCACGAAGCAGGAGGAGCAGATGAGTGACATCGTCCTCGGTGTCGAGATCCACGGCGAGCCCAAGACGGTCTTCGACACGATCGCGACGAAATCGGGGCTCGCGGCCTTCTGGACGCCCGACGTGCAGGGCGACGAGGCCGAGGGCGGCGAGCTCTCCTTCGGGTTCTCCGGTGCGCCGGTTCGGCTACCGATGCGCGTTGCGCGCTTGGCCGCGCCGACCGAGGTCGCGTGGGACTGCCCGGGCGGCTTCCCGTTCTGGGAAGGCACGCGCGTGACGTGGTCGCTCGAGCCGAGCGAGCACGGCACGAAGGTCGTCTTCCGCCACACGGGCTTCCCCGTCGAGCAGCCCGAGTACGAGTTCGGCAGTATCGCCCTCACGTGGGCCACGATCCTGTCCCGGCTCAAGGAGGTCGTGGAGTCCGGGGGGAAGCCGAACCCCGCCCTGACGTGAAGCTCGACGTCTCGGCCGAAACGACGATCGCGCAACCACGTGCCGTCGTCGCGGCCTACGTCTTCGACCATCGCAACGATCCGATCTGGATCGGCGGGATCTCCGAGTCGGAGCTCGAGGGTGATCCGCCGATCCGAGTCGGCTCTCGCGTTCGGCGCGTGGCCACGTTCCTCGGCAAGCGGATCGAGTATGTGAACGAGGTCGAACGGTTGGAACCCGACGACCGGCTCGAGATGCGCTCGGTGAAGAGCCCGTTCCCGATGCGGGTGACGTACTCCTTCGGCGACGCGAACGGCGGAAGCACGCGTGCGCGGATCCGCGTCGAAGGGGATCCCGGCGCGATCTACCGCGTGGCGGGACCGGTCATGCGCCGGCAGGTGCAGCGGTCGATCTCGCGTGACCTCGAGACGCTCAGGTCGATCCTGGAGGCCGGCTGAAGCGACGCCGGGAGCGGGGTAGCCTTCAGGCGCGATGGAGGTCCTCCTACCGGAATCGCTCGAGGAAGCGCTCGCGCTGAAGGCGGCCCATCCCGAGGCGCTGCCCATTCGTGGAGGCACCGACGTGATGGTGCGCCTGAACGTCGAGGGCGAGCGCCCCGAGGCCATCCTGGACCTCTCCCGCGTCGACGAGCTGGACCGGTGGGAGCGTCAGGACGGGCACGTCTTCCTCGGTGCCGGTGTTTCCTACACGCGAGTCATGCGCGAGCTCGCCGACCACGTGGCGCTCGTCCAGGCCTCGCGCTCGGTGGGTTCGCCGCAGATCCGCAACCGCGGCACCGTGGGCGGCAACCTGGGCACCGCGTCGCCGGCGGGCGACGCGCTCCCCGTCCTCGCCGCCTACGACGCGGAGGTCGTCGTGGGCTCGGCCGGAGGGGGTTCGCGATCGCTGCCGTGGAACACGTTCCTCACCGGACCCAAGCGCACGTCGCTCGCCCCCGAGGAGCTGATCCTCGGGATGCGGTGGCGGCCGCCACGAGGCCCCGGTTCGTTCTCGAAGGTGGGCCCCCGCAACGCGATGGTGATCGCGGT
>DATBIS010000143.1:0-6349 GCA_036556805.1 Actinomycetota bacterium | reverse complement strand
TTCCTCGGCCGAGCTCGACGCGGCCGAGGCCATGGCCTTGCCGGAGCGTGTCGACTGGACCGACGAGCTCCGGGACGAGTTCCTTGCGCTCCTTCGGTCGCCCCACGGGCCGCGCGCGATCGAGGTGCTCGATCACGTTGGAATCTGGCCGAGGCTGATCCCGGAGTGGCGCGACGTGCGGTGCCGTCCGCAGCGAGACCCCTACCACCGCTTCACGGTCGACCGGCATCTCGTCGTGGCGCTCGGGGAGATGGCGATCGCCCTGCGCGAGAGCTCAACGGACGACGTCGTCGCTGCCGAGGCGCGCCGGCAGGTCGTCGACGTGGACGGTGCGCTCCTCGGCGCGCTGCTCCACGACATCGGCAAGGTCGGCCGGGAGGCCCATGTGCCCGAAGGATCCCGGAGGGCCGCCGCGGTCCTCGACCGGATCGGGCTCCCGTCCGACACGCGCGACCTCGCGCTCTTCTTGGTCGAGCACCACCTGCTCCTGCCCGATACCGCAACGCGGCGCGACCTCTCCGACGACGATCTCGTGCTCGACGTGGCGGCCACGATCGGCACGCCGGAGCGACTCGCCGCGCTCTACCTGCTGTCCGTGGCCGACGGCGCCGCCACAGGTCCGGCCGCCGCCACCGACTGGCGGCGCACGCTCATCCGCGAGCTCGTCGCGAAGGTGCAGCGGGTCTTCGACCGCGGCGAGATGGGGGAGGAGGTCGCGCAGCAGCTCACGGAGCGGGTCGACGCGCTGCGGGACCTCCTGCGAGACCGGCCGGCGCGCGAGGTGGACGCGTTCGTGCTGCGCATGCCGAGGGGGTACTTCCTCACGGTGGCGCCGGACCGCGCCGCTCGGCACTTCGCGGTGGCCGCGCCGCCGGTGGGGGTGCAGGAGGTGCGCACGGCCGCATGGCCGGGCGCGCGTCCGGGCACCTTCGAGCTCATGGTGGTCGCGGGCGACCGGCCCGGGCTCCTGTCGTGGATCGCCGGCTGTCTCGCGCTCGAGGGACTCTCGATCCTCACCGCGAACGTGTTCACGACCGAGGACGGCGTGGCCGTGGACCTCTTCGACGTCGAGGGGATCTTCGAACCGGACGTGCGCGAGGAGACCTGGCGCGCGCTGCGCGGCCTGCTTCGGAAGGCCATCGAGGGAAGGGTGTCGCTCGACCACAAGGTTCCGGAGAAGCGCGACCGGTATCCGGGACCGAGGCGAGCCGTGCCGATCACCGTCGCGGTCGACAACGACGCGAGCGACTTCTTCACGATCGTCGAGGTGGGGACCGCCGATCGCATCGGGCTGCTCTACGAGATCACGCGAACGCTCGCCGAGCTCGAGCTCGACGTGCATCTCGCGAAGATCGCGACGTACGCCGACCGCGTCGTGGACGCGTTCTACGTGCGCGACTCGGTGGGGCGGAAGATCGTCGATGACGACCGCGTCGCCGAGATCGAGCGCGCGATGCGCGCTCGACTCGGCGAGTAGCCGCGGCTACATCGTCTCCCAGAGGCCCATCACGTTGTTCTCGGTGTCCTTGAAGTACGCGAACGCGCCCATGTCGGGGATCGCCGTCCTCGGCGTCACCACGCTGCCGCCGCCCGCCTCGATCTTCTTCAGGGCATCGTCGATCGAATCGACCTGGATCGTGATCACCGGCGCCGGCACGTCGGAGCTGCGCTCGGTGAAGCCGCCGTTGATCGCCCCCGGCTCCTGCGGCAGCCGGGTCGTCTCGTCGACGGGTGTCGTCATGATGACCGTGTAGTTCATGTCCGGGACCGTCTGCAGGTCCCATTCGAACGCGGAGCGGTAGAACTCCTTCGCGCGCTCCACGTCGTCGTACGTGATTTCGAAGTGCACGACCTTGTCCATGCGCATGTCCTCCTTCCCGTTCGTTCTTCCCCGTTCGTTCGGCGGGTGCCTCCGACCTTACGCAGCCGCGGCGACATTGGCCAACCGGCTGCTCGAACCCGGCCCGCAGGAGGTCGCTAGGATCACGCGCGCCTGCACACCCAAGGAGGAACCATGACGGACGGTGTCACCCCTCAGCAGTTCGTCGACGCCGAGGGCCTCGAGGACTGGCGCGTGGTCGGCGACGGCGCCTGCGCGTTCTATCGCGCCGATTCGTTCGCCACGAGCGCTCGCTTCGTCCAGGGCATCGCCGAGGCGATCGGCGCGGAGGGTCGGCAACCCGACCTCGACATCCGCAACGGCGGCGTGACCGTTCGGTTGATCACGATCACCGAGGACTACGCGGGGATGACCCGTCGGGACATCGAGGTGGCGCAGAGGGTCGCCGCGGTCGCGCGGGAGCAAGGGGTCACGGCGGACCCCTCCCTCGTTCAGAGCCTTCTCGTGGTCGTCGGGTCGAAGGCGCCGTCGGAGGTGATGCCGTTCTGGCAGGCCGCCCTGGGGTACGAGCGACGAGCGGACAGCCCCGACGAAGACCTCGTCGACCCCGGCGATCGCGGCCCCGGCTTCTGGTTCGAGGCGATGCAGACCATGCGACCCGACGGCGGGGGGGCGATCCACGTGGCGGTGTGGCTTCCGTACGAGGAGGCCGAGGCTCGGGTCTCGGCCGCGCTCGCGGCTGGTGGCCGGATCGTCCGCGACGACTTCGCCCCCTCGTGGTGGACGCTCGCGGACGCAGCCGGCAACGAGATCGACGTCTCAACCGTCGAGGGACGCGGCTGAGCCTTCGCGAACCGGTTGACGATCGGGGTCGCTACGACCCGATGCCGAGCATGGCCTCGAGCCGCTTCGCCATCTTCGGCGAGGCGCCCTCGTCCTCGTGCTTGAAGTAGCAGAACACGTCGGCGCCGGCGTCGAGCGCCGGTCCGATCCGCGCGACCCATTCCTTCAGCTCGTCGTCGGAGTACTCGGTCTTGCGAAGGCGCAGGTATCCCACGGGCTCCCACGACAGATCCTCGGGCTTCGGGTCGTGCTCGTCGGTCTCGGCCACGCACCACGCGATGCCCTGGGAGAGCAGGAGCTCGCGCGCCTCGGACCACGACGCGTGCCGGAACTCCATCGCGAACCGCGGCGGTCCGGGCGGCAGGTACCCCGCGAAGGCCTCGATGAGGCCGCGGTCGTAGTGCAGCGACGGGGGGCACTGGAACAGCACGCAGCCGAGCTTGTCGCCGAGAGCCTCGCCGATCTTCAGAAACGTGCGCACGTCGTCGTCGGTGTCCACGAGCCGCTTGAAGTGCGTGATGCGCTGGTTCGCCTTCAGCGTGAACGAGAAGCCGTCCCGGGCCTGCTCTCGCCAGGTCTGCAGCGTCTTCTCCTGCGGAAAGCGGCGGAACGTGTAGTTGATCTCCACGGACGAGAGCTGGGACGAGTAATAGGTGAGCCGCTCCTTCTGCTTGAGGCCCTCCGGGTAGAAGACCCCGTGCGCCCACTCGTCGTAGGCGAAGCCCGACGTCCCCAGATGCAGCCGACCCGTCATGGCTGCCATCATGCCACGCATGCCGAAGACCGAGGCTCGCCTGACGTTCGACGCCGGCAGGGGCGTCGTCTCGGCGGCGTTCGATCGGCCGGCGCGGTCGGTCGCCACGCTCGCGATCGCGCACGGCGCCGGCGCGGGGCTCGACCACCCGTTTCTCTTGGGGTTCGCGGAGGCGATGAAGGACGAGGGCGTGGCCACGCTCCGCTTCAACTTCCCGTACATGGAGGCGGGCAGGCGTTCGCCGGATCCGGCGCCCGCGGCGGTGGCCGCCTGGCGGGCGGCGTTCGACGTCGCCGCCGAGCGCTCCGGCAAGACTCCCGTGTTCGCCGGCGGCAAGTCCTACGGCGGGCGAATCGCCTCGATGGCGGTCGCGGAGGGGATGCCGGCCACGGGGCTGGTCTTCCTGGGCTATCCGCTGCACCCGCCCGGGCGCCCCGAGAAGATCCGCGACGAACACCTGTACGGGATCTCGGTGCCGATGCTGTTCGTCCAGGGCACCGGCGACGCGTTCGCCGACCCCGTGCTCCTCGCGAAGGTCCTGAAGAAGATCGGCTCCCGCGCGGAGCTCCACGCGATCGAAGGCGGCGACCACTCGTTCAACGTGCGCGGCGCGAGGCGCGACGGACGCTCGGTGGGCGCCTCGCTCGCGCCCACCGTCGCCGTGTTCATCCGAAAGCACGTGTGAGGGATGCCCAGGCGCAACCGACGCGATCCCGAGTACTTCGTGAAGCCGGACGCGCCGCCGGCGCGCGCGGACGCGCCCGAGTGGGCATCGGCGCCGGGCTACGACGTGCGGCACGTCGGGGGCGAGAAGGAGTACCGGTGCCCGGGTTGCGATCACGTGATCCGCGCCGGGATCTGGCACCTGGTGGTCGTACCGACCGACGCCCCGGACGAACGACGCCACTGGCACACGGAGTGCTGGCGACGGGAGCTCCGCCGCGCCGGCATCCTCCGCCGCGGCCTCGATCCCGGGTGAGGCCTCGTGAGGTGCGAGGTGGTCGGGGACGTCGGGCCTAAGATGCCGTCATGACCCAGGTCGATGTCGCCCGGACGGCGGACCCCACGACGTGCCGGATGGCGACGGAGTCGAAACGGCTGCCGTGCGACGCCTGCGGGCATCCGATGGAGCCGGAGCACGCGCACTACCGGTGCCCGGCGTGCGGATACATCCTCCCCTGCTGCGGCTGGTAGCGAGCCACACGAAACGCGGGCGTGGTCCATGGTGGATGTCGTCGTCGAGTCATGGAGTCCCCATCGCGCCCACGAAACGGCGCAGCGCATCCACCGCGTGTATCAGGCCGTGTTCGGGGACGCGCCCGACGAAGAGACGTGGCGCGACGACTCCTTCTTCGTGCACTGCGATCGCCGCGGCTTCCGGTTCGTGGCGGCAACGCGGGAGAGCGAACTCATTGGGTTCGCGTACGGCTACGTGGGCGAACGCGGTCAGTGGTGGACGGATCGCGTCGCGCAGGCGTTGCCCGCCGAGGTCGCAGTGGAGTGGGTGGGCGGTCACTTCGAGCTCGTGGAGATCGCGGTCCTGGAGCCGTACCGTGGCCGGGGACTCGGCGGGAGGCTGCACGATCTGCTCTTGAGCGGCGCGACGACAAGGCGCGCGCTGCTGGGCACCGATGTCGTCGATGGGCCGGCCCTTCGCCTCTACCGGTCGCGGGGGTGGCAGACGCTTGGGCGGTTCGGCCCTCGCATGCAGGTGATGGGGAGGCTGCTCGATGCCTCCCAGGACCCCTGATCGCGGGCGATGGCGTCATACGCCCTCGCTATGATCGGCGCGTGGATCAGGCAAGGGCGAGGATGTGGGAGTTCGGCGGCCGGTGGTACGCCCGGCTGGAGGACACCCCGATGTACGTCGAGGTCACCGGCGTGACCCGCGACAAGTGCCTCGAGGAGCTCCGGAAGGTCACGGGGGACGACGTCACCCTCACGATCGACGTCGTGCCGGCGATCGCCGGGGTCGCCGAGGCCGCCGAGATCCTCGGCTGGGACAAGCGCCGGGTCATCACCTACGTGAACCGGGGGTCGTTCCCCGAGCCGCTCACGTCGCTCGCGTCCGGCAGGATCTGGCTGCGCGAGGACGTCGAGGCCTACGCCCGCGACTGGCAGAGGCGGCATCCGAAGGCCAAGCGCGCGTGAGCGAGCGCCTCCTCATGCTCGTCCGTCACGGTGAGTCCGACTTCGACTCCGTGCGCATGTCGCCGAGCCCGCGAGGCGATCAGTGGGACCCCCCGCTCTCCGAGAAGGGACGAGAGCAGGCCGCGTCCCTCGCCCGACGGCTCCGCTGGTTGAACCCGCAACCCGCGGCCGTCTACAGCTCGCCGCTGAGGCGCGCGATGGAGACCGCATCGTCGTACGCGGAGGGCGCCGGGATCGAGGTCACGGCCGACGACGACCTCATGGAGGCGCACATCGGGGGTTGGGAGGCGAAGTCGTTCGAGGAGATCCTCGCTTCGGACGACGAGCTCCTGCATCGCGTGCGCAGCCAGCGGCCGATCTGGAGCAGGGCGCCGGGCGGGGAGCGGCCGGCCGACTTCCGGCGGCGCGTGGGCGGCGCGATCGGCCGCATCCTCGAGCGCCACCCCGAAGGGGACGTCGTGGTCGTCTGCCACGGCGGCGTGATCAACGCGTATTGCGGCGAGGTGCTCGGCGTGCGCCAGGAGATGTTCTTCCTCCCCGAAAACACCAGCGTGAACAGCGTGGAGATCGATGGGGAGGAGCGGCGGATCCGGTTCCTCAACGACATCGCGCACCTGACGGACCCGAAGCTGTTCGACACGTAGCGGCTATCCTTCCCGGCCGACGAAGGGAGACCAGCCGTGGCCGTGAAGTTCCTCTCGCCCGAATGGGCCGAACGGGTCAAGACGGCGCTGAACGCCGACGAGGCCTTTCGCGCGGCG
>DATBIS010000142.1:0-2421 GCA_036556805.1 Actinomycetota bacterium | reverse complement strand
CTCGGCCGGACGACCTGCACGAGCGGATGCTACGCGCTACTCGGACCAAAGGCCGGCGAGCAGCGCGTCCACGCCGGCGGCCGACCCGGTGCCGACGACCGCGATCCGATCCTCCGAGGACGGATCGGCATACGTCGCCGTGGCCCGGAAGCGGCCGCGGACCTCATCGGGCAGGAACCGAGTGAGCTGTGCGTACCAGTGCCGGTCCTCGAGCCCGCGGTTCGATCGGTGGTACCGAAGGGGGAACGTCACGCGCAGGGCGTCTCGCGCTCGTGTGAGCGCCACGTAGAACAGTCGCCGTTCCTCCTCGATCTCGTCGGGGTCGCCGGTGGCCATGTCCGAGGGGATCATGCCGTCGGCGGCGTGGATCACGTGCACGACGTCCCACTCGCCGCCCTTGGCGGAGTGGATCGTCGACAGCACCAGGTAGTCCTCGTCCCGGTGCGGCGGTCCGGCGAGGTCCGACGTCGAGACCGGCGGGTCGAGCGTGAGGTCGGCCACGAACCGCTCGCGCGACTCGAACCCGCTCGCGAGCTGCTCGAGCTGCTCGAGGTCCCGCAGGCGGGGCTCGGGCTGGTCGTACCGGCGCCGGAGCAGCGGCTCGAGGAAGCGGCGGACCCGCTCGACCTGCGCCGGCGGCGGGGCGCCCTCGTCGAGGTCGGCGAACGTCGCCCGCAGCGCGTCGAGCTCGGCCCGGGCCGGCGCCGGCACCGCGATCGCCTGCTCCCGGAACCGGCGCATCGGATCGCCAGGCGCCGTCACGCCGATCGCGAGCATGAGCCGCCGCGCGCCCGCCGGGCCGACGCGCTCCAGGAGCTGGAGCACGCGGAACCACGACACCTCGTCCCGCGGGTTGTCGGCGATCCGGAGCACGGCGAGCGCGTCCTTCACGTGCGCGGACTCGAGGAACTTCAGCCCGCCATACTTCACGAAGGGGATGTTGCGGCGCGCGAGCTCCACCTCGAGGAGGTCGGAGTGATGCGCGGCCCGGAAGAGCACGGCCTGCGCGCGCAGCGGCACGCCCTCCTCGCGGTGGCCGAGCACGCTCGTGCACACCGCGTCGCTCTGCTCGGGCTCGTCCAGGCAGGTGCGGAGCGTCGGACGAGCGGCGCCGTGCCGCGCCGACCAGAGCGATTTCTCGTGACGGTGTGCGGCGAAGGCGATCGTCGCGTTCGACGCTTCGAGGATCGGCGGGATCGAGCGGTAGTTCTGCTCGAGCTTGATCACCGTGGCTCCGGGGAAGCGATCGGGGAACTCGAGGATGTTGCGAACGGTGGCCGCGCGGAACGCGTAGATCGCCTGCACGTCATCGCCCACCACGGTGAGGTTCCGCGGCACGCCCTCGGGGCGGAGCCCCTCGAGGATGTCGGCCTGCAGCGCGTTCGTGTCCTGGTACTCGTCGACGAGCACGTGGTCGAACATCGCCGCGAGCGGCTCGCGCGTCTGCGGCGCCCACGCGAGCGCCTTCCAGAAGAGCAGCAGGTCGTCGTAGTCGAGCGTGTTCTGCGCGCGCTTGCGCACCGTGTAGGCCTCGAAGATCTGCCGGATCCCGTCGGCCTCGTCCAGACACCACGGGTAGCGCCGCTTCAGGACGTCGCCGAGCCGCTCGCCCGCGTTCACCGTTCGCGAGTAGATCGAGGCGAGCGTGTCCTTGCGCGGGAAGCGACGCTCGCGCGCGCTGAACCCAAGCTCGTCGCGCAGCAGGTCCATGACGTCCGCGCCGTCGGCCTGATCGAGCACGGTGAAATCCGACCGGATGCCGAGGGCTCGCCCGTGAAGCCTGAGGAGCCGGTTCGCGACGGCGTGGAAGGTCCCGCCCCACGCGCGCCCCAGGTCGATCCGGCCCGTCTGCCGCTCGGCCCGGGACAGCATCTCCCTCGACGCCCGGCGCGAGAACGTGAGCAGCAGGATCCGCTCGGGCCGAACCCCGCGCTCGACCAGCGACGCGACGCGGCACGCGAGCGTCGTGGTCTTGCCGCTTCCGGCGCCCGCGACCACCAACAACGGTCCCTCGCCGAACGCGACCGCCTCACGCTGCCGTGGATTGAGGTCCTCGAACACGTGTTCGAGAGTATAGGCGGGGTCGGTGCGACCGGGAAGCAGGCGCCACGCTTCCGTGCGCCGGCGGTAGGCTCGCTCGATGTCGCCGAGGATCGAGGTCGAGGAGCACGGCCCCTATCGCGTGAGCGGCCTGTCGTCGGTGGAGCGGACCTGGCAGGTGGAAACGGAGTACGGCGAGCCGATCGACTGGGGCGACGGGCCGGAGATCGGCGTGGAGGACCCGTGCCGGCTCTGTCGCTGCGGCCTCTCGAAGGACAAGCCCCGGTGCGACGACGCGTGCGTCGCCGCGGGCTTCGACGGCGCCGAGACGGCCCATCACGGCCCGTCGTCCGAGCGCCGGCAGGTGTTCGTCGGCGACGG
>DATBIS010000141.1:0-19569 GCA_036556805.1 Actinomycetota bacterium | reverse complement strand
TCGTTCTCGGGGAACACCTCGACGGTGGTGGATGCTGAAGCGTATGGCGGCTCCTACACGAGCCTGAACGACGGCACGGCCTCACTCACCTACCAGGCGCCGGTTGATCCCGTGGCCTTCAACTGCCGTGATCTCAGGGTGATCGGCCCCGGCAGTGGCGACTGGATGCTGTCCTTGGAAGTGAACGGCGTCTTCTTCACCACGATCGATGCGACGACGATCCCGGACGGGCCTCGCCAGGTGCTTTACGACGCCAACATCTGCTCGAGCGATATCACCTACGAATTCACCCTCATGTCCGGCTCGGGGGCCGGCATCGATGCGGTTCTGAGCTAGACGAAGCTCAGCGGCTGGCGGGCTCGCTCTCGCCCGCCTGCCACCTCGCGAGGACGAACAGCAAGTCGCTCAGCCGGTTGAGATAGCGGCGCACCTCGGGGTTGACCTCGCGTTCTGCCCGCTCGAGCGCCACCACGTTGCGCTCGGCTCGGCGCACGACGCTCCGCGCCATGTCGAGCGCCGCGCTCGCGGGGTTCGCGCCCGGCACGACGAACGTCTCGGGCAGCGGCCTTCGCTCCACGAGGTCGTCGATCCTCGCTTCGACCCGCCGCACCATCCCCTCGGTGACGAGCGAGACCTCGGGATCGAGCTTCTTGCGCTCGCGCGGGTTCGCCGCGAGGTCCGCGCCCACGACGAACAGCTCTCGCTGGAGCACGAGGAGGTCCTTCACGAGCGCTTCGTCCTCGCACAAGGCACGAGCGAGGCCGAGCGCTGCGACGGCCTCGTCGGTCGTTCCGTACGCCTCCGTCACCAGGTCGGACTTCGGGATGCGACCGCCGTAGAGGAGGCCCGTCGTGCCGTCGTCGCCGGTCCTGGTGTAGATGCGCGGCATCGGGCGCTAGCATAGGGCAGCACCCAGGAGCCGGCCCCACGCACGGCCGGCGCCTCTCCCCGAAGGAGGTCGTGCCCATGGCCGGCAGGTTCGGTTCCGTCGTGACCGCGATGGTGACGCCGTTCCGTGAGGATCACGCCGTCGACTACGACGGCGCGCAGGCGCTCGCCTCGCACCTGCTGGACAGCGGCTCCGACGCGATCGTCGTGGCGGGCTCGACGGGCGAATCGCCCACGCTCACCTACAAGGAGAAGGCCGAGCTCTTCCGGGTCGTGGGGGAGGCCGTGCGCGGCCGGGGGCAGCTGATCTGCGGGACCGGCACGTACTCGACCTCGGAGACCCTCGAGCTCACGCAGGCGGCCGAGGACGCCGGCGCCGACGGCATCCTCGTCGTGACCCCGTACTACAACAAGCCGCCCCAGCGAGGCCTCATCGCGCACTTCGAACACGTCGCCGGGGCCACGGACCTCCCGGTGATCGCCTACAACATCCCCTCCCGCACCGCGACCCGCATCGAGCACGACACGCTGCTCGCGCTCGCGCAGACGCCGAACATCGTCGCCGTGAAGGACTCCACGGGCGACTTCCAAGGGATCTCGCGGCTGATCGCCGAGGCGCCGCCCGAGTTCGAGGTGTACTCCGGAGACGACTGGGCGACCTTCGGCTACCTCTGCCTGGGCGCCGTCGGGGTCGTGAGCGTGGCCTCGCATCTCGTCGGGCCGCAGATCCGCCAGATGATCGAGCTCATCGAGACGGGCGACGTGCCCGCCGCGCGGAAGATCCACGAATCGCTGTCGCCGCTCTTCAACGCGCTGTTCGTGACGAGCAACCCCATCCCGCTCAAGGCCGCGCTGCAGATGGTCGGGCGCGGAGCCGGCGAGCCGCGGCTGCCGCTGGTGCCCGCGACGGCCGAGGAGCGCGAGCGCGTGCGCAAGGCATTGGAGGACGCCGGTCTCCTCTAGCCGAAACGTCCGCGTCGTCTTCCTCGGTGGGGTCGGCGAGGTCGGCCGGAACATGGCATGCGTCGAGATCGACGACCGCATCCTGCTGATCGACGTCGGACTCTCGTTCCCCCACGCCGACATGCCGGGCATCGACCTCGTCCTGCCCGACTTCGACTACCTCCGCGCGAACGCCGACCGCGTGGAGGCCGCGGTGCTCACGCACGGCCACGAGGACCACATCGGTGCTCTGCCGTATCTGTTGCGCGAGCTCGACGACCTCCCCGTGTACGGCACCGCGTTCACGCTCGCGCTGCTGCAGGCGAAGCTCGACGAGCACGGCGTCGCCGACCGATGCGAGCTCCGCACCGTGACGCCCGGCGAGGGCGCGACGGTGGGGCCGTTCTCGCTGCGGTTCCTGCGCGTCACGCACTCGATCCCCGACGGGATGGCGGTGGCGGTCGACACGTCGTTCGGCACGATCCTGCACACCGGTGACTTCAAGATCGACCAGACGCCGCTCGACGGGAGGCCCACCGACCTGCACGGGCTCGCCGAGGAGGCCAGCGCGGGCCGCGGCGTGCACCTCCTGCTGTCGGACTCCACGAACGCCGAGCTTGCCGGCTACACCGACAGCGAGCGAAGCGTGGGGCCGGTCCTGCATCGCATCATCGAGCAAGCGCCGCAGATCGTCGTCGTCGCATGCTTCTCGAGCCACATCCACCGCATCCAGCAGGTGGCGAACGCTGCCCGGGCGAACGAGCGCGTGGTCGCCTTCCTCGGGCGTTCGATGCACAAGAGCGTCGACGCCGCCCGCCGGCTGGGGCTGCTGCAGGTGCCCGACGAGGACATCGTGCCGATCGAGGCCGTCGACGACCTCGACCCCGGCCGCGTCGTCGTGATCTGCACCGGCTCGCAGGGCGAACCGTTCAGCGCGCTCTCGCTGATGGCCGCGCGCGAGCACAAGTGGGTGAAGCTCCGCGAGCAGGACACCGTCGTGCTGTCCTCCTCGCTGATCCCGGGGAACGAGCCCGCGATCCATCGCGTGGTCGACGCCCTGTACCGCAGCGGCGCGGACGTGTATCACATGCCCTCCGACCCCGTGCACGCCTCGGGCCATGCCGCACAGGAGGAGCTCCGCCTGATGCTGTCGCTCGTGCGGCCCCGGTGGTTCATCCCGATCCACGGCGAGCGCCGCCACCTCCAGCACCACGCGCGGCTCGCGATCGAGGTCGGCATCCCCGCCGATCACGTGCTCGTGTGCGAGGACGGCGACGTGGTCGAGGTTGCGCAGTCGTGCGCGATCATCGGGCGCGTGCAGGCGGGCATGACGTTCGTGGACGGCCTCGGCATCGGCGACGTGGGAGGCGAGGTGCTGCGCGACCGCCGGAAGCTGGCGGGCGACGGGGTCGTGGTGGTCGTGGTCACCGTGGACGCGCACACCGGCGAGATCGTCGCCGGACCCGACGTCGTGAACCGCGGATTCGTGTACGACGAGACTTCCGGGGACATCCTTGAAGAGGCTCGGAAACGCGTCATGCTTTCGCTCGAGGAGAGCGCGGAGGCGCGGGTCACCGACCCCGGCGCCCTGCAGCAGAGCGTCCGGCGTGTGCTCGGCAAGTACTTCTACGAGGTCACCCAGCGCAAGCCGGTGATCCTTCCGGTGATCATGGAGGTGTAGGTGGCGAAGACGACCCGCAGGGTCTCGGCCCGGCGGACTTCCCCGTCGTCGAAGAGGAAGCGGAAGCGGCCGGCACGCACGCCCACGCGCCAGCTCCTGTCGCCGTGGGCGAGGGACGCGCTCGGCATCGGTCTCGTGGTGTTCGCGCTGCTCGCCGTGCTCTCCGTGTGGCTCTCGGCGGCCGGCCCGGCCGGCGAGGCGATCGCGTGGCTGCTGCGCGCCGCGGTCGGCACGGCTGCGACCGCCGTGCCGATCGTGGGGATCTATTGGGGCGTGGTGCTCCTTCGCGACATCGTCGCGGAGGAGCGCGTGCGGATGTTCATCGGGTTCGCGGCGCTCGCGATCGGTGTCCTCGGCATCGTGTCCGTGGTGCGCGGGAACCCCGGCCCGGCGTCGGGGTTCTCGGGCACGCACTCCGCCGCCGGCATGATCGGCGCGATCGCGGGCTGGCCGCTCTCGAGGGTGCTGTCGCCGGTGGGCTCCGTGATCGTGTGTGCCGGGCTCGCGTCGATCGGCGCGCTCGTGTTCACGGGAACGCCGATCGCGACGGTGATCGCCCGCGTGCGCGAGCTGCGCGAGACGCGATCGGAGCGCGACCCCGTGGGAGCGGGTGTGCGCGATCGCCTCGCCCGCGCCGGCCGCGAGCCGACCCGCTCGCTCGAGGTTCCCGAGGAGCCGATCCTGATCCCCGAGCCGACCGCGCCGCGCCTCTCGTTCGGCGACGCGGAGCCGGAGCCCGTGGAGCTCGAGGAGCCTCGCGCGCTGCGTGGGCGCAAGGTCCGCACCGACGAGGGCCCGTACGAGCTGCCGCCGGTCGACCTCCTCCGCACCGCGCCGGTCTCGACCGCCGACGGGCGCCACGAGGAACAGGTCATGGAGGCGCTGGAGCGCACGCTCGTGACGTTCGGCGTCGACGCGCGCGTGACCGCGGCGCACCGCGGTCCGACCGTCACCATGTACGAGGTGGGCATCGCCGCCGGCACCAAGGTCAACAAGGTGCTGCAGCTGTCGTCGGACATCGCGTACGCGCTCGCGACGCCCGACGTGCGCATCATCGCCCCGATCCCCGGCAAGTCCGCGATCGGCGTGGAGGTCCCGAACCAGCACCGAGACTTCGTGATGCTGGGGGACATCCTGCGGTCGCGCGCCGCGAAGGACGCCGACCACCCGCTCACGGTGGCGCTCGGCAAGGACGTGCACGGTCGCGCGCAGATGGTGAACCTCGGGACGATGCCGCACGTGCTGATCGCCGGCGCCACCGGCGCGGGCAAGTCGAGCCTCATCAACTGCTTCATCACGTCGCTGCTCATGCGCACCACTCCTGAGGACGTGCGGCTGGTGCTCGTCGACCCGAAGCGCGTCGAGCTGTCGCATTTCGCCGACGTCCCGCACCTGCTGTCCCCGGTGATCGTGCACCCGAAGCGCGCCGCCGAGGCCCTGGGCTGGATCGTGCGCGAGATGGAGATGCGCTACGAGCTGCTCGCGACGGTGGGCGCGCGCGACATCGACGGGTACGAAGAGGGTCTCGCGGCCGGCACGCTCCGCATCCCGCCCGGGCTCGAGGATCGATTCGAGCACCTGCCGTTCATCGTGGTGGTGATCGACGAGCTCGCCGACCTGATGATGGTGGCGCCGCGCCACGTGGAGGACGCGATCTGCCGGATCGCCCAGATGGCGCGCGCCGTGGGCATCCACCTCGTGGTCGCGACCCAGCGGCCGTCCGTCGACGTGGTCACGGGGCTCATCAAGGCGAACATCCCGTCGCGCATCGCGCTCATGACCTCGTCGCAGGCCGATTCGCGCGTGATCCTCGACCAGAACGGCGCCGAGAAGCTCGTCGGACACGGCGACATGCTGTTCGCCCCCGCGAACGCTTCGAAGCCGGTGCGGCTGCAGGGCGCGTGGGTGACGGAGGCCGAGATCCACGACGTCGTCGCCTTCATCCGCGGGCAGCGCGAGGCCGCCTACGACCTGAGCGTCGAGGGGCTGGGCGCGCCGCCGGGCATCGACGACGACGGGGCCGACGAGGCGCTCGCGGGATCCGACGAGGACCTCGTGCAGCAGGCGGCCGATCTCGTGATCCGGTCGCAGCTCGGCTCGACCTCGATGCTGCAGCGCAAGCTCAAGGTCGGGTTCGCGCGCGCGGGCCGGCTGATGGACCTCCTCGAGGACCGCGGCATCGTGGGCCCCTCGCAGGGGTCCAAGGCCCGCGACGTGCTCGTCACCTGGGAGGAGTGGGAGGAGAGCCGCTCCGCGCGAGCGTAGGCCGCGTCAGAGCGCGCCGACGCGCCGGTACACGGCGAGGAGGGTGTCGGCGTGCTGCTGCGGGTCCACCATGAGCGACGGGCTCGCGACGCCCACCTGGTGCTGCCAGTACCGGTAGGTCATCTCCGGCGGCCATCCTCGACGCTCCGCGCTCCGGAAGTTCCGCAGCATCTCGCTGCCCTGCCACACGGCCTCGGGGCTCACGACGAAGCCGCCGCGCTCGCCGTCGATCGACAGCCAGAACGCGCCGATGACGCCCCAGGCGCCGGCGTCCAGCGAACCGGAGACCAGAAGGAAGCGGACCGGTCCCTCCGTCACGAGGTCGGTCACACCTGCGTCCCGCAGGGACGCGAGCGGCGAGTACGCGTCGAGCCTCGTTCGATCCACCATGCCTCATCCCCCCTCGGGCGACCAAGGTACGTCCCCCGAGGTCGACGGCCTAGCGGCTGGAAGGTGGATATCTGCTCGGAGCTTGGCCCTAGGCCTTCCGGCCGGGAAGCGCGAGCCTCGCCACGACCTCGTCGCCCTCGGTCTCGCCCGTCTCGACGAAGCCGAGCGACGCGTACAGCCGGGCGGCCACCTCGTTGTCGGGCCGGTAGCTGAGCGCGATCTCCGAGCAGGCCGGCTTCGTCCGGAGCAGGGCGATCGCCGCCTCCATCGCCGCCCGCCCGTACCCTCGGCGCTGCCGCGAGCGGTCGACGACCACCCCGCCCAGCCAGTAGCTGAGGTCGTCGGGGTCGCGCCCCCACATCAGGAACCCCACGACCTCGCCGTCGGCCTCGGCCGCGAGGGGGTTCCACATGCCGCCGTAGCGGCACAGTGAGAGGTACTCGCCGACCGGCGCCACCCATTTCGCTTGCTCGCGCGCCGCGCGCACGCGCATGACCTCCCGCCAGTTCGCCGACGAGACGTCGCGAAGCGTCACGGCACCCGACCGCGCGACGGCGACCCCCGGCATGCCGGGAAGGATCTCGGGCGTGATCGCCCACCGCTGGTGGTCGCGCCACCGCCCGCCGAGCTTCAGGTAGCGAGGGGAGTGCCCTTCGAGCCGGAAGCCGAACTCGCGCACGAGCTTCGTCGAGCGAACGTTCTCCGGTTGGACGTTCGCCTCGAGCCGGTGCAGCTGCAGCTCTCCGAACGCGTGCCGCACGACGAGGCGGAGGCCTTCCGCCATGTATCCGCGGCCGGCGAAGGGCTCGAACGCGTAGTACCCGAGGTACGCGCCGCGCAGCGGGCCGTGGAAGATCTGCGAGAGGTTGTACACGCCCGCGACCGCGTCGTCGTCGTTCGCGCACACAAGGAGCGCCTCGAGGTCGTCGCCGCGTGCCCGCCGCACGTAGGCGGCGAAGTCGGACCGGGTCTCGGGCGGGCTCACCCATCGCGCGTGCAGCTTCCGCGATGCGCGCACGCGTTCGAGGAACTCACCCGCATCGCGAAGCGACGGCCGCCGCAGGTGGACGCGCCCGCCGCGCGCGAGCGTCGAGAGCTCGTTCACGAGCCGGCGGCCCGGCGCCGGGACTCGGCGATCACCTGCTCTGCCTCGACGCGGTCGCCGAACCCTCTCGTGTCGACGCGCTTGCCCTCGAGGTCCTTGTACACCTGGAAGAAGTGCTCGATCTCGTTGCGATGGTTCTCGTGGAGATCGTCGACGTCGGTGACGTGCGACCACATCGGGTCGCGGAGCGGCACGCAGAGGATCTTCTCGTCGGCGCCCTTCTCGTCGCTCATGCGGAACAGGCCCACCGCCCTCGCGCGGATGCGGCAGCCGGGGAAGGTGGGCTCCCCGACGAACACGAGCGCGTCGAGCGCGTCGCCGTCTCCGCCGAGCGTGCCCTCGATGAACCCGTAGTCGGCGGGGTATTGCATCGACGTGAACAGCATGCGATCGAGCACGATGTAGCCGGTCTCGGGATCGAGCTCGTACTTGTTGCGCGACCCCTTCGGGATCTCGACCACGACCACGAGTGAGTCGTCCACGCGCGCAGTGTATCGGGGGCGCTATCATCCCCGGGACGCAATGACCCCAGTTCGAGATGCGATCATCGGGGTCGGCCCGGCCCTTCGGAAGGCCCGCGAGACGCGCCGGCTCTCGCTCGACGAGGCCAGCAGGGACACGAAGCTGACGGTCGATCGACTGCGCGCCCTCGAAGAGGAAGACTTCGAGGCTCTCCTCGGCGACCCCTACGTTCGCGGCTCGCTGCGCACCTATGCGCAGTACCTCGGCCTCAACCCCAACAAGGTCGCCGACGCGTACGCGCGTCACGCCGACGCCCCGGCGCCGCCGCCGCCGCCCGGCAAGCTCGGCCGGATCGAGCAGGCGATCGCGGCGACGCGCATCCGCGACAACCAGCGCCTGCTCGTCGTCGTCGCCGGCCTGCTGATCGTCGTCGCCGGCGTGTTCGGGCTGGTGTCGAGCCGCAACGCCTCACCGCCCCCTGCGGCGCTGGATACGAGGGCGGTGCCGGTCACGCTCGGCGCGGCGCAGGTCGAGGCGGTCCTCGTCGCGAACCACGAGGCCGACGTCGCGATCACGGTCGACGGCGCACCGCCGGCGAGCTACCACTTGATGCGGGGCGAGACGCGTTCGTTCGCCGCCGACACGGCGCTCGTCGTGTCGATCGCGAAGGGCCGTACGGTCGCGCTCACCGTGAACGGCATCGACCTCGGAACGCCGGGCGCGCGCGGCGAGCCGTGGGAGCGCACCTTCACACCGGGCGAGGAGATCCCGGGTGTGAGCCCGTCGCCGGGCGCGGTGGCCGGCGGGTGAGAGCGGAGATCGTCGCCGTCGGCACCGAGCTCCTGCTCGGGCAGATCGCCAACGACAACGCACGCTGGATCTCCGAGCGGCTCGCGGCGATCGGCGTCGACGTCGTGCACCACCAGGTCGTGGGGGACAACGCCGAGCGGATCGTCGACACCCTCAGGCTGGCCTCGTCGCGCGCCGACGCGGTGCTCGTGACGGGCGGCCTCGGCCCGACGCAGGACGACATCACGCGGGAGGCGATCGCGGAGCTGCTCGGCGTCCCGCTCGTCGCGCACCCGGCGATCGAGGGACTCCTTCGGGCGAAGTTCGCCGGCATCGGGCGCACCATGTCGGAGAACAACCTCCGGCAGGCGGAGGTGCCGCAGGGTTGCCGGTACATCACGCCGGTCCGCGGCACCGCGCCCGGCCTGATCGGCGAGGTCGCAGGCAGCCGGATCTACGCGATGCCGGGCGTGCCGGTCGAGATGGTCGAGATGATGGAAGGAACCGTGCTTCCCGAGCTCGCCGCGTTGACCGGAGGAGCGATCGTCTCGAGGACGCTTCGATGCGTCGGGATCTCGGAATCGCGCGTCGCGGAGGTCCTCGACGACCTGTTCGTGAGCCTCACGAACCCCACGATCGCCTACCTAGCCTCCGCAGGCGAGGTGAAGGTGCGACTCACGGCGAAGGCCGTCGGGAACGAGGAGGCCGACGCGCTCATCGACCCGATCGCGGCCGAGATCGGTGAGCGACTCGGAGACGTCGTGTTCGGCGTCGACGACGCCTCCCTCGAGCAAACGGTGGTCCGGTTGCTCGATGCGCGCGGCGCGACCCTCGCGTGCGCGGAGTCGCTGACGGGGGGCGGCGTCGCGACCCGACTCACGTCGGTGCCGGGGGCGTCGAAGCACTTCGTGGGGTCCGCGGTCGTGTACACGGCCGACGCGAAACATGCGGTGCTCGGCGTGTCGAGGGAGACGCTCGACGGCCCGGGTCCGGTGAGCGAGGCGTGTGCGCGCGAGATGGCCGGCGGCGCCCGGCGCGTGTTCGGCGCCGACCTCGCGGTGTCGCTCACCGGTGCCGCCGGCCCGGAGGCGCACGGCGGGGCGGAGCCGGGAACGGTATGGGTCGCGCTCGAGGGGGACGACGTCTCGCACGTCCGTACCTTCACCGCGGGAGCCGACCGGGAGCGCGTGCGGCGATGGGCCGAGCAGGCCGGGCTCGACCTCGTGCGCCGCTTCCTCGACGGCCTGCCGCTCCCGACCTCGAACCGCGTCGTCTGAGATGGCGGCGGATGCCGCGAGCCGCGATCGCGCGAAGCCGCTCCGGCTGTTCGTGGCGGTGGAGATCCCCGACGCCGCGAAGTCGGTGACCTGGGAGGCGTTCGCGCCGTGGCGGGAGCGCTTTCCGAAGGCGCGATGGGTGCCGCGCGAGAACTGGCACGTCACAATGAAGTTCCTCGGGGCCACCCGGCCCCGGCTCATCGGATGGGTGGAGGAGTCCCTGCGGGCCGTCGCCGGGGACCAGCCGGCGTTCCCGACGAGGGTTCGAGGGCTCGGCACGTTCCCGTCGGCGCGGCGCGCGCGCGTGGTGTGGGCGGGCCTCGACGACGACGGCCAGCATCTCGCGCGGATCGCGCGCGCGATCGACGCCTCGCTTGCGCGCGAGTTCGCGCCCGAGCGCCGGGCCTTCCAACCCCACCTCACGGTGGCGCGGAGCGAGCCGCCGCTCGCGCTGCCGGAGGAGTTCGGGGCCACGCCGCTCGAGACCCCTCCGTTCGCGGTCGACGCCCTCGCGTTGTTCCGAAGCCACCTTCGACGCCCGGCCCCGGTGTACGAGCGCCTCGCGACGTTCCCACTCGCGGGATGAGCGGGCTGCTTGTAACCGAACACGTGTTCGAGTAGCCTGAGGGCTCCCGAGCAGCCACGAATGACAGGGGTGTAAGTTATGTCGGACGCGCTCGTTAGGCTTCGCCCGCTGGCCGGGGAGGAGGCCCTCCGCGGGATCGCGGATCGGGCGAGGGGGAAGAAGGAGGCCGCGGTGGACCGCGACAAGATGCTCGACGTCACGCTCCAGCAGATCGAGAAGCAGTTCGGCAAGGGCGCCGTGATGAAGCTCGGCGAGCACCCGATGGGAGCGGGCATCTCGGTGATCCCCACGGGGTCCCTCGCGCTCGACATCGCGCTGGGGGTCGGCGGCATCCCGAGGGGGCGGATCGTCGAGGTCTTCGGACCGGAGGGATCCGGCAAGACCACGGTCGCGCTGCACATGATCGCCGAGGCGCAGTCGCGTGGCGGCATCGCCGCGTTCATCGACGCCGAGCACGCCCTCGATCCCACGTACGCGCGCAACCTCGGGGTGAACATCGACGAGCTGCTCGTCTCGCAGCCGGACTCGGGGGAGCAGGCCCTCGAGATCGCCGACATGCTCGTGCGATCGGCGGCGCTCGACCTCGTGGTGATCGACTCGGTGGCCGCGCTCGTCCCGCGCGCCGAGATCGAGGGCGAGATGGGCGACACGCACGTCGGGCTGCAGGCGCGGCTCATGTCCCAGGCCATGCGGAAGCTCGCCGGCACGCTCTCACGCTTCGACACGTCGGCGATCTTCATCAACCAGCTGCGCGAGAAGATCGGCGTGATGTTCGGGAGCCCCGAGACCACTCCCGGCGGTCGCGCGCTCAAGTTCTACTCCTCGGTGCGGCTCGACGTTCGCAAGATCGAGAACCTCAAGGACGGGCAGGAGGTCGTGGGGTCCCGCACGCGGGTGAAGGTCGTGAAGAACAAGGTTGCGCCGCCGTTCCGTCAGTGCGAGTTCGACATCATGTACGGCAAGGGGATCTCGAAGGAGGGCTCGCTCCTCGACGTCGGGGTCGACCTCGAGATCATCAAGAAGTCCGGCGCGTGGTTCACGTACGAGGGCGACCAGCTCGGGCAGGGGCGCGAGAACGCGCGGCAGTTCCTCGCCGAGCACCAGGACGCGCGCGACGAGATCGAGCGCCGCGTCCGTGAGGCCGTGGGCCTCACGAGCTTCGGCACCGAGGGCGACGAGACCCCGATCGAGATCGTCCCGGACCTCGTGCTCGACGAGGCGGCCACGGTTGCGGCCGGCGGGAAGGCGAAGTCGTCGAAGGACGATGCCCGCGCGTAGGTCCGGTCCGCCCGCGAGCCCGAAGAGCTGTCACGAGCGCGCGCTCGGCCTGCTCGCGGTCCGACCGCGCAGTCGGCGCGAGCTCGAGACCCGGTTGCTGCGGGCGGGGTTCGAGGCCGAGGAGGTGTCGGTCGTCGTGGAGCGGCTCGAACGGGTCGGGCTGATCGACGACGAGGCGTTCGCGCGGCAGGTCGCGGAGCACGAGTTCGGCCGGCGGCGTTCCGGGGCACGGCGGGTGAGCCGTGCCCTCGCGGCGAAAGGGGTCGCCCGCCCTACGATCGAGGCGGTGCTCGCCGAGGCGCCCGACGACGAGGCGGCGCGCGCGCACGAGCTCGCGGCCGCGCGCGCGACGAGGCTCCGAGGGGTCGACCCGGCGAAGGCCTTCGCCAGGCTGAGCGGCCTGCTGATGCGGCGGGGCTACGCACCCGAGGTGGCGAGGGACGCCGCCCGCACGGCCCTCAGCCTGCAGGACGCCGAGGAACCGCACCTCTTGTACCGTGCCCCCCCCGCGCCGTAGCATCAGGACACGAGAGAACCACCTTCGGCATTCCAACCGTTCCAGCGACACCGTGAGCGAGTCCATCCACAGGAAGAAGACGGAACCCCGGGAGCTCGGTCGAACGCCGTTCGAACGCGCCCCCTGAGCTCGCCACGCGCCGGCTCGTTCGCGAGGACCGCCCGGTTCTCTCCTGAACTCGAGGAGGAGCGATGGTTCCTGCGATCGTGGGCGCCGTGTGCCTTGCCGTCGGATTCGTGGCCGGCGTCCTGTATCGGAAGGCGATTGCCGCGCAGAACGCTCAGAGCGCCGAGGCGCGTGCCCAGAAGATGCTCATCGACGCGGAACGCGATGCCGACCAGCTCGCGCTCCGCACCCGGAAGGAGTCCCAGGAGGAAGCGGACCGGCTGCGCCGCGAGGTCGAGGAGGAGGGCCGGGCGCGCAGGGACGAGATCGAGCGCATCGAACGTCGCGTCTCACAGACCGAGGAGCAGCTGGATCGCAAGCTCGCGACCGTCGAGACGAGGGCCACCGACCTCGACGAGCGCGAGGAGAAGCTGACCTTCGTCCGCCAACAGCTGGAGCGCGCCGCCGAGTCTCACCGCGCGCAGCTGGAGAAGATCGCGCGGATGACGGCCGACGAGGCGCGCAAGCAACTCGTCGCGCAGGTCGTCGACGACGCGAAGCGCTCCGCGATGACGACCGTTCGCGAGATCGAGCAGCGCGCGCGCGAGGACGGCGAGGAGCGGGCCCGCAAGATCGTGACGATCGCCATCCAGCGCGTGGCCTCCGAGCAGACGGCAGAGTCCACCGTGAGCGTGTTCGCGCTGCCGAGCGAAGACATGAAGGGACGCATCATCGGCCGTGAAGGGCGGAACATCCGCGCGTTCGAGGCGACGACCGGCGTGAACCTCATCATCGACGACACCCCTGAGGCGGTCGTGCTCTCGTGCTTCGATCCGGTGCGGCGAGAGGCGGCGCGACTGACGCTCGAGAAGCTCGTGCAAGATGGCCGCATCCACCCGGCGCGCATCGAGGAGATCCACGAGCGGTCGCTGCGCGAGCTCGATGAGCAGATCCGCAAGGCGGGGGAGGACGCGGTGGCCGAGGTCGGCATCACCGACATCCACCCCGAGATGGTGAAGCTGCTCGGGCGGCTGCAGTACCGGACGTCGTACGGGCAGAACGTCCTGAAGCACCTCGTGGAGAGCGCGCACATCGCCGCGGCGATCGCGGCGGAGATCGGGATCTCGCCGGCGATCGCGAAGCGGGGAGCCTTCCTGCACGACATCGGCAAGGCCGTGACGCACGAGGTGGAGGGCTCCCACGCGATCATCGGCGCGGAGATCGCCCGGCGGTTGAAGGAGGATCCCGAGGTCGTGCACTGCATCGAGTCCCATCACGGGGAGGTCGAGCAGCACTCGATCCACGCGGTCCTCGCGCAGATCGCCGACGGCATCTCGGGCGGACGGCCCGGCGCGCGCCGCGAGTCGCTCGAGACCTACATCAAGCGCCTGCAGCGGCTCGAGGAGATCTGCAACTCCTATCCGGGGGTGCAGAAGACGTTCGCGATGCAGGCCGGTCGCGAGGTGCGCGTGGTCGTGGAGCCGATCGACGTCGACGATCTTCAGGCGCAGGTGATGGCGCGAGACATCGCGAAGCAGGTCGAAGAGGAGCTCCAGTACCCGGGGCAGATCCGCATCACGGTGGTGCGCGAGACCCGCGCAGTCGAGTACGCGCGGTAGCGGTCGCTACCAGGCGTTCTGGTCGGACGGCTGGGCGACCGCCCCGTCGACCTCGCCCGCCCGCGCCTTCGCGGCCGCGAGCTCGGCGCGAAGGCGTTCGACCTCGCGCTGGACCTCGGGCCCGGTCGTTTCCCGGACGATGACCTCGCCGCGCTCGCGCGCCGCCTCCAGCTGAGCCTCGGCGTACTCGGCCGCGGCGTACGCGCGCCGCGCACGCATGTCGGTCTCGTCGATTCGCTGCTCGGCCTGCCGAACCTCCTCCTCGAGCTCGGCGATGCGCTGGCGCACGGCCTCGCCGGCGTCGCCGTCGCCCGTCGGGACGGCGTCGGCGCGCGCGAGCGCCTGCTGCAGCTGACCCTCCAGGTCCGCGACGCGGGCCGTGAGCTCATCGGCTCCCTCCACGCGAAGCCGGGCCTGCTCGGCCGTGAGCTCGGCGGCGGCGAGCCGCTCTTCCAGCTCTCGAACCTTGTCGCCGTACTCCGCGGCCGCGCGATCCGACCCTGCGGCCATGGCCTCCTCCATCGAGCCCACTCGAGCGTTCGCGGCCTCGAGCTGTGCCCGCAGGTCCGCCGCCTCGCGGTCGCGGGCGGCGATCTGCTGCTGCAACGTCTGCGTGGAGCTCTGCAGCTCGTCCGCCGACGCCGCGCGCTCGTGCGCGGCCGCGAGCTCGCGCTCGGCCTCGGCGAGACGGTCTTGCGTCGCCGTTGCCTGCTCGGCGGCCTCTCGGGCACGGGCTTCGAGCTCCTCGGCGTGACGCTCCGACGACTCCAGGCGCGACTGCATCTCGGCGAGCTGCTCCTCCGACGACGCTCGCTCGCTGGCGACGCGCTCGAGGTCGCCCGCGGCGGCGGCATGTGCGGCATCGACCTCGGCGAGCCGCTCCTCCAGCGATCGAACCTCGCCTTCGAGCTCGCGGATCCGGCGCGTCTGTGCCTCGGTGGCCTCGGCGACCTGCTGCCGGGCCTCGGCGACCTGCTGGTGGCCGTCCGCGATCTGCTGGTGCGCCTCCGCGACGCGCTGTTCGGCCTCCGAAGCGTGTCGCTGCGACTCGGTCACCTGCCGGTCGGCCTCGGCCACGCGCTCCTCGAGCTGATTCGCGCGCGCATCGGCCTGGGCGAACCGCTCCTCCAGCTCTTGAACGACGGACTCCGCGCGCGTGGCGCGCTGCTCCGCCTCCACGCGCATCGCGGCGCTCTCCTCGGCGGCGGCGCGCGCCTCGGCGTGCCCCGTCGCCGCATGGTCCAGTGCTTGCTGCAGCTCCTCGGCCCGGTCGCGGAGGGTCGCGATCGTCTGGGCGTTCTCCTCCTCGATCGCCGACGCGCGGCGCTCTGCCTCGGACGCGCGCGCCTCCGCCTCCGCGGCGAGCGACTGCGCCCGCGAGGCGGACTCCTCGAGCTCGATCGTGCGGTCCTGCGACGCGGCGAGCAGCCGGTCGGCCTCCTCGCGACGCTGCTGGGCCTCCGCGGCCACACGTTCCAGGTTCGCGGCTCGCTGACGCTCGGCCTCCGAGCGCTCGTCGGCCTCCGTGGCGCGACTCTCCGCTTGAGCGATGCGCTCGTGCAGCTCCCCGAGCTGTTCCTCGGCGGCGGTGCGCGCGTGCTCGGACTCGGCGGCTCGTGTCTCCGCCTCGGCGGCACGATCGCGTGCGGCCTGCGTGACGCCCTCGATGTCGATGAGGCGTCCGCGGATCTCCTCGACCTCGGCTTGCGCTGCGGCGACGCGCCGCTCGGCCTCTTCCGACGCCGACCGCAGCTCCGCCGCCTGCTGCTCGATCTCGTCGGCGCGCGCGCGGGCCTCGAGGGCCTCGGCGCGTGCCTCCTCGACCTGCTGCTCCAGCGCCCGCGCCTCCCGGCCGGCCTCGAGCGCGCGCACCTCGGCCTCCGCGGCCCCGGATTCCGCCTGCGCGACGCGAGCCTCCGAATCGGCGACCCGGGCCTGCAGCTCGGCGGCGCGCGACTGGGCCTCCACGGCTCTCGCCTCGGCGCGATCGATCCGTTCGAAGAGATCCGCGCGATTCGACTCCGAGCCCTCCGGCATCCGGCCGTCCGATACGTCGCCCTCGGGACGCCCGCCGTCCTCGGTCAAGTCGATCTCGAGGTCGGGCTCTTCGGCTTCGTCGCGCTCGTTCACGATGTCTCCCATCGCCCCCGGCGTTCGGCCGAGGGCAGCCGAGGCGTCCGGGGACGGCCCCCGTACGTCTCCTGAAGTTCTCGACCGTTGGGCGTAAGGCTTGAGGCCCATCGGGCACCCTTTCGACCTTTCCCAGGCACGGGTCGGGTACCCTGCCTGCATGGAGAACCGGTTCCTCATCAGGACCTTCGGCTGCCAGATGAACGAGCACGACTCGGAGCGGATCGCGGGGATGCTCGGCGCCGACGGGATGACGCCCACGGACGACGTGGCCCAGGCGCGCGTCGTCGTGCTCAACACGTGCGCCATCCGGGAGAACGCCGACCACAAGCTCTACGGCAACCTCGGCCATCTGAAGCCGTTGAAGGACCGCAATCCACAGCTGAAGGTCGTCGTCGCGGGTTGCCTCGCACAGAAGGATCAGGGCCTCATTCAGGAGCGGGCACCCTGGGTGGACGTGGTCGTCGGCACGCACGCGCTGCCGAGGCTCCTCGACCTTTTGCGCCGCTCCGATGAGGACGGGCCCGCGATGGATGTTTCGGAGTACACCGAGGTCTTCCCGAGCGCCCTGCCCGCCACGCGGAGCGACGCGTTCCGCGCGTGGGTCTCGATCGCGCCCGGCTGCGACAACGCCTGCACGTTCTGCATCGTCCCGTTCGTACGAGGACCGCAGCGCTCGCGGGCGATCGGCGACATCGTCGCGGAGGTGCAGGGCCTCGCGCGCCGTGGCGTGGTCGAGGTCACGCTCCTCGGGCAGAACGTGAACACGTTCGGGCGCGACCTCACCGTCCCCGGCTCCAGCCGGCGTCCGCTGTTCGCGGAGCTGCTCCGCGCCGTCGGCGAGGTCGAGGGGATCCGTCGGCTTCGGTTCACGAGTCCGCACCCGCACGACTTCACACCGGACGTCATCGAGGCGATGGCGACGACCCCGAGCGTCTGCGAGCACATTCACTTCCCGCTGCAGTCCGGCTCGGACCGCGTGCTGCGCGCGATGAGTCGTTCGTATCGCCGCGATCGCTACCTCGGCTGGCTCGAGCGGATCCGCGACGCGATCCCCGGGATCGCGGTGTCCACCGACGTCATCGTGGGCTTCCCGGGCGAGACCGAGGAGGACTTCCTCGACACGCTCGACGTCGTGGAACGGGCTCGCTTCGACTCGGCGTACACGTTCCAGTATTCCCCGCGACCCGGCACCCGCGCGGCGTCGTTCGACGACCAGGTGCCGAAGGACGTCGTGCAGGAGCGCTTCGATCGCCTGACGGCTCTGCAGGAGTCCGTCTCGCTGGAACGTTCGCGCGCGCAGGTGGGGACGGTGGCCGAGGTGCTCGTCGAAGGGCTCGGCAAGCGCGGGCCGCTCGCGCAGGCGAGGACGCGCGGCAACCGCATCGTGCACCTGGATGGCGCATGGGAGCCCGGGACGTTCCTCGACGCGCGCATCACGTCCGCGGCGCCGCATCACCTGATCGGCGAGCCCGTGCGGATCGAAGCTCCGGTTCCGTAGGCATGCTGGCGCTCGTGGGGCCGACCGCTTCGGGGAAGACGGAAGCGGCGCTCGCGATCGCCGAAACCCTTGGCGCGGAGATCGTCTCGGTGGACTCGATGCTGGTGTATCGCGGGATGGACGTGGGAACCGCGAAGCCGTCGGCCGCGGAACGCGCGCGCGTGCCGCACCACCTCATCGACCTCGCCGAGCCGTCCGAGCCGTTCAGCGTCGCGCGGTATCAGCGGGCGGGGCGGGTCGCACTCGACCAGATCGCGCGCCGGGGGAGCCGCCCGATGCTCGTGGGAGGTTCGGGGCTGTACTTCCGAGCGCTCGTCGATCAGCTCGAGTTCCCCGGGACCGATCCGGACACGAGGGCCGATCTCGAGCTGGAGGCGGCGGCCGTGGGCGCGACCGGACTCCATCGCCGCTTGGCCTTCGCCGATCCGGCGGCCGCCGCGAAGATCGAGCCGGGCAACGTCCGTCGGACGGTTCGCGCCCTCGAAGTGGCGGCGATCACCGGCCGTGAGTTCTCGAGCTTCGCGGAGGCCTGGGAGCGGTATCCGCCCGGCCGCGTCCGCGCCGCCGGGGTCGAGCTCTCGCGCGAGACCCTCGTCGCGCGCGTCGAGGCGCGCGTCCGCGCGATGCTCGACCGCGGCTTCCTCGAGGAGGTCCGCGAGCTGCGCGCGCGCGGGCTGGGTCGGTGGCTCACTTCCACGCGGGCCATCGGGTACGCTGAGATGGCCGCGCACCTCGATGGACGCATCACCGTGGAAGACGCCGTGCGCGAGACCGTGTCGCGGACGAAGTCCCTCGCCCGGCGGCAGATGGCCTGGTTCCGGCGCGATCCACGCATCCGCTGGTTCGAGGCCGGCCCCGCGGGGGCGATCGAGCGCGTCGACGACATCCTGGAGCACCTGGAAGGCGGATGGAGCTGAACTTCGCGAAGTACCACGGCACCGGGAATGACTTCGTGCTGGTGGAGGACCTCGACGACGAGCGGCCGCTCGATCCGGAGGCCGTGGCCGCGATCTGCGACCGCCGCTTCGGTGTGGGCGCCGACGGCGTGATCCGCGTCGTGCGCGCCGGCCAGGGGGCGGACTTCTTCATGGACTATCGCAACGCCGACGGCTCGCTCGCCGAGATGTGCGGCAACGGGATCCGTTGCCTGGGAAAGCTCGTGTTCGAACGGGGCTTCACGACGGCGACCGAGCTCGACGTCGACACGCGCGGTGGACGCCGGCACCTGCGCCTGCACGTTCGCGACGGCGCGGTCGACGAGGTGACGGTGGGCATGGGCCCGCCGGCGTTCACGAAGGCCGCGATCCCGATGCGAGGCCCCGCCTGGGAGACGTTCCTCGCGGAGCCATTCGACCTGGGCGAGGGCATGACGGTGAAGGCGAGCGCGCTCTCGATGTCGAACCCGCATCTGGTGCTGTTCCTCGACGATGACCCCGACCGATACCACGTCGCGCACATCGGACCCGCGCTCGAGCACCACGAGCTCTTCCCCGAGCTCACGAACGTGGAGTTCGTGCAGCTGCAGGGCGACGAGCTGAAGGCGCGCGTGTGGGAGCGCGGCTCCGGCGAGACGATGGCGTGCGGCACGGGCGCCTGCGCGGTGCTCGTGGCGGCGAACGAGGCCGGCCTCGTCGCCGCGAAGGGCGTGGTCCGGTTCCCGGGCGGGCCCGTCGTGGTGGAGCGCCTCGCCGACGACGTCCTGCTCACCGGGCCGGCCGTCAAGGTGTTCGACGGCGTGCTCGACCCCGCCGCGTTGGTCGGCCGACCGAGGGTCACGTGAAGGTCGCCGGGCGTATCGAGGCGCTGCCCCCGTATCTGTTCGCGCAGCTGGATCGCAAGCTCGAGGCGAAGCGAGCGGAGGGCGTCGACGTCATCTCGCTCGGCGTCGGCGACCCGGACCTGCCGACCCCCGAGGGGATCCTTCGCACGATGCAGCAGGCCGTCGAGGACCCCGGCACCCATCGGTATCCGAGCTACTCGGGCTCGCCCGAGTTCCGCCGCGCGGTGGCCGGCTACTACGCGCGGCGGTTCGGG
>DATBIS010000140.1:0-7541 GCA_036556805.1 Actinomycetota bacterium | reverse complement strand
GGACCCGGGGCGGTGCTTCGAGACGTCGATCTCGTTGGCGTCATGGAGTGTCCCCTTTCGAGGCTTCGGTGACCTCCTTCCAGACTCCCACTCGACTCTCGTTCGACCAACCTCGCCCGGCGTGCCTCGACGTTTGTCGTGCCCAGCGCGGTCGGGTGAAGATGCGGTCGTGAAGATCGGCGTGTGCTCCGCAGCCGGGGGCCCCTACGCGACCCGCGAGATGCTGCTGGCGGTCGCCGAGTGCGCCGAGGCCGTCGGGATCGAGTCGATCTGGGTCTCCGAGCACCTCGTGAACGCGGATCCGCGCGAGCCGCCGTCGCCGATGGACCCCGAGGATCCGATCCTCGACCCCGTGACCTCGCTCGCGTTCCTCGCGGGGGTCACGACCACCGTTCGGCTCGGCACCGGGGTGATCGTGCTGCCCCTGCGGAACCCGCTCATCCTCGCGAAGGAGCTCGCGACGGTGGACGTGCTGTCGGGAGGCCGGCTGATCTTCGGCATCGGCGTCGGGTACGTCGAGCGAGAGTTCCGCGGGCTCGGCATCCCGTTCGAGGACCGCGCGGCGCGTCTCGAGGACTACCTCGCGGCGATCCGCGCGATCTGGACGGAGGCGCATCCCGCGTTCGAGGGAACCTTCGTCCGGGTCGGCGGCGTGCAAGCTCATCCTCATCCGATGCAACGCCCACACCCGCCCGTCGTGATGGGCGGCTACGTGCCGGCGGTGATGCGTCGCACGGTGCGCGACGCCGACGGATGGTACGGCTGGGGACTCGACCTGGAGGAGACCGCGAAGCGATTCGAGATCCTGCGCGAGACCGCCGGCCTGGTCGAGCGGCGCGCGGGCCTCGGGCCGCTCGAGGTCACGATCACGCCACCCGGCGACGTCGACGTGGCGACCGCTCAACGATACGCGGAGCTCGGCGTCGATCGGCTGAACCTGATGCTGCCCTGGGAAGCGGACGAGTCGAGCCTGCGCAGGTTCTTCGACTCCGTCATGCGGCCGCTCACGGCCCTACGGTAGTCTTCAAGCAACGAGGAGCTGGAACCATGAAGCGATTCGAAGACCGGATCTCGATCAACGCTCCTGCCGGTCGTGTGTTCGACTACGTCGCCGATTTCACCCGGCACGGCGAATGGGCGGGACACGGCCTCGAGGTCGTGAAGTCGGGGGACGGCCCCGTCGGGATGGGAACCACGTATTCGACCACGGCGAAGCAGTTCGGGACGCAACGCGAGCAGAGCACGATCACCGAGATCATTCCCGGCAAGACGTTCGCCTGGGACTCCACCGGGGCTCTCGGCCGCATCCATCATTGGTTCACGATCACCGAGGACGGCGGATCCACCACCCTCACGAAGGGTGCCGAGCTCGTCGCGCCCACGTTCTTGGCGAAGATCACCGGCTGGAAGATCTCGAAGGGCATCCCGCAAGGTCTCCACAGCGACCTCGCGAACATCAAGAACCACCTCGAACCGTCCTCAGCCTGATCGCGCGAACGTCGACTGCGTCCGTGGTCGTCGTTTGTCGCTCTCACCAGCCGCGGGCGAAGATGCGCCGGTGGACGTGCCCGAGATCCGCCCGCGACATCGCCGGATATCGGCCGTGGCGGCCCGGCTCGCGAAGATCGGCGCCGATCCTCAGGACGACGATGATCTCCGCGCCAAGAAAGCGCTCCTCGTTCTGCTCGCGGTCCTGATCGCGCCCGTGTCCGTCGTGTGGGGAATCTTGTACCTCGCCCTGGGGTCGCCGGTGGGGATCGCTCCGCTCGTCTACTTCGCGATCTCCGTTGCGTCCCTGATGGTGTTCGCCCGGATCAAGAGCTTCCGGTTCCTCCTCCTCGTCCAGCTCCTCGACATCCTCGTCGCGCCGACGGCAGGCGGTCTGATGCTCGTTGGCGGGTTCCTTCCCTCCGGCGGGGTCGGACTGTGGGGGATCCTCGCTCCGCTCGGCGCCCTCGTCTTCCTCGAGGTGCGACAAGCGGTGCGTTGGTTCGCCGCGTTCGTGGTGGTCCTCCTGCTCACCGGCATCCTCGGCGAGCTCCTCTTCTCGGATGCGGACCTCCCGCTGTGGTTCACGAGCACGATGCTCGCGCTCAACGTGATCGGTGCCGGCGCGGTGGCCTTCACGATGCTCGCTTCCTTCGCGAACCAGCGCAACGAGGCGCTCAGGGCGCTCCGACTCGAGCAGGAGAAGTCCGAGGCGCTCCTCGTGAACGTCCTGCCGAGCACGATCGCCGAACGGCTGAAGGGGGAGAGCCAGTCGATCGCCGATCACATCGACTCGGCCTCGATCCTGTTCGCCGACGTCGTGGACTTCACGCCGCTCTCGCGGCGGCTCGCGCCGGCGGAGGTCGTCGGCATGCTCGATCACCTCTTCTCGCACTTCGACACGCTCGTCGAGCGGCACGGTCTCGAGAAGATCAAGACGATCGGCGACTGCTACATGGCCGCGGCCGGCGTGCCCGATCCGCGCAACGATCACGCGCGCAGGGCTGCGCTGCTCGCGCTCGACATGCGGGACGCGGTGACGACCTCGGGGATCGCCGGCGATCTGGGGCTCAAGCTGAGGATCGGGATCAACTCGGGGCCGGTGGTCGCGGGCGTGATCGGTACGAAACGCTTCCTCTACGACCTGTGGGGCGACGCCGTGAACGTCGCGAGCCGTATGGAGACGAACAGCACACCCGGCGAGATCCAGATCACGCGCTCGACCTACGAGCTGCTGCAGGACGAGTTCGAATGCACGCCTCGTGGAACGATCGACGTGAAGGGCAAGGGCCCGATGGAGACCTGGTACCTGGTGGGACCACGCTCCGACGGAGATCGCAAGCGTGGAGCACGAGGATGAACCCTTGAGATCTTCATCCGACCGTCCGGACGCGGAACCTCGAACGGCGCGACGGGGCCCGGCTCGGCGAGCCGAGCCCGCGGTTGCGTTGGATCTGCGGCTCGAGAGGTGCGCCGGCGAGTGTTCACACTCGGGTAATCACGGGGTCTGCGGTCCGTAAGGGCCGCCTTCCTACGCTCGAGAAGCGGCGACGATTCATCCGAACGAGGGAAGGGGGTGCGCTTCATCGTCGCGGACCTCGAACGCTCTTGAGGGAGGCAAATCCATGACGAACGTTCACCAACGCATCGCGCGAACGCTCTCGATCGCGCTCGCCTCACTGCTGGTGCTCCTGGTTCTCGGCGCCGCTCCCGCTGCGGGCCAGGGCAACGCCGGCGCCGTGTTCACGCTCTCGAACGACGCGGGCGGCAACGCCGTCGTCGTGTTCGACCGAGCTGCCGATGGAACGCTCACGCCGGCCGGATCCGTGGCGACCGGCGGCCTGGGGAGCGGTGCCGGTCTCGGGAGCCAGGGATCACTCGTCCTGAGCGACGACGGACGCGTGCTGCTCGCGGTGAACGCAGGCAGCGACGAGCTGTCCGCATTCGCCGTGTCCGGCAGTGGCATCGCCCTCACCGACGTCGCGAACACGGGCGGTGACCTGCCGATCAGCGTCACGATTCACGGCAACCTGATCTACGTGCTGAACGCAGGCTCGGACGAGCTCACCGGGCTGAGGATCTCGGGTCGGGGCGAGCTCACCCGGCTGAAGCGATCGGCCGTCGGGCTCTCGTCCGCCGGGGTCGGGCCGGCCCAGGTGGAGTTCACGCCCAACGGCCGGCAGGTCGTGGTCACGGAGAAGAACACCAATCTCATCGACCTGTTCCGGGTGCGTGCGAACGGACGGCTGTCCGGCCCGAGCACGGTGGCGTCCGAAGGGGCGACGCCGTTCGGGTTCGCGTTCGACCCGAAGGGAAGGCTCGTCGTGAGCGAGGCGTTCGGAGGCGCTCCGGACGCGAGCGCGATGTCGTCCTACCGGGTCGGCAACAAGACGCTCACGACCATCAGCGCGTCCGTGCCCACGGGGCAGACCGCGGCCTGTTGGGTGGTCGTCACGCCCGACGGCCGCTTCGCGTACACGACGAACACCGGCAGCGCGAGCGTCTCGGGATACGACATCGCCTCCGACGGGGCCCTGTCGCTTTTCGCGAGCGTGGCGGGTGCCACGAACGCGGGACCGATCGACATGGGCCTCGCCGGCGGGGACTTCCTCTACACGCTCGACTCCGGGGCCGGGACGATTTCGGCATTCGGAATCGGTTCCGACGGATCGCTTTCGGCGATCGCCGGAGCCTCCGGGCTGCCCGCTTCGGCCGTTGGCTTGGCCGTGAGCTGACGGAGGGAACCAACCGAAGGGCCCGGCCGCCTCAGGGGCGGCCGGGCCCTTCCGCTTGGCGATGCGTCGCCCTCTGCTCAGGCGATGGGGAGCTCCACCGCGAAGCGAGAGCCGCGCTTCGGCGTGCTCTCCGCCCCGATGCGTCCGCCGAGCGTCTCCACGATCCGTTTGGCGAGGGCGAGGCCGAGCCCCGCGCCTCCGCGGCTCCTGGAAGGATCCGCTCGGAAGAACGGTTCGAACACCCGGGCGAGGTCCTCCGGAGCGATGCCCTCGCCCGTGTCCTCGACCTCGACCTCGAGCCTGTCCGCCGCTCTTCGGGCCGCGATCCGGATCGTTCCATCGGCAGGTGTATGCCGAACGGCGTTCCCCAACAGGTTCTGCAGCACTCGGGTGAGGCGCGGCGAGCAGGGGACGTTCTCGGCACCGCCGAGGTCGGCGACGAGCGCGACACGCTTCTGCCGTGCGGCCGGCTCGACGGTGGCGAGCGCGGTGCGCACCACCTCGTCCAGCCGCGCACGATGGGTCTCCGTCTCGATCCTGCCGGCATCGAGCTGTGCCAGTTCGAACAGGTCGTCCACCATGCCGGACAGCTGCACGACGGAGCCCCGCATCTCCCTCGCGTATCGGCGCATGCTGGCCGGATCGTCGACGACGCCCTCGTCGATGGCCTCGATCATCGCGCGAAGGCTCGCGAGCGGCGTGCGAAGGTCGTGCGACACCGCGGTGATGAGGTCACGCCGTACACCTTCCAGCGCACGCTCGCGTTCCAACGACTCCTCCAGGCCGGCCGCCATGGCATCGAGCGTGCGTGCGAGCGTGTCGAGCTCGGGACCGGCACCGACGTCGCCGGCACGGACGCCGAGGTCGCCGGCGCCGAGCGCCTGCGCCGTCTCGGCGAGCCGCCGAACGGCCGCCGAAGACGATCGCGCGAGCACGAGCGCGGCACCGACCCCCGCGCCGACCGAGTACAGGAGCAAGACGGCCACCAACGTCGCGTCGTGATCGCTCACGAACATCTGCGTGGTGAGCACCGCGAGGTTCGCGAGCGCGACGACGATCGCCATGAGCGCGACCGCGACGAATCGCTGGCGAAGCGAGGCGCGGGCCAGGAGCGGACGCGAGCCGACCGCCGCAACGACCGTGACGGCGGCGGCGGGCAGCAGGAGGCCCAGGAGGTGGACGAGATCGCCCGAACCCATGCCGGTCGCCGCGCCCACCGCCAACGTTCCGGCGGCGCCGGCGGCGGCCACCGCCACAACGAGACACAGCGTCCGCCACCCGGTCATGGCTCGAACCGGTAGCCGACACCCCAGACCGTGATCAGGTGGGTCGGGTCGGAGGGATCGGGTTCGATCTTCTCGCGGAGCCGCCGCACGTGGACCGTGATCGTCGACGTGTCGCCGCTGTACGCGAAGTCCCAGAGATCCTCGAGCAATTCGACACGGGTGAACGTGATGCCCGGCCTCGACGCGAGGTAGTGCAGGAGGTCGAACTCCTTCCTGGTGAGCTTCACGGGCCTTCCTGCCACCGTGGCCTCCCGCCGACCCGGATCGATCGCGAGCCGGCCCACCGTGTACGAGTTGGCTCCGTTCGTCGCGGCGCTCGCGGATCGCCGGAGCACGGCGCGCACGCGCGCCACCACCTCGCGAGGGGAGAACGGCTTCGTGACGTAGTCGTCGGCGCCGAGCTCCAAACCGACGACGCGGTCGGTTTCCTCGCCCTTGGCCGTGAGCATGATCACGGGCGTCTGCGCGCCGGCTCCCTGCATCCGGCGAAATACCTCGAGGCCGTCGATCTTGGGCAACATGAGGTCGAGCAGCACGAGATCCGGGGTCGACTCGGCACATCTCGCCAAGGCCTGTTCGCCGTCCTCGGCCGTGGCCACCTCGAAGCCGTCCTTCTCGAGATACTTCGCGAGCACCTCGCGAACCATCGGCTCGTCGTCGACCACCAGCACTCGCGGCGGAACCATGAGGCTCATCATGACCTCCTGATGTTGCGAAATGCTTACCAGAGCACCGTCGCTCGCTTGCCCGGCCATCCTGAACGCATCGGCCCTCCAGAAGGGAAGGGATTCAGAGCGTGAGGGACTTGCATCTGCCGAACGTCGTTGCGACCCGCCGTCTCCCGGGCGGCGCGCTCGATCGGCTCGAAGGAGTCGCCTCGCTTCGGCTGTGGAGTGAGTCCGGGCCGGCTCCACCTGAGTTCGTGCTCGAGAACCTCGCCGACGCGCGTGGACTCGTCTGCATCTGGACCGACCGCGTCGACGTCGCGGTTCTCGAACGTGCGCCGAAGCTTGTCGTCATCTCCCAGATGGCGGTCGGGGTGGACAACATCGACCTCTCGGCGGCCACCGATCGAGGGATCCCGGTGGGCAACACGCCCGGCGTCCTGGTCGAGACCACCGCTGATCTCACGTGGGCGCTGATCCTCGGCGTCGGGCGGCGAATCACGGAATCCGAGCGATACCTCCGCTCCGGCCTGTGGAGGCCGGAGACGTGGAGCCTCGACCTCCTCACCGGCCGCGACGTCTTCGGCAAGAGACTCGGCATCGTCGGGATGGGTCGGATCGGGACGGCGGTGGCACGAAGAGCGGCCGGGTTCGACATGGAGGTCGTGTATTCCTCGCGGTCACCGAAGGACGTTCCCGGCGCTCGTCCGGTGAGTCTTGAGGACCTCCTCGAGGGGTCGGACTTCGTGTCGATCCACTGCGCGCTCACGCCCGAGACGCGAGGACTGATCGGCGGCGAGCAGCTGGCGTTGATGAAGCCCGACGCCTATCTCATCAACACGGCCCGTGGAGGGATCGTCGACGAGCGCGCGCTCATCGAGTCGCTCCGGGAGGGACGGATCGCCGGGGCAGCGCTCGACGTCTACGAGAACGAGCCACTCGACCCGAACTCACCGTTGCTGGACTTCGACAACGTCGTGCTGGTGCCCCACATCGGCTCGGCGTCGGTGGAGACGCGGAGCAGGATGGCTCACCTCGCGGTGGACAATCTCCTCGCGGGTCTCAACGGCGAGCGGCTCCCGCACTGCGCGAACCCCGTGGTGTACGAGCGCGAGCCCTTCACGCGTGGGGTCCGGCCGTGACTCGACCGACGGTGAGCGTCGGCGTGGCCTCCATGGCCGACCCCACGAGTTCGACTTCCCTTTCGAGCTGCTTGCGACGCGTCGTGCTGAGCTCGTGCAGTGGTTCGACGGTGACCGCAAGCGTCCGGCCGGAGCGCCGCTGATGCCACACCCCGCCGACCACGCCGTCGATCAGCACGACGGGGAAATTGCCGGCCTGACCCGTCGGGGAGAGCGCTCGCGTTG
>DATBIS010000139.1:0-7446 GCA_036556805.1 Actinomycetota bacterium | reverse complement strand
AAGTGGTTCGAGTGTCCGTGTCACGGATCGAAGTACAACGGCGCCGGGGAATACCAGCTCGGCCCGGCACCGCGCGGCATGGACCGGTTCACCGTGAAAGTGGAGGGCGGGAACGTGCTGGTGGACACGTCGCTCATCATCCTGGGTCCGCCCAGGGGCACCGACACGATCCAAAAGCCGCCCCAGGGCCCGTACTGCGTCTGAGGAGGGTTTGGGACCATGTTGGCGCTGTCCTCGGGGTTCGGGGTCGCGCTCGTCGTGCTGGGTGGCCTCGTGCTGGTCCTGGTTGTCGGCGGGGTGCTCGCCCTCCGCGCGCGGGGCGGCGAGCCACGCCCGGACATCCCGCGCGCCATGCGCCCTGGCCCGGCCGACGCCGCACTCGAGACGCCGCTCCTGCAGAAGCTCCAGGGCTGGGCCGTGATCCTCGTCGCCTTCATGGCGATCTGGGTGCCGCTCAACTGGCTCCGCGAGCCCTCCACGAACCTCGCGCAGGACAAGGAGCGCCAGGCATTGAGCATCGAGCGCGGCCACGAGACCACGCTGTACTTCTCCGAGGAGAACCAGTTGGGGGCAGGCTGCGTCCGGTGCCACGGCCCGGAGCTCCACGGCGGCGTGATCCAGGCCGGGGCGAACCCGGACGGCTCGCCGCACTTCATCTACCCGGCGAACCTCACGGTCGCGTGCACGCACCTCACGGTCGAGGAGATCCGCACGACGATCGAGCAGGGGCGGGTCGCCGCCGGCATGCCGTCGTGGAGCATCAAGTTCGAGGGCGCGATGGACGACCAGCAGATCGACGACCTCGTGCAGTACATCGTCTCGATCAACGACATCCCGTTCTCCGAGAACCACTGCCTGAACCCCGACCTCGCGAGCCCGTCGGCGTCGGCGGCCGCGAGCCCCAGCGCGAGCCCGAGCGGGGGGGCTTGATGGAGACCTGCGTCGGGCTGCACATCGAATGCGGCGTGCTCGTGAAGGGCGGCGTCGGCGTCGCGATGGGGTTCGTGCTGTTCGTCGGAAGCGTGTACGTGATGCTCACGGCCGTGTTCGGCAGGTGGATGGCCTACCTCATGGTCGCCGTGACGTTCTTCGGGTGGATGGCGATCCTGTCCTCGGTGTGGCTCTTCGGGTACTTCTCGCAGGGCCCCACCACGCCGACGAACCTCGGGCCGCAGGGGCACCTGCCCGCCTGGACGATCCTGTCGAGTGGCGTCGAGACGAAGGCCGTTCGGTACGACACGTTCCTCACGTATCCCGACGGCAAGGAGTGGCGGACACCCGGCACCAACAAGAACGACACGGCCTCGGAGCAGGGCGTGCAAGGCGTGGTCCAGCAGTTCGTCGCGGCCGCCGCGAACGCCGACCTCGGCATCACCGATCCGAACCTCGATCCGCACGCGCTGCAGACGTCCCAGTTCACGGTGGACGACGTGAAGTTTGCGACGGCGCCCGACGGGAAGACGCCGCTGGCGGCTGCGCACGCGTTCTTCTCCGGCGGCGGCCCGGTGTTCACCGTGCTGCTGTACCACGACTCGGGGGCGGTCCCCCGCTACTCGTACATGTTCCTCGGTGGCTCGATCCTGCTGCTCGCGCTGCACCTCCCGCTGCTCGACCGGGCGGAGAAGAAGCGCAAGGAGTTCCTCACCGGCGGGGCGGCCCCGGCCTGGTACGGGCCGGCCTAGGAAGGAGGGGACGATGCTGGGAGTCGAGATTCCCCTTCTGGATCAGGGGATCGTGCAGTTCATCCTGTTCGGGATCATGGTGCTCGTGATCTTCTTCGTGATGTGGATCACGATCGCGAAGTAGCCCCAGAACACCGATCACCTCTTCGACGAACTCGGGTCGACGCGACACGCGCGCTCTCCGACGATGCGCCCCAGCCGGTCCCGGTTCCGCGCCACCGCCTCATAGGCCCGATCCGCAAGACCGGGCGCCCGCTCGACGACCCAAGCCGGCGCCCGCCCAAGAGGGAGCTGACGCAGAAGCGGAGAGACCGCGGCGCCCGCCGAATACACCCGGCCGGACGCGTCGACCAGGTGCCACGACGTCGAACGACGCTCGGGATCCACGCCTGCGAGCAGGTCATTCGCCTCATCCGACTGCAAAGGCACGAACCGGAGATGCTTTCGTCGATCCCAAGACCGGATCTTGTTCGTCGACCAGCGGCAGAACCCGCAGCCCGCGTCGAACAGCACGGTCGTCGCCACGGAACGATGCTACGGCGGAGCGGTCAGAGCCTCGCGAGGTCGGCGACCGCGCGCCCGCGACGCTTGACCTCGGCGAGCGTCGCCTTTCGCTGCTCGTAGTACGCGAGGATCTGCAGCTCGATCGCGAGGTCCACCTTGCGCACGGACACGCCCGCCGGCACCGAGATCACGGCCGGGGCGAAGTTCAGGATCGACCTGATACCGGCCTCGACCATCCGGTCGGCGACCTCCTGCGCGGCGGTGGCGGGCGTCGCGAGAACCCCGATCGCCACATCGTGTTCCCGGACGAGCTGAGGAAGGTCGTCGAGCTGGCTCACCACCGTGCCGGCGATGCGCTCGCCGATCTTCGATGCATCGACGTCGACGAGCGCTGCCACACGGAAGCCTCGTTCGGCGAAGCCCTTGTAGTTCGCGAGCGCGTGGCCGAGGTTCCCGACGCCGGCGATCGCGATCGCCCAGTGCTGGGTGAGCCCCAGCTCCCTGCGTACCTGGTGGATGAGGTAGGCCACGTCGTATCCCACGCCGCGCGTGCCGTACGACCCGAGGTGCGAGAGGTCCTTGCGCACCTTCGCGCTGTTCACACCCGCGGCGTCGGCGAGCGCCTCGGACGAGACGGTGGCCGCCCCCGACTCCGCGAGATCGACGAGCGCGCGGAGGTAGACGGGCAGCCGGCCGACGGTGGCCTCGGGGATCGATCGATCTCCGCCGTGGGAGCTCCGCCGGGGCGCCATCGAGAGAGGGTAGCGCGCGGGATCGGCCGTTCACAAGTGCACGAGCGACCGCGGTGCGTGGCCTACCCGAGGCTCAAGCACGCACGAGCGCGGCGAACGCGGCGGGATCCACGCTGATCTCGAACCGCTCCTCCCCGTCCACCAGGACGACCGGGATGCGGATCCCGTACTCCAGCTCGAGCGCATCGTCGGACTCGACATCGATCTCCTCGAAGTCGAACGTCGACCGCCCGAGCTCGGCCCGGATCACGGCGCGGGCTTGGTCGCAGAGTCCGCAGCGGGGCCGGGAGTACAGGACGACACGCACGCGGAGGATGGTACCGACGGCGTGCGAGAGACTGTGGCCGTGCAAGGGGGCGACCTCGACGACCTGGAGCTCCATCGGAGGCTGGCGGCCGGCGACCGGGGCGCGTTCGACGATCTCTACCGGCGCTACGCGGGGCCCGCCTACGGGCTCGCGTTTCGCCTCACCGGCCAGCAGGTGCTCGCCCAGGACGTGGTGCACGACGCGTTCCTCGCCCTCTGGCGAGCACCCGAGGCGTACGATCCCGCGCGCGGCCCGTTCCGGAGCTTCTTCCTCGCGCTCGTTCACCACCGGGCCGTCGACACGGTTCGGCGCGAGGATCGGCTCCGGAAGCGGTCCGAGCGTGCCTCGAACCTCGAGCCGCTCCGTGGCGAAGATGTTGCGGACGACGTGGTCGAGGAAACCTTCCTCTCCTCGAGGCGCCAGGAGGTCCGAGATGCCCTCCGAACGCTGCCTCCGGAGCAACGGCAGGTGCTCGAGATGGCGTACTTCCAGGGAAAGACTCAGGTCTCGATCGCCGAGGAGCTCGGCATCCCACTCGGGACCGTGAAGACCAGGACGCTCGCGGCCATGAGGAAGCTGCGCCGCGAGCTCTACCGAGAGGATTGAGCTTGGAGCACGAGGCGATCGAGGAGCTGCTCGCGGGCTACGTGCTCCGCTCGCTCTCCGGTGAGGACGCGCGCGAGGCCGACCGCCTGCTCTCCGAGCACGTGCCCGGGTGCGCGAGGTGCCGCGACGCGCTCGCCGGCTACCGGGACGTTGCCGCCGACCTCGCGCTCGAGCCGGCGCCGATCGCAGCGCCCGACGTGTTGCTGCCTCGCCTGCACCGCGAGCTCGAGGTGCCGGCTCCGCGCCGGCGACCGGCCGTGCTGTTCGCGGCCGCCGCGAGCGTCGTCGCGGTGCTCGGTCTGGGAGGGCTCGCGGTGACCCAGGGGATGCAAGCGAGCGACGCACGGAGGCAAGCCGCTCTCGCCCAGCAGTTCGTCGAGTTCTCACAGCAGCCGGACACGCGCCAGGTGCCCGTCGGTCCGGTCACCGAGTACGGCCGGCCCGGTATCGAGGAGCTCTGGCTGTACGGCACCGGTGTCCCCGAACCGGGCCCGGACATGGTCTGGCGGGTGTGGCTGGTGTCGGGATCGACCTACACGTTCTGCGCGGACTTCCGGCCCGTGGACGGGCGCGTGATCCTCGCCTGCCCGGCCGACTCCGCCCGCATCGACAAGGTGCTCGTGGACGAGGTGCCGGCGGGATCGGCGCACACCGAGCCGGTCGACGAGACCTGGAGCTCCGCGGCCTAACGGAGCCCTAGAGCGCGATCTGACCCACGCCGCGGATCGCGAGGAACACCCCGACCCCCGCGATCGCACCCGCCGACAGCACCGGGATCAACCGACCCCACGACGTCGAGAGCCGCCTCGCCATCGTCTCGCGCGCCCGGAGCGCGCCGAGCCCCACCGCGACGAGCGCCACGGCGAGGCCCGCGCTGAACGCGAGGATCAACACGACTCCGTACGCCACGCGGTGCGCCTGGATCGAACCCGCGAGCACGACGAGGGCGGTCGGTGACGGCAGGATGCCGCCGGCGAGCGCGAGCGCCATCAGGCCACGCCGGGAGGTCGGCGACACACCGGCCGGCAGCTCGTGCGCGTGCGGGTGCCCGTGGTCGTGGTGACGGTCGTGATGGCGGCTCGCCGCCCACGCCGAGAGGCGGGCGATCAGGAGCGATGCGCCGAGCCCGATCGCCACGAGCCCCGAGACCAGGCCGAGCCACGGATAGAGCGCCTCCGGCGTGAACGTGCGCTCGAGCGTGAAGACCAGCAACCCCAGTGCGAGCACCGACGCCGTGTGCATGACGGCGACCGCCGAGCCCACCGCGATCGCCTGCCGCACGCGCGCCTCCGAGCCGACCATGTAGGCGGCCATCAGCGTCTTCCCGTGGCCCGGAAGCAGCGCGTGCCACGCGCCGAGGCCGACGGCGAGCACCAGCGCGAGCGCCACGAGGCCGGGGCCCGTGTCGTCGAGGAGGCCGGCGAACGCCCCACCCTCCACACCGGGACGTTCGCCGGCCGTCGTCGCGCCGCCGCACGCAAGGGACGGCGTCGCGTCGGAGGCACCCGGGCCGAAGTCGAAGGACGCCTTCGTGACCGCGAGTGGGCTCCGCAGCAGATCGGTCGGATACCGGCGGAGCTCGTCGCTCGCGCTCGACGCGGGCACGTCGGACCCCTGCAAGGCCACGCCGTTCACGCCCACGGCGGTGACCTCGCGCCAGCCCGCCCGGTCGGGATCGTTCGCGTCGGCGAACGTCACGCGGCCCGAAGCCGGCACGTCGCCCACGAAGACGCCGTCGAAGCGGAGGATGGCGAGGCCCGCTTGACCCGATCCGAGCGATGCGGTCGCGCACGTGGTCCGCAGGGCGACGGCGCGGCCGTCGAGCGTGATCGCGAGGCCGCCGAGGAGCTCCCTCGACTTCGTCGCGGACCAGGCCGCGAGCTCCGCGGGTTCCATGGTGCCGTCCGCGTCGGCATCGATCGTCGACCGCAGCTGATACGTGGGGATCTCCGCGACGTCGAGCGCATAGACCACGCGGATCTCGCCGGCCGCCACCTCGAGGCCGGCGTAGTGGTTGATCGTGAAGTTCCCCAGTGGATGCGCGAACGCCACGACGGGCCACAGGGCGACGATCGCCGCGATCGCGACGACGACGGCGACGCGCCGGATCACGCGGGACCTCCCAGCCGTGCGAGCGCGTGCTCGAGCACCGGCGCGTACTGGATCGAGAAGAAGGGGTTGATCTCGTGGGCGCGCGTGAGCAGCATGTGCGCGGCCTCGAGGTTGCCGAGGGACCGCTGGATCATGCCGGCGTGGAACGCGAACAGGGCGCTTCGCGTCCCCAGGCGCATCGCGAGGCTCGCGTAGCGCGCGGCCTCCCGGTCGCGGCCGTTCTCGTGCAGCGCCCACGCGAGCGCGTCGGCGACCTGCACGCTGTGACGGCGATCCCACTCGGCCCGCGCGGCCGCGAGGCCGCCGCGCGGATCCCCGTGACCGGCGTCGAAGAGCGCCTGCTCGAGATCCACGTTCACGCCGCTCGCCCGGAGCAGGGACTCCTCGGCGTCGAGCAACCCGTCCTGCTGCGCGGCGAGGTCGTCGCGCCCGGCCTGCCGGTACAGGTCGCCGAGCGCGATCACGTATTCGGGCGACGGGTATCGCGCGGTGACCTCCTCGTAGCCGCTGATCGCCGCGTCGAGGTCGCCGCGCGCCCACGCGACCTTCGCGAGCCCCGCCGCGTTCGGCACGAACGTCTTCGCGAGCGCGACGCCCTCGCGGTACTGCGCGGCCGCGGCCCGAAGGTCACCGCGGTTGAACGCGAGCTCGCCGAGCTGGTAGCACGCCCACGCGCGGTCCGACGCGTCGCTCGCGTAGCGCTTCGCTCGCTCCATCGCCTCGACCGCGCCGGTCACGTCGCCCACGAGCTCGCGCGCGTACGAGACCCGCGAGAGCGACGAGAGGTCCGGGCGAAGGTCGACCATGCGCTGGAAGGTCGCGAAGGCCTCGTCGTACCGGCCGAGCTCGATCTGTGCGTCCCCGATCACGCCGAACGCCGCGGCGTGGTACGGGTCGATCGCTCGCGCGCGCTCGCCCCAGGCGAGCGCGCCGGCGAAGTCGTGGCGGGCGGCCGCAAGCGCGCCCATCGCGACGGCTCCGTCGATGTTGTCGTCGGTGTTGAGATCGAGGGACTCGCCGAGCACCCCGTCGGCCTTCGGGTAGAAGCTCGGGTCGGCGGTGACGCGCGCCTGCTGCACGTACGCGAGGCCGAGCGTCGCGAGCGCGCGCCAGTCGGTGGGCTCGGCGCGGACTCGCGCCTGCAGCGAGGCGATCGCCGCCTCGAGCGAGCCGTTCGCGGGACCCGCGAACGCGTCGGCGCCCCCCGCGCCGATCCGTCGGGCCTCCTCGGCCGAGGTGGCCCGGAAGAGCCCGAGGCCGGCGAGCACGAAGAGCGCGACGGCCATCGCCGTCGCCGCTCCCAGCCTCGCCGCCTGCCGCATGCTCGCCTCCCTCGGTGGTCGGGGGCCCGGCCTTCCGGCCGGGCCCCCTTCGCCTTCGTTACGACGGGACGTGCACGTCCGCGTGCGACCCGGCGTGCGGGTAGGCCACGTACGGGAACGACTCCAGGAACGACACGTCGTTCGCGCCCACGCCGTCGCCG
>DATBIS010000138.1:0-16361 GCA_036556805.1 Actinomycetota bacterium | reverse complement strand
GCCGTACCGATCGACGACGCTTCGGGACCGCGCCTCGTCGTAGTCGGCGAACACGATCCGCTCGGCGAACTCGCGCCGGGCGACGATCGGCGCGAACGCTGATCCGACGCCGCCGGCACCCACCACCAGGATCCTCACGGCGGGGCAGTGTAGTCGCGCAGGGGCTGACGCTCGTTGCGCCCTCGCGCGACCCGGCCCGCCCGGCGCTAGGCCCGAGGCTGCACCCTCCGCTCGCTCGAGCGAGCGAGCTTCACGTTGGATCTCGGTCCCGAGATCCAGGTGAACCAGTAGGGCTCAGGCGTTCACGTTGCCGATGTAGAGCGAGACCCGCGTCCCTTCGGGGACGGCCGACCCCACCGTGGGGATCGTCCTCATCACGCGGTCGGGCGTGCCCGCCACGGGGAGGAGTTCGCCCACCTCGAGGTTCGCCTCGTGCAGGATCCGGATGGCGGTGGGAATCCTTCGGCCGGTGACGTCGGGCACGGTCACCGTGACCACGGGCGGCGCGGAAGCGCTCGACGAGACCGAGGACGACCCTGATCTCGATCCCGACGACGACGGTGCCTCCTCCCCCGCGCTCATGAGCGCGCCGACCGCCACGCTGAACACCACCGTGACGGCGACGGCCGCCAGCACGGCACGGATCGTCTTCCGGCGCGCCGTGGCCGCGCTCATCGGTTGCGCCGCCAGCCGGCGGCGCTCGTCCCGCCGCTCCGCGGCGGCCGCGCTCCGCGCGGCCGCCCGCTCCTCCCGTTGCTGCCTCGCGAGTGCGGCCGCCTCCTGCTTCGCGCGCTCCTTCTCCGCGCGCTCGCGCTTCGCCTTCGCCTCGGCGGCCTCGCGCTCCCGCTGGCGCGCGATCCGTTCGGCGACCTGCTGCTCTGCGCGTTCCTTGTCCCGCCGGGCCTGCTCGGCTCGCTCGACCGCCTCGCGTTCGGCGCGCGCCCTCTCCTCCTGCTCCGCCTCGGCGGCCGCCTTCTGCTTCGCGCGTTCCTTCTCCGCCTGCTCCGCCGCGCGTTGCTCCGCGCGCTCCCGTTGGGCCTGCTCACGGCGGATCCGCTCCTCCTCGGCCCTGGCGGCGGCCTCTTGCTTCGCACGTTCCTTCTCGGCCCGACGAGCCGCCTCGAGTTCGGCGCGCTCTCGTTCCGCGCGGTCGCGCGCCTCGCGTTCGAGGCGCTCGCGTTCCGCCTGCTCGGCGGCTTCCTGCGCCGCGCGCTCTCGTTCGGCTTGCTCACGTCGAGCCCGTTCTGCGGCTTCGCGTTCGGCCCGCTGACGTTCCTCCTCCTGGCGTCGGGCGCGTTCCGCAGCCTCGTGCTCGGCCCGCTCCCGTTCTTCCCGTTCCCGACGAACCCGGTCGGCGGCCTCCCGTTCGAGCCGCTCCTGCTCGGCCTTCGCAGCAGCCTCTTGTTCGAGCCGCTCACGTTCGGCTCGCTCGGCTGCCTCCTGTTCGGCGCGTTCCCTGGCGACGCGTTCTCGTTCGGCTCGCTCGGCCGCTTCGCGTTCCGCCCGCTCTTGCTTCGCGCGAGCACGCGCCTCGCGCTTCGCGGTGGCTCGCGCCTCCGCCTCCTGCCGCGCGCGCTCCTTCTCGGCGCGCTTCGCGGCCTCGCGCTCGACTCGCTGGCGTTCCTCTTCCTCACGTCGGGCGCGCTCCGCCGCCTCGCGCTCGATGCGGGCCTGCTCCTCCTGCTCGCGTCGGGCGCGCTCTTCGGCCTCTCGCGCGAGCCGCTCCCGTTCCGCCTTCGCGGCCGCCTCTTGCTCCAGGCGCACGCGCTCGACCCGCTCGGCCTCCTCCTGCTCGAAGCGCTCGCGCTCGACCCTCTCGCGTTCGGCGCGCTCGGCGACCTCGCGTTCCCGGCGCTCGCGCTCCCGGCGCTCGTGCTCGGCGCGAGCCGCCGCCTCCCGTTCGGCCCATTCCCTCGCCTCGCGTTCCCGCTGCTCGCGGGCCTCCGCTTCGCGCTGGAGCCTGACCTTCTCCGCGGCCTCCAACTCCAGCTGCTGCTTCCGCGCGAGCTCGGCCGCCTCGCGTTCGGCCGCCTCCCGTTCGAGCCGATCGCGCTCCTCCTGTTCGAGGCGAGTCCGCTCCGCCGCCTCTCGGGCCGTCTTCTCGGCGGCCTCTCGATCGAGGCGTTCCCGCTCCGCCAGGCCGGCGGCTGCGGCGGCCCGTTCGCGCTCCTCGCGTTCGCGGGCCTCGGCTTCCGCTCGTTCCTCGGCCTCGCGCTGGCGCCACGCGCGATTCTCTTCCTCACGGCGCAGCCGTTCGGCCTCTTCGCTCGCGGCGCGATCGGCCGCCTCGCGGCGGGCTCGTTCCTTCTCGTCGATCTCGTCGATCTGGGGCTCGTCGGGCAGCACGACGGGCGTGATCGGCTCCGCCAACGGCTCGACGACCGCGGAGGCTCGACCGGACGACAGCGCGTTCGCGAGCTCCTCGGCGCTCGGCCGATCCATGGGGTCGTCGCTGAGCGCGCGTTCCGCGACGCTCCCGCCCGGGAGCACCTTCGTGAGCGAGGCGCGCTCGCCGTTGCCTCCCGCAAACGCATCCGCCGCCATCGATCGGACGAGCCGCATCACCTCGAGCACGTCGCGCGCGGCGTCGCTCTCGCCGCGGGAGCCGTTCGCGAGGTCGCCGAGGCCAAGCCCCAGGAGCTTCGGCCCCCGCCGGCCGAGGAACACGAGCTCGGGATCGATGCCGCCGTGGGTCACCCCGAGCGCGTGCGCCGCCGCAAGCCCGCGCGCCACGCCGGCCCCGATCTCGGCGGCCTCCTCGAGCGGCAGCGCGCCCTCGCGATCGAGGCGATCCGCGAGCGTCTCTCCGCGCAGGCGTTCCATGGTCATGAACGACGGCCCCTTGTCGGGGACCTCGTGATAGAAGACGAGCGCGACGTTCGGGTGCTGGATCTGCGGCGTCGCCTCGAGCCGCTGACGGAGCACCCGGCGCGCGTCGGCGCTCGCGACGACGGGTCCGTCGAACACGCGGATCGCCACGCGCGCGCCGGTCCCGCCGCTGATGCCCTCCCACACGGCGCCGAGGGGATCGTCGAACAAGGGGCGCTCCAGCCGGAATCGCCCGTGGTCGCCCAGCATGCGCTGCGTGCGCGCACGGCGCCCGAGAAGGCCGCGACGACGTCCGCCCGAGCCGGGTGACCGGGACCGAAGGTCGCGCCCGATGGGGGTATCCGACACGAACGAACTTCCCTCCTGCGGACCCCCTATTCTCCACCGAAGCGCCGATTCGAGGAAAGGCCACCCCAATGGACCAGCCCATCGACCGTATCGTGGTCGTCACGCCCGGCGAGCGGAGGCCGGGGCCGCCGACGCCGGGCATGCAGCGCGAGGAGGCGTTCGCGACCGACCAGGTCTGGGCGGGTCTCGCCCGCACAGACCCAGGGATGGTCTCCGGCTGGCATCACCACGGCGACCACGAGTCGGTGATCTACGTCCTCACCGGCGCCCTGAGGATGGAGTTCGGGCCGGGTGGATCCCTCATGGTGGACGCGGCGCCCGGCGACTTCATCCGTGTGCCGAGGGGCGCCGTCCATCGAGAGGGCAACCCCGCGGACGAACCGGCCGACATCATCGTCGTCCGCTCTGGGACAGGCGAGTCCACGGTGAACGTGGAGGGACCGGCTTCGTCCTTCCCCGCGGGATAGGATCGGCGGCCATGGCCGCCGGATCCGCGACGTGAAAAGAACGCGCGTCGCGATCGTCGCGGCCGCCGCCGCGCTCGCGATGCTCGCGGGCATGCCCGGCGACGAACCGACGCTCGTGCGCGCGCTGCTCGCGCCGGCGGCGCCCTCGCACGAGGCTCTCGTCGCCGCCGCGCGCGCGAACGTCGAGCACGTGGTCTTCCTCATCAAGGAGAACCGGACCTTCGACCACATGTTCGGGAGGTTCCCCGGCGCCGACGGCGCGACGACCGGCGTGACGTGCGACGGAAAGGTGGTGCCCCTCAAGCGCTCGCCCGACCGGGCGCCCGACGGCGACCACAGCTTCGCCGCCGGGATCACCGTCATCAACGGCGGCAAGATGAACTGCTTCGAGCGCGCCTCGTACGTGCAGTACCGCCCCTCGCAGATCCCGAACTACTGGGCGTACGCGTCGCACTACGCGCTCGCCGACCACTTCTTCACCTCGATCTACGGTCCGACCGGCATCGAGCACCTGTGGACGTTCGCGTCGCAGTCGGACCGGCTCGTCGACCACGAGCGTCCGGGACAGTTCGGCTCAGGGCTCCCGCGCGAGTACTGCGACGACCCCGAGGAGCTCGCGTGGTCGTTCGCGCATCTCACCGCGGCCGAGCGCGAGACCGTCATGGATCTCGAGGCGAACGCCGACATCGAGGGCGTGCAGCGCTACTGGACCGAGCGGTGGCCCTGCACCGACGTTCGCGTGCTTCCCGACCTGCTCGAGGCCGCGGGCCTGACCTGGCGCGAGTACCGCGGGCGCAACCAATGGGTGCAGCCGCTGCGGATGGTGCCGCACGTCCGGTTCGGCCCCATGTGGAAGAACGTCGTCTCGGCCGAGCAGTTCCTGCGGGACCTCGACGCGGGGACGCTGCCGGCGGTGTCGTGGCTCACGCCACCGCTCGTGCTTTCGGATCACCCGCCGCGGAGCATGTGCGCCGGGGAGAACTGGACCGTCGAGTTCTTGAACGCGCTCATGCAGAGCGACGCGTGGGGCTCGACCGTCGTCGTGCTCACGTGGGACGACTTCGGCGGCTTCTACGACCACGTGCCCCCGCCGCACGTCGACGAGTACGGGCTCGGGCCACGGGTTCCCACGATCGTGATCTCGCCCTTCGCGAAGCCGGGCTTCATCGACCACACGGAGCTGGAGTTCGGCTCGGTGATGAAGATGATCGAGACGATCTTCGATCTGCCGCCGCTCACCGCGCGCGACGCGGAGGCCGACGACATGCTCGACCTGCTGGACTTCGACGGGACGCCGACCCCGCCGCTGATCCTGCAGCAGCGGGACTGCTCAACCGTCACCTGAGCCGCAGCGGCGCGCGAGCAGCGGTGGCTCCAGGCCCTCCGGGGTCGAACGGCGCCCCGCGATCCAGACCGCGCCGTCGCCCACGACCACCGTCGTGAGCGTGGCGCTCTCGGGCGGGTCGACGATCTGCCAGGCCGAGCCGTCCCAGTGCTCGACGAGGGGACGCCGGTCCTCGTCGCCGACCCACCCGACGGCCCACGCGTCGTCCGGCTCCGAGGCGTCGACCGCCACGAACGCCGACGAGGCGCCCGGGTACTCAATGGGCGCGGGACTCCACACCGTGCCGTTCCAGCGCAGCGCGAGCGGGCGGATCCCGGCCGGCCCGAAGGCCGCGCCAACGGCCCATCCCTGGTCGGGGCCGGCAACGGTGATCGCGGACAGGTAGCCGCTCTCCGCAGCAATGGGCACGAGGCTCCACCGCTCCCCGTCCCAACGTTCGACGAGCGGCGACCGCGCACCCGATTCGTGGACCGTCGCGCCCACGGCCCAGGCGCCGCCGTCGCCGGCGAGCGCCACGTCGTTGAGCTCCGTGTTCGGGCCCGCACGTTCGGCGCGGACCTCGGCCCAGGCGTCGCCGTCCCATCGCAGGATCAGCGGGCGCTCGCCGTCTCGCGTGGCGGCGGAGCCGACCGCCCATGCGCCGCTCGCGTCCGCGGCGACGCCGAGGAGAGACGCGTCACCGAGCCCCGTGTCGGGGAGCGCGACGACCTCCCACGCCGTGCCGTTCCATCGCTCCGTGAGCGCACGGCCGATCTTCCGCCGGTCGAACGACGCGCCCACCGCCCACGCTTCGTCGGCGCTCACGATCGACACGTCCTCGAGCACGTTGTAGGAGGGTCCGGCGTTCGGCGTGTCCACGGCGGCCCAGCCCGCTCCTTCGGGGCGCGCCGAGAACGTCCGTCCGTGCCCGCCCACGAACGACATGCCGACGATCCAGCCCGAGCCGCCGGCGACGTCGGCGCTCCGCGGGACGATGTCGCCTCGGGGCGGGCGAACCGTCACCCATCCGCGCTCGCACGAGGCCGACCCCTGGGTGTCGTCGCCGCCGAACCGGATCGCCACCACGCCGGCCACGAACACCAGCGCCACCAGCGCGAGGAAGAGCCCTCGTCGCACGCTCTCACGCCGCCTGCACGTCGTACAGCAGGACGTCGCCGACCCATCGAGGGGTGATGCCGAGCGGCGCGAGCTGCGGCTGCCAGACTCCGGCCTGGCTCTCGTCCACGACGATCGCCCCGACGCGATGTGCGGCGAGGAACGCGCGCAGGTCGGGGATCTGCCGCTCGCCGATCGTCCCGGCTCGCAGCCGTTTCGCGACCTCCCAGTACGCGTACCCGGGCGGGATCGCCCCCAGCCGCTTCGCGGTCGCGAGCGAGAAGTACAGGTCGGTTTCCGCCTGCCAGTACATCCCCTCGTCCACCGGGAGCAGCACGACGATCTCGCCGGGCTCGAGGTAGTCGCGGTAGGTCCCCTCGGCGAAGAATTCGGGCAGGTACACGTCCGGGTGCCACTCGCTCGTGACGTTCGGGATGAGGAACACGGTGCCGAGCCCGACGAGCCCCCACGCGAGCCAGGGCAACCCGACGCCGCTCCCGAGCCAGCGCGCGACGATCGCCGCGAGCGCGAGCCACGCGTACAGCGTGAACCGCACCGGCAGCGCGCTCTCGAGGAGCGGCGCGTGCTGCGCGACGGCCCACGGCATCGTGATCGACGTTTCCCCCCCGACGTGCAGCGTCGGCCCGAGCGCGGCGACCTCGATCAGCAGGAACGACGGCACGAGCACGTGGGCCACCCGGTCGCGCCGGCGAGTGACCGCGAACGCGAGCACCACCACGAGCAGCGGGATCCCCACGTAGGTGCCGTCCTCGGCGAACCTCGCCGTGAACCTCGAGGTTGTGCTCGTGAAGAGATCGTGGCCGAACAGGATCGTCGATCGGGGCATCACGAAGCCGAGGAGATCGGAGGATGCCGCCACCGTGTCCTTCAGCGGGGCGCCCGGCACGTCACGGAACGCGTAGACGAGGAACGGGGTGAGCAGGGCTGCGGCGAGCGCGTACGCCCCCGCGATCTGGGCCCCGAGCAGCAGGACCTTCCGTCGACGACCGTGCAGGACGAGCAGCGCCACGAGCATCACGAGCACCGCGAACACCGACATCGACGCGAACACCTCGGTCGATGTGAGGAACTCGAACGCGAGGTCGAGCGCGAGCAGCACCACGAACCACACGAACGAGAGGCTCCCGTCGGCACGTCGCAGCACGAGGTAGACCGCGAGCGGCACGGCCACGACGAGCGACAGGTTCAGGTGCCCGCGCGTCGCGACCGTCTCGTAGGTCGAGAAGCCGAAGATCAGCCCGCAGGCGAACGCCGGCCAGAACCTGGGCGACAGTCGTCGCCCGACGAGGTAGCCGCCCCACGCTGCGAGCGGCGCGCCGACGAGCGTGAGCACGTTCGAGGACACGACCGGTCCGAAGATCGTGGTGATCGGCCACACGAGCACGCTCGGCCCCGGCATGCTCGTGATCCACATGAGGTTGCGCCCGGTGGGCGCGAACAGCTCGGTGGTGAAGATGGGGTTGAGATGGTTCGAGATCGCGTGCGGCCACCACGCGAGGTCCCATGCGAACACCTTCGCGTCGTTCGTGCCGACGCCCGCCCACACCTCGCTCATGTTCGCGAGCACCGGCAGGCCGAACAGCACGATCGAGACGAGCAGATACGCGATGAACGCGAGGAGCCCCTGCGCCCACCTCGGCAGCCCGCGGATCCACTCGATGGCCCGGCGGATCCGCGTCAATCAACCGCCTCCGCCGCTGGGGTACGGGTCCAGCGGCAGGATCAGGGGCGGGATCGGCGGCTGGTCGAAGTCGAACTCGAGGCTCAAGTCGCCGAGGATGTCGAGGTCCTCGCGGACCGTCGGCCTCGAGTCCGGCCGGCCGTCGGTGGCGGGATCGAGGCGCTGCCCGCCGAGGAACCGGTCCTCGATCAGCTTCAGATACGCGTCGAACGAGAGGACCTGGTGGTCGACGAGGCCGCTCCTCGCGTACGGGCTGATGAGCAGACCCGGGACCCGGATCCCGTAGCCGTTCTGGTCGACGCGAGGCGGCGCGAGGTGATCGTAGAAGCCGCCCCAGTCGTCCCAGGTCACGAAGATCGCGGTGCTCTCCCAGTCGGGCCCCTGCATCGCCGCGTTCACGACGCTCGTGACGAATTCCTGACCGCGCGCGATCGAGTCGGGCGGGTGCTCGCTGTATCCCATGCCGGGCACGATCCACGCCACCGACGGCAGCGTGCCGGCCGCGGCCGCCTCGAAGTAGCTCGCGCGAGGCTGAATGTTGCCGAGCTGGTCGTTCTGGTGCACGGTCGTGAACCCCGGCAGCGGGTTCTGCGAGAGCACGGTGCCGTCGTGCCTCGCCGGGCGGTGGCACGCGTCGAGGCAGGTATTCGGGTCCACGTAGTAACGCCAGCTCACGCCCGCGCGATGCAGCAGATAGGTGATGTCGGTCCAGGCGTAGACGGGCTTGCCCTCACCCTGGACCTCCACGCCGTTCTTCAGGCGCATGTTCGAACGGCAGCTCATCGGGTCGTACGGATTGGTGCACTTCGCCGACCACGCCGACACGATGAACAGGTGCGCGGGAAGCGTCCACGAGTCGCCGGCCGCGAACAGGTGGTCCTGCAGCACGAAGTGGTCGGCGTACGCCCAGTAATTCGGGATCTCGCGCCGATCGTGGTAGCCCATCACGCTCGGCTGGCCGTTCGGCCCCGCGGGCACCTGCGTGCAGCTCTGGCTCTGGAAGCGTTCGCAGAACGGCTTCGCCGCTCGATACGTGCGGAGGAAGCCGTTCATCTTGCCGCCGTTCACGTCGATCGCGGTGTGCTGCTGACCGTGCGGGCCGCCGTCGTTCACCAGGCTGGGGTCGTGGTAGGGGTACACGCACTTCCCGGTGTCGGGGTCGGGCACGCACGAAATCGGCTTCCCGTTCTTCATCGGGATTCCCGCCGCGCCGGGATACGTCCCGAAGTAATGGTCGAACGACCGGTTCTCCATCACCAGGAAGATGAGGTGGTCGAGCTTGAAGATGCCCTCTGGCTCGACGGCAACCGGATAGCCCGCTTGCAGCGGCGACGTCGCCTCGCTTGTGAACGCCACGACGAGCACGAGCGACGCGAGCAGGAGCGGGAGCGAGCGACGCAGCAGCCACGGGCGGCGACGCCGGCGCTCGGTCGGGAGGGTCTGGGTCATGGCGGGGTCCAGGATGCGACCCCAGATCGGCGGCGGCAAGGAGCCCGGCCGGAGCTCCGTCAGATCGTGACGACGATCTTGCCGGCCGCGTGACCCTCCGCGAGATACCGCACCGCGTCGGGGGCCTCGATCAGCGGATACGTCCGGTCGATCACCGGCGTCACCTTTCCGCCTTCCACGAGCTCGCGGAGCGACTCGAGGTCCTCCTTCGGCTCCGTCGCGACGAGCCCGCGCAGGCGCTGGCCGACGAACAGCGAGAACAACGGCGCACGAAGCGCTCCGCGGAGGAAGCCGCCGGTCCATCTGCCGCCGCCGTCGCCGCCGACGATCACGAGCGTTCCCTTCGGGGTGAGCGCCTTGCGCAGGTGCCGAAGCGGTCGCCGGCCCGCGGTGTCCACGATCACGTCCCACCGCTCGCCGCGATCCATGAAGTCCTCACGTGTGTAGTCGATCGCGTCGTCCGCGCCGATCGACCGCACCAGGTCGATCTTCGAGGTGCTGCACACGCCCGTCGCGTGGGCGCCGTACGCCTTCGCGACCTGGATCGTGAGCGTACCGACGCCGCCGGCCGCGCCGACGACCAGCACTCGCTGCCCCGGCCGCACCTTCGCGACGTCGCGGATCGCCTGCAGCGCCGTGAGTCCTGAGATCGGTAGGGCCGCGGCCTGTTCGAACGTCAGCCGCGACGGCTTCACGACGAGCTTGTCGGGATTCCCGACCGCGCGCTCGGCGAACGAGCCCTCGACGACGCCCATCACCTCGTCGCCGGCCCGCAGCCTCGTGATCTTCGCGCCGACCGCCTCGACGACGCCGGCGACGTCCCTCCCCCGCACGCCGACGTTCAGCTTGTGGAAGCCCGGCATCAGCCGGGCCATGTACGGCATGCCGGTCATGAGGTGCCACACGTCGGGGCCGCACCCAGCCGCGCGCACGCTCAGGAGCACCTCGGTCTCCCCCATCTCGGGTTCCGGCACGTCTCGGAACTGGAGCACGTCGGCGGGGCCGAAGTCGTCCTGCGCGATCGCCTTCATGGCCGGATCCTTTCTCTCGGGTGGTGTACGCCGTACACCTATCGCGGTATGCTAGGTGTACGGCGTACACTTTGTCAACCCGAGAGATCGAAGGGAGACCGATGGCCACGGGGATCGACTCCAAGGCTCCCCAACGAGAGAGCGTGACGCGGGAGCGGATCCTTCGCGCGGCCGTCGACCTCGCCGACCGCGACGGCATCCAAGCGGTGAGCATGCGCAAGATCGCGCACGAGCTCGGCGTCGTGCCGATGGCGCTCTACAAGCACGTGTCGAACAAGGACGAAATCCTCGACGGCGTGGTGGAGGTCCTCGTCGGGGAGATCGACCCGCCAGCTACGCGGAGCGACTGGAAGACGGCGTTCCGCGAACGGATCCTCTCGGCCCGGCGCGTCCTCCTGCGGCATCCGTGGGCCTCGCGCGTGATCGAGTCTCGCACCCAGCCGGGTCCGGCTTTGCTCGCCTACATGGACTCGATGCTGGGACTGTTCCGCTCAGGCGGCTTCTCGATGGACCTCACGCATCACGCGATGCACGCGCTGGGCAGCCGAGTCCTCGGCTTCTCGCAGGAGTTGTTCGACGACAACGCGGACGTCGATCCCGAGGTCGAGGCCGAGATGTACCGCGCGATGGGCGCCGCGTTTCCCAACATCCTGGAGCTCGCCAGCACGGTGCTCCACGACGACTCGACGGTCGTCGGCGGCCGCGGCTGCGACGACCAGTTCGAGTTCGAGTTCGCGCTCGACTTGATGCTCGACGGCCTCGAGCGGCTTCGGGACCGCGCGTGAGCGAGCACAACGCCGACCTCCTGGCCACCATCGCGATCGCGCTGCCGGCCGCACTCGTCGGCGGGTTTCTCGCCCGGAGGCTCAAGCTGCCTGCGATCCTCGGGTACCTGCTCGCGGGCGTCGCGATCGGTCCGTTCACCCCAGGCCCTGTCGCAAACAGCGAGGTCGCGCTTGAGCTCGCGGAGATCGGCGTCGTCCTGCTCATGTTCGGCGTGGGGCTGCACTTCAGCCTTCGGGACCTGCTCGGTGTGCGGCGCATCGCGGTACCCGGGGCGCTCGGGCAGATCGCGGCCGCGACGACACTCGGCATCGGCGTCGGGCTACTGGCCGACTGGTCGATCGGCGCCTCGGTGATGCTTGGACTCGCGATCTCGGTCGCGAGCACGGTCGTGCTGTTGCGATCGCTCGAACAGCGCGGGCTCGTACAGACCGAACCGGGACGGGTTGCGGTCGGATGGCTCATCGTCGAGGACCTTTTCACGGTCCTCGCACTCGTCGTCGTGCCGGCGATCGCTCCCGCGCACGGCGGGACGGATGCGCTCGGGATCGCCGGCGACGTCGTGTTCGCCGTGTTGAAGACCGCGGCGCTCACCGGCGTGATGGTGTTCGCCGGCGCGCGGCTCTTGCCGTGGCTGCTGGCTCAGGTCGAACGCGAGGGCTCAAGGGAGCTCTTCACGCTCGCCGTGCTCGCGGTCGCGCTCGGCACCGCGTTCGCGTCAAGCGAGGTCTTCGGCGGCTCGTTCGCCCTGGGTGCGTTCCTCGCGGGGGCCGTGCTGAGCGGGTCCAAGGTGAGCGAGCGCGCGGCAGAGCACGTCCTGCCGATCACCGACGCGTTCGGCGTGTTGTTCTTCGTGGCCGTCGGGATGCTGCTCGATCCCGCGATCATCGCGAATGAGCCGGGAGTGATCGCGGCCATCGTCGTCGTGATCGTCGTCGCGAAGTTCGCCGCCGGGCTCGGATTGGTGGCGCTGTTCGGCGGGTCACATCGCGCGGGCCTCGTCGTGGGCGCGGGACTCGCGCAGATCGGCGAGTTCTCGTTCATCGTCGCGACGGCCGCGGTCGACGTCGGATTGATGTCCCCGGCTCAGTTCCAGGTCGTCGTCGCGGCAGCCGGCGTCTCGATCGCGTTCAACCCACTGGCGTTTGCGGTGGCGGAGCGAGTGAGCGCCGATCAGGTCGCCGGATAACGAAGTTGCCCCGGCGTTTTGTTCCGACGATCACGACCAGCGCGAGAGCCAAGCCTGCCAATACGACGACGATCGGAGCCGCGTTCGATCCCGTAGCCGAGGACGCGACAACGGGCGCTGGCTCATGTCCGGCCGCTAATGGTGGTGATGCTTCGGCTGGAAGTCCCAGGGCAACCAAGGTGCGCCGCAGGGCGATGGGAGCGACGTACCAAGCGCCGACGGTCTCGTTGCTACCCCAGAAGCTCTGGCCTGCGGGCATATGGGTGATCGGACGCGGTTCCGCGTAGGGATACACGTACTGCACGATCTTGCCCGGGCTCATGGTGTACGTGATCGTGTACCGGGGACCGAGCTCACCCGCCGGTCGAGCGTCGAGTCGGCGGCGGTCGTCGTCGTCCCACGCCCCCGAGAAGAAGCCGGACTGCTCGACCACCTTCGCGAGGTCCACACCGATGGTCGTCGTTCCGGGCACCCTGAGTCTGATGGGGCTTGCGATTCCTGGCCCCGTCATGACTCCCTGCGCCGGTCCCTTTGCCAGCGCCGGTGGCGAGGTCCAGAGCATCGCAAGGACGCAGAGGACGGCGCCGGACATAACCCTGGTCAGGGCGAGCTTCATGACTCGACTACACCCGACCCGACGATTGGGTTCCCGACGCAGTTGCTACGCTGCGCGAAGGCGATGGAGTCCGCCTAGAAACTGCCAATCGTGGCTGATGACTCCTACGGGTGACGTAGGAGGTAGGCCATGCGCAATTGGCTCCCGCTCTCGATCGCCGGGGCGGCAGGTGTTCTCGCTCGACACATCGTCCAGCGACTCGTCCCTCGCACCGGCGCCGTGCCGTGGGGCACGTTCATCGTGAACGTGAGCGGCGCTCTTCTCATCGGATTCATCGCAGCCTTCGTCGTCCACAAGCTGCGAACCCCGATGTGGGTACAGGAGGCGCTCACGGTCGGATTCCTCGGAGGCATCACGACGTTCTCCGCCCTTGCTCTGGAGACGGTCGTGCTGCTCGATCGAGGGCGTTACCTCGTGGCGGGTGCCTACAGCGCCGGCATCATGGTGACGGGAATCGCAGCCGTGTTCATCGGTACGCGGCTGGGCCGCTGGCTCTAGATCCGCGCTGGGTCGACCTACGGGGACACTATCCGAACCAGCTCAACCAGCTCATCGTGACGCTGTCCTCGCTTGTCGGGGAGGTCGTCAGCGGATCACAAGGATGACGAACACGGCATACAGGACGAGCAGTCCAAGGCCGGTTGCACGCGAGAGCGGCCGCATCGCGACGGACCGACCGGCCAGCGTTGCCCGAGCTCTCTGGTCATCACACATGGGCTGCGGCCTCCTCATCGTGGGGGACGAAAGGTACGGCTCTGCGGTGACCACCCGAAGAGGACCACGAGCACGAAGAGGGCGAAGGTGAGGAGGTGCATGGCCGTGCACCACAGACAGATCGCCCGAATCACCAACAGCTCCGCGTAGACGAGCCACAGGACGAACACGATCCCAACTGACACGAGGCTGGTTCGGGCGCCGCGGATCCACAAGGCATGGGAGTCCCAGGCGGATGGCGAACAGAGGGCGACGATTCCAACCGACCAGACGAGCCCGAGGACGGCGACCGGGACCCCCAGAAACCGCGACTGTGCGCTCGTGGTGACCCGCTCGCAGTTGATCGCTCCGGAGGCCGAGCACGCGAGGATGTTGGGAGACGTGAAGTGCGCAATCGTGAGGTAGACGCTCACGGCCAGCGCGGCGATCGCGAGCACGAACGAGGAGCGCACGACCCAACGCGGGGTCATGGCGTGGGGAGGCCTTGGGCGATCTTGGCGATCGCGGGATCCGAGCACACCGCCGACGGCTTCCCGTCCGTGGCCTGGCAGATCGCAGCCGTCAGCGTGTTCGCGGCGCCTACCACGGCCTGCGCGGTCGGGCTCGAGGGGTCCGAGAGTGCCATGGCGATCTCGTCCCGGCTCATTCCCTGCAGGACCGATGGGTCGAAGCTCGCGCCGATCGACACGTAGCGGTTGCCGATCAGCAGGAACGGGATCGCCCCGGGCTGCGAGGTGTACGGCTCGCGGTCGTACTGCCCAAGCAGCGCCTGCTCCTCCGCGGTCGGCTGCTCAAGCGCCTTGTAGCCTCCGCCGGGAACCGGCTGGTTGCTGTTCGTCTCGACCGCCACGAAGGCGAGCACGTCGCTCGTGTAATTGGCGCCGTGGAAGGTGAACGTCTGAGTCTTGGGGAACACGTCCGAGGCGCTGGACTCCGTCCCGCCGAGGTTGGTGAAACTCCCGAACCGAGCGAGCGCCACCACGAGCGGCCATCGCTCCGCCGCACAGTAGGGGCAGTACTCGGCGCCGATATACAGGACCTCGACCTTGCCGTCCTGCTCGAGCGGCGGCGTGTCGGTGGGGAGCGCCTGTGGTGGCGTGACCCCCTGTCCAGCGCCGACCGAGTCGAGGACTGAGGCCGGCACGTGCTGGGCGAGTTCCCCAGCCCGCCCGGCGCTCCCCGAGCCTCGCGTTGTCCCCGGCGATCTCGTGAGGGCCACGACCACCATGACGGCGACGACCACGACGACCCCCGCAACCGCGGAGATCGCCGCGATCCGGTTCCGACGACGTGTGCGCTGCGCCGCGGCCTGCCGTGCTTTCCGGGACGAGCGCCCTGGTTCAACTCGTGGCCTCCCGGAGCTGGTGCCCTTCCGCCTCGTCGTGCGCTTCGCCATCGCCTCTCGACGCTACCAGCGCCTCGTCTCATCCCTCGCCGACGGAGCCGAGAGGTGCCACCATGGCGCCGACGCCCATCGAGGCCGTGGGAGAAGGACTGGAGTGGTCGCGCACATCGGCAACCCCGGCCCTGCGCCGTTCATCGCCATGGGGGTCTTCTTCGTTGGGGTCGGCGCCGCCTACGGAGCATGGTGGTTCAGCGCGCACCGGCCGGCGCGCCTCCGACGAGCGCCCGTGATCGGCCTCGGGGTAGTCGCGGGCGCATGCTTCGTCCTCGCGACGATCTTCCCGATCCTCCTCGGCGCGCGCCCATCGCTCGGAAGGCCGTCGACGGCCGCGACGCTCCGGATCGTCTCGCCGCGCCAGGACGAGGTGATCCGTGGCGATCCGGCCTCCATCCCGGTCGAGCTCCAACTGGAAGGCGGCACGATCGTGCCGTTCACCTCGCTCCGGCTGGTACCGAACGAGGGGCACATCCACCTGTACGTCGACGACTCGCTCGTCTCGATGACGACGGGCCTGTCTGCGCGGATCGCCGCAGCGCCTGGGGTCCATGAGCTTCGGGCCGAATTCGTCGCGGTGGACCACGGGCCGTTCGACCCTCGAGTGGCGGCGACGGTGACGTTCACGGTCCGGCGTACTTGAAGGCGCGGCCGTCTGTTCGGCGACGTTGCAAACGACGCGGTGCTCCAGGCCGTCTACATCAAGGACCGGAAGATCGGTCGAACGGAGTTCTCGGAGGTATTCGCCCCTCTCTTCTCTCCCTCGAGTTCGAATAACTCGCTGAGAGTGGACCCAAGGGGATTCGAACCCCTGACCTATTGGCTGCCAGCCAATCGCTCTACCGGGCTGAGCTATGGGCCCTCGGGGGTTGGAGTCTACCCGGAGGACACACGGTCGGGTCGAGGCTCCTCCCACTCGAGGTGCGCGGCATCCGACCACAACCGTTCGAGGTCGTAGTACGCGCGTTCCTCCTCGCCGAACACGTGCACGACGACGTCGACGTAGTCCAGGAGCCACCAGCCGGCGTCGGGTTCGCCCTCGCGACGGATCGGCCGTTCGCCGAGAGCCTTCACGGCCTTCTCGATCTCCTCGACGAGCGTTCGCGTCTGTCGCTCGGAGGAGCCCGAGCAGATCACGAAGTAGTCGGTGATCGCGATGATGTCGCCGACGTCGAGGATCACCACGTCCGCGGCTTGCCGGGCGCTCGCGGCTCGAGCGGCGGCGATCGCGATCTCGCGGCCGGGGACGACGGGGTCGGGGCGGCCCGTCACCGCGCGCGCTCGTCCGTCAACTCTTGAAGTCCCTCCCCACGGCAATCGTGAGATCGGCGATCCCCGATGGTACCCCGGACAGCACGACCGAACCCACCCCGAGCGCGTCGCGCGCGCGGTTC
>DATBIS010000137.1:0-3019 GCA_036556805.1 Actinomycetota bacterium | reverse complement strand
TTCACGACGCCCTCGACCGCCTGGTCGAGCGGCGCATCCTCGAACACGATGTTCGCGGCCTTCCCACCGAGCTCGAGCGTGAGCCGCTTGCCGCTGCCGGCGATCGAGCGCCGGATCGCCTTGCCGACCTCGGTGGACCCGGTGAACGCGACCTTATCGACCGCCGACGCCACGAGCGCGGCGCCGGTCTCGCCGGCGCCGGTCACGATGTTCACGACGCCGGGCGGAAGGTCTGCGTCGCGGATCACCTCGGCAAGCAGGAGCGCCGTGAGCGGCGTCGTCTCTGCCGGCTTCAGCACCGCGGTGTTGCCGGTCGCGAGCGCCGGCGCGAGCTTCCACGCCGCCATGAGCATCGGGAAGTTCCACGGGATCACCTGGCCCGCCACGCCGATGGGCTGCGGGGAGCGGCCCGGGAACGCGTACTCGAGCTTGTCGGCCCAGCCCGCGTAGTAGAAGAAGTGCGCGGCGGCGAGCGGCAGGTCGACGTCGCGCGACTCCTTGATCGGCTTGCCGCCGTTCATCGACTCGAGGACGGCGAACTCGCGCGCGCGCTCCTGGAGCGCGCGCGCGATCCGAAAGAGGTACTTCGCGCGCTCGCTGCCCGGCAGCGAGCGCCACCGGGTCTCGTGGGCATCGCGCGCGGCCCGGACGGCAAGGTCGACGTCCTCGGGCCCCGCCTCCGCCACCTCCGCGAGCACGTCCTCCGTTGCGGGGTTGATCGTCGCGAAGTACTTCCCGCTCTTCGGTTCCACGAACTCGCCGCCGACGAACAGGCCGTAACGGTCCTCGAGGCGCACGATCTCGGCGGACTCGGGTGCCGGCGCGTACTCCCACGGCGGCACCCCGGCCGGGACCGGCGTGCGATCCTCGGAGCGGCCTGCGGCGTCCATCAGTCGATCGTGAAGTAGTCGGGGCCCTGGTAGTTCCCGGTGCGCTCCTTGCCGATCTGCATCAGCACGTCGTTCAGGAGCGTCGACGCGCCGATGCGGAACAGGTCCGGCGTCATCCACCGGGGGCCGAGCGTCTCGTGCACCAGCACGAGGTACTGGATCGCCTGCTTGGACTTCCGGACGCCGCCGGCGACCTTCACGCCGATCGTGCGACCGGTCTCGTGGTGGAAGTCGCGCGCGGCCTCGAGCATGCACAGAGCCGCGGGCAGCGTCGCGCCGGTGCCGATCTTCCCCGTCGAGGTCTTGATGAAGTCGGCGCCCGCCGCCATCGCGAGCACGCTCGCCTGGCGCACGCGGTCGTACGACCCGAGCTCGCCGGTCTCGAGGATCACCTTGAGGTGCGCCGAGCCGGCGGCCTCGCGGGCCGCGACGATCTCCTCGAACGCCTGCGCGTAGCGGCCTCCGAGGAACAGCGACCTGTTCAGCACGATGTCGACCTCGTCGGCGCCGAGCTCGACCACCTCGCGGACCTCACGGAGCCGCGCGTCGAGCGGCCCGAGCCCTCCCGGGAACGATCCCGCCACGCTCGCGACGTGCACGCCCGTGCCCCGCAGCTGATCCACCGCAACGGGCACGAGCTGCGGGTAGAGGCAGACCGCCGCCACCGAGGGGATCGAGGGGTCGGACGGGTGGGGGTGGACCGCCTTCGCGCACATCGCGACGATCTTCCCGGTCGTGTCGGTGCCCTCGAGCGTGGTGAGATCCATGCACCGGATCGCGAGGTCGAGTGCCCAGACCTTCGAGGCCTTCTTGATCGAACGCTTCGCGAGCGACGCCGCGCGCTCCTCGAGCCCGACGGCGTCGACCGCGGCCGTGCGCGCGACCATCCGAACGGCTTCGCGCGGGCTGAGACCGGTGGGGACGGGCTGGATGTCGGCTGCCTGGGACACGCGAACGGAGCCTCCTCGGTGGCCATGGTATCGAACGCCGACCTGCCGATCCGTCGCAAGCCACCCCTGGGCGCGCAACGTATGGCTACGTGGGCGTGGGCCGCGACACGGCCCCGCGGAGTTCGTTCGAGGAGAAGGGAGACCCATGCGGAAGACCTTGCTCGCTCTCGTGGCCGTGCTGGCCCTGGCCGGCGCCGCGTGCAGCAGCAACAACTCGAGCACGCCGTCCGGCGGCGGCTCGAGCTCGGCGGGGGGCGGCTGTACGGCCGAGACGGCGACGGCGGTGATGTCCGTCACGATCGCGAACTTCGCGTTCGACCCGAACTGCGTCACGGTGCCGGCCGGCGATACGATCACCCTCACAAACAACGACAGCACGACGCATTCGTTCACGCTCGACGACACCTCGACGGACGTCTCCGTGGACGTGGGCGCGGGCAGCGGGGCCGACGCCACGGCGCCCGCGGCGGGCACCTACCCGTTCCATTGCCGGTTTCACTCGACGATGACGGGAACGCTGATCGTCACCTGACGAAGCGGTGGAGAAGGGCGGGAGAAGATTCCCGCCCTTCTCAGAACCCCAGGCGATCGAGCGCGCGCGGGTCGCGCTGCCATTCCTTCAGGACCTTCACCCGCAGATCGAGGAAGACCTTCGTTCCGAGGAGACCCTCCATCTCCGCGCGGGCGCGGGTCCCGATCCGCTTGAGGGTCTCGCCGCCGTGCCCGATCACGATCCCCTTCTGGGACTCGCGCTCGACGAGGAGCGTGGCGTGCACGCGGGTGAGCGCTTCCCGACCGTCCATCTCCTCGATCACAACGGCGATCGAATGCGGCACCTCCTCGCGCGTGACCGCGAGGGCTTGCTCACGGATCAGCTCCGCGAGCCGGGTCTGCGTCGGCTGATCCGTGACGGCGTCGTTCGGGAAGAGCGGCTCTCCGTCGGGCAGCCGCGCGACGAGGAGCTCGAGGAGCTCCGGCAGCCCGTCGCCGGTCTTCGCGGAGACCGGCACGATCTCGTCGTAGTCGCCGAGCTCGCCCGCCGCGGCCAGCTGCGGGACGACGTCGTGTCCTCGGAGCCGATCCGCCTTGTTCACCGCGCAGTACCTCGCGCGCGCGCGCGACGGGCGCACCTGGTGCTGCCACACGAACGCGTCGCCCCGGCCGACGCCGTTGGCCGCG
>DATBIS010000136.1:0-31812 GCA_036556805.1 Actinomycetota bacterium | reverse complement strand
CGGCTGCGTGCGGCGGCGCCATTCCCTCGCGGCGTCCATCTCGGCGCGGATCGCGTCGTGCTCCCCCGGTCGGAGCGCGAGGGTCGCCGCCGTCACCACGGCGTCCTCCGGCAGGCCCGAGGTCCGGTACCCGAAGCCCGCCTCGTCGGCGCGAAGCGCCGACGAGGCTCCCGAGCGCAGCCGGAACACCTCCACGCGCTCGGCGACGTCCGCGATCTCGCGATCGTGCGCGCCGGCGTTCATCCGCACCGCCCCCCCGAGCGACGCGGGGATCGCGACGCCGAACTCGAGCCCGGCCAGCTCATGGCGCAGCGCGATGCCGGCGAGCGCCGGCAACGGCATCGCCCCTCCCGCGGTGACCCGCGTTCCGTCGCGCGCCGCCCACCGATAGCTCTTGCCCAGCCGCAGGACGAGCCCGCCGAAGCCGGCGTCCGAGACGAGGATGTTCGAGCCCTTGCCCACGACGAGCGCCGGCAGGTCGGTGTCGGCGACGGCCCGTCCCGCCGCCACCAGGTCGCGTTCGGACTCCACCTCCACGTACAGGGCCGCGGCGCCGCCGATCCGGAACGTCGTGAGCGGCGCCATTGGGAACCGCGTGCGCACCCGGTCGCCGCACGCGGCGCGCAGGATCCCCTCGGCGCGAAGCACCGCGTCGCTCATCCCGCCTCCGCGATGCGCTCGAGGGCGGCGTCGCCGAGCATCCATACGTCCCCGCACCCCATCGTGAGGACGAGGTCGCCCTCGCGAACCTCCGCGGCGAGGAACGGTGCGACGTCGGCTCGGTGCGGGAGGTACACCACCCGCTTCCCCGGCGCCGCCCGGTTGATGCCGTCGACGACGAGCTTCCCGGTCACGCCCGGGATCGGTTCCTGGTCGGCGCCGTACACGTCGGTCACCACCACGACGTCGGCCGCCGCGAGGCTCTCGCCGAGCTCGCGCCAGAGCGCCTGCGTGCGCCAGTAACGATGCGGCTGGAAGACGGCGACCAGGCGCCGCGGCCCGGTCCGGCGGGCGACGTCGAGCGTCACGGCGAGCTCGACCGGCACGTGTCCGTAGTCGTCGTAGAAGGACGCGCCGCGCGCGGTGCCGCGGAGCTCGAATCGGCGGCGCACGCCGCCGAACGTCGAGAGGGCATCGGAGGCCGTGGCGGCGTCCACCCCCACCAGCGCCGCGACGGCGACGGCCGCGGTCGCGTCGAGCAGGTTGTGCGCGCCGTCGATCGGGAGCGCGAGCTCGGTCTCGACGCCGTCGGCACGCACGCGGCCCCTCGCCCCTCCCGGGCCCACCGAGTCGATCGTGAGCCGCACGTCGCTGCCCTCGGCGGTGCCATAGGTCACGCCGGGCGTCCCCGACGCGGCGAGCGCGCGCGCGGCTCCCGCGTCGTCGCCGCACACGACCACGTGTTCGGCGTCCTGAAGGAACGACGCGAACGCCGCCTCGATCTCGGCGCGCCCGCCCCGGTAGAAGTCGAGGTGGTCGACGTCCACGTTCGTGACGACGCCGATCGACGGGCGGAACAACAGGAACGAGCCGTCGCTCTCGTCGGCCTCCACCACGAAGAGCTCGCCGGCACCGGCGCGCGCGCCGCTGCCGCTCTCGTTGAGGTCGCCGCCGATCACGAACGTCGGGTCGAGCCCCGCGCGCTCCGCCACCACCGCGATCATCGACGTGGTCGTGCTCTTGCCGTGGGTCCCCGTGACGGCCACCGACCTCGTGCCGAGCGCGGCCGCCGCGAGCACCTGCGCGCGGGCCCACACGAGGATGCCCCGCTCCCGCGCCGCACGCAGCTCGAGGTTCTGCTCGCCGATCGCCGTGGACACCACGACCGCGTCGGGATCGCCCACGTTGGCGGCGGCGTGGCCGATCGACACCGCCGCGCCGGCCGATCGCAGGTCCTCAAGCCCGCGCGAGTCCTTGAGATCGCTGCCGGTGATCGTCACGCCGCGCGCGAGGAGCAGCTGCGCGAGGTTGCGCATGCCCGCGCCGCCGATCCCGATCAGGTGCAGCCGTCGGACCGCCGACAGGTCGGGAAGCTCGAGCGTCGGAATCGAGCCGGGCGGCGGCACGTAGGCCGGCGTCACGCCGCCTCCAACACCAGGGCGGCGAGTCGCTCGGCGGCGTCGGGCCTCCCCCACGCGAGCGCGGCGTCCGACATCCGGTCGCGCGCCACCCGGTCGGCGAGCAGCGCGTCGATCGCGGAGGCAAGGGCCGGCGCCGTGAGCGTCGACTGCTCGAGCACGCGCGCGGCCCCCGCGCGCTCGAGCTCGCGCGCGTTCGCGCGTTGGTGGTCCTCGGTCGCGTGCGGGTACGGCACGAGGATCATCGGCAGCCCGCAGACCGTGAGCTCGGCGGTCGTGCTCGCGCCGGCGCGCGCGACCGCGACGTCGGCGGCCGCGTAGGCGAGCTCCATCCGCTCGAGGAACCCCACGACGCGCACCCGAGGAGACGACGCGCTGCCGACCTCGCCGAGGTGGCCGGGTCCGGCGAGCACGATCGCCTGGACGTCGTCGCGGCCGCTCCAGCCCGCGAGCACGTCGGCGAGCAGCCGATCGAGCGCGAGCGCGCCCTGGCTCCCGCCGGTGACGAGCAGCGTCGGGACGTCGCCGTCGAGGTCGAGCTCGGCGCACGCCTCCTTCTCAAGCGCGTCGCGCTCCTCCGCCACGCGCAGGATGGACGACCGCACGGGGTTGCCGGTCACGACGGCGCGGCCGGAGCGCGACCCGAACCGCGCGATCGCGTCGGCGAAGCCCACCCCGATCGCCGCGGCTCCCCGCGACGCGATTCGGTTGACGAGCCCGGGCACCGCGTTCTGTTCGTGCAGGACGAGCGGCCGCCGCGACCACCGGGCCGCGAGCACCGCCGAGAGGCTCGCGTACCCGCCCATCCCCACGACGACGTCGGCGTCCGCCACGAGCGGCCGGCACGTCCGCACCGACGACAGCGCGGTGAGTGGGGCGCGCACCGCCTGCGCGGACAGCTTGCGCGGCATCGGTTCGGCCGCCACCGCGTGGAACTCGAACCCGGCTGCCGGCACGAGCCGAGCCTCCTGGCCGCGCGCGGACCCCACGAACGCCACGGCCGCGCCGTGCGCGGATCGCAGGTGCTCGGCGAGCGCGACGGCCGGGAAGACGTGGCCGGCGGTGCCGCCGCCCGCGATCACGACCCTCACGCGGCCGCCTTCCGCGCGCGCCGCCTGCGCATGGAGCCGCTCTCCCGCGCGATGCTCGCGAGCACCCCCACGCCGGTGAGCGACACGATGAGCGCCGACCCGCCGAACGAGACGAACGGCAGCGGCACGCCGGTGATGGGCAGGAGCCCGGTCACCGCGCCGAGGTTCACGATCGCCTGGATTCCCAACCACGACGTGATCCCCGCGGCGAGCAGCCGCCCGAACGTGTCGGGCGCGTCCATGGCGATGCGCACGCCGGCGTACACGAGGAGCGCGAACATCGCGATCACGACGAGCTCGCCGAACAGGCCGAGCTCCTCGCCGAGGATCGCGAAGATGAAATCCGTGTGGGCGTTCGGCACGTACTGCCACTTCTGACGGCTGGCGCCGAGCCCGACGCCCCACCAGCCGCCCGACCCCAGCGCGATGTAGCCCTGGATCTGCTGGTACCCCTTGTCGAGCGGGTCCTTCCAGGGATCGAGCGCGATGAGGAACCGCTCGCGCCGGTAGGCCTCACCGAAGATCAAGGCCGCGGTTGCGCCCAGGCCCGCGAGCGCCGTCCAGAAGAGGAAGCGCAGCCGGACGCCGGCCGCGAAGAGCACGAGGTAGACGGTCGCCGCAAGGATGATCGTGGTGCCGAGGTCGCGCTGCAGCAGCACGACGCCCGCGACGATCGCGAGCACCGGTCCGAGCGGCAGCACGAGGTGCATCGGCTCGTGCAGGTGGCTCCACTTGCGCACGAGCACCGTCGCCGTGAACGCGACCATCGCGAGCTTCGCGAGCTCCGAAGGCTGCACGGAGACGGGCCCGAACACGATCCACCGCGACGCGCCGTACGCGGACGTGCCGGCGGAGGGATGCAGCGCGAGCACCATGAGGGCGAGCGCGACCACGAGGAGCGGCACCGAGAGGCGCTGCCAGGTGCGGTACGGCAGCCGCCACGCGACCACGAGCGCGACGACCCCGATCGCCGCGTAGATCACCTGCCGGTTGAAGAAGAAGAAGCTCGAGCCCAGCTCCTCGTACGCCGACACCGAGCTCGCGGACAGCACCTCGACGATCCCCAGCAGCGTGAGCACGAGCGTCGGGAGCAGCAGGAGCCCGACACTGCGCCGCGTGTGCTGAAGGGGATCCCTCGCGGGTCGCTCGCGAACGACGTGCAGCGCGGGACGTCGCGGCCGCCGGCCGCGTACGACGGGTTCGGCCCTGCGAGCACGCGTCGCCGTGCGCTCAGCGATCGCCGTTCACCCCCGCCGCGATCGCGCGGGCCTCCTCGGCGAACCGGTCCCCGCGCTCCTCGTAGTCGCGGAACATGTCCCAGCTCGCGCAGGCCGGGGCGAGCAGCACGACCCCGCCGGGCGCAGCGAGGTCGAACGCCGTCCGCGTCGCCTCCTCGATCGACCCCGCCTTCCGCACGGCGACGTCGCCCTGGAACGCGGCCACCAGCTCGTCCGCCGACTCGCCGATCGCGACGACCGCCCGCAGGCGATCCGCGCGCGCGGCGAGCGGCGCGAGGTCGACTCCTTTCGCCCTCCCGCCCGCGATCAGCACCGCATCGTCGACGGCGTCGATCGCCGCGAGCGCCGCATGGACGTTCGTGGCCTTCGAGTTGTCGACGAACCGAACGTCTCCCGCCAGCGCGACGACCTCTCCCCGGTGCCGCGCCGGCGTGTAGGAGGCGAGCCCGGCGGCGACGGCCTCGGGCGAGGCGCCGGCGAGGAGCGCCGACGCGGCGGCGGCCGCCGCGTCCGCGCGGTACCCGGCCCTCTCCCCGTCGACCGCGCCGATCTCGGCGCGGTCGACGCGCACCCGCGCGACGAGCGAGCCGCCCACGTAGCCGACCTCGCCGTCCTCCGGCGTCCCGAGCCGGAACCACGCGATCTCGCACGGTGCGCCGTGCGAGATCGCCGCCGCGGTCGCGTCGTCGCGGTTGCCCACGTGCGCGTCGCCCTCTCCCTGCGACGCGAACACGCGCGCCTTCGCGGCCGCGTACGCCTGCTCGGAACCGTGCCAGTCGAGGTGGTCGGGCGCGACGTTCAGCAGCACCGAGATACGGGGGTGGAACGACTCCTGGAAGACCAGCTGGAAGGACGACGCCTCCACCACGAGCAGCTCGTGATCTTCTCGGGCGGCGAGGGGGAACGGGTGGCCGATGTTGCCGCACGCGACGGCGTCGAAGCCCGCTGCGCGCAGCATCGTCGCGGCGAGCTCGGCGGTCGTGGTCTTCCCGTTCGTGCCGGTGATCGCGATCGTGGGGACGTCGCACAGCTGCGCGCCGAGCTCGAGCTCGCCCCAGATCGGCAACCGTCGTTCGCGCGCCCACGTGACGACCGGCGCCCGCGGCGGCACGCCGGGGCTCACGTACACGAGCGTGGCGTCGGCGAGCTGCGCCGCCTCGTGGCCGCCGGTCACCACCTCGGCGCCGAGCGACGCGAGCTCAGCCGCCTCCACGAGCTCGCCGCGCGGCCGCTCGTCGAGCACGCGCACGGAGGCGCCCTGTTCGAGCAGGACGCGCGCGGCGGCCGCGCCGCTCACGCCGGCGCCCACCACCACGACCCGTTCGCGGTCGAACCTCACCCGAGGCCCCCGTTCGCGATGAAGTCGTAGTAGAAGAGTCCGAGCCCCACCGCGACGCAGAGCCCCGCGATGATCCAGAACCGCACGATCACCGTGAACTCCGGCCACCCGAGCAGCTCGAAGTGATGGTGAATCGGCGACATGCGGAAGATCCGCCGCCCGAACCCCCGGAACGAGATCACCTGCAGGATGACCGACATCGTCTCGATCACGAACAGCCCGCCGAGGATGATCAGGAGCAGCTGCGTGTTCGTGACCATCGCGAGCGCCCCGACGAGGCCGCCGATCGCGAGCGAGCCGGTGTCGCCCATGAAGATGCGGGCGGGCGCGGCGTTCCACCAGAGGAAGCCCGTGACGGCGCCCATCATCGCGGCGGCCACCACCGCCACGTCGAGCATCGCGCTGCCGTCGACCGCGTAACACGCCGCCGCGACCTCGCCCTGCAGGTCGCCGCACGTGTGCCGGAACTGCCAGAACGCGATGAACACGTACGCGGAGAGCACGAGCAGCGACGAGCCCGACGCGAGGCCGTCGAGCCCGTCGGTGAGGTTCACGGCGTTCGACGACGCGGACAGGACGAGGAACGTCCACGCGTAATAGAGGATCCCGAGGCGGATCCCCGTGTCGCGGATGAACGACAGGTTCGTGGACGTGCCGGCGTCCGTAACGAGCTGGACGACGAGGATCGCGAACAGGATCGACACGAGCGCCGTCCCCAGGAACTTCACGGACTTCGAGAGCCCGAGCGACCGCTGGCGCCGCACCTTCGTGTAGTCGTCGAGGAACCCGACGAGCCCGAAGCCCATCGCGGCGACGACGAGCGAGAGCCCGGCGCTCGTGAACCCGCCGAACGTAAACCGTGCGGCGAGGTAGCCGCCCAAGAGCCCGAGGAGCACGACGAGGCCGCCCATCGTAGGCGTGCCGACCTTCTCCATGTGGGTGTGGGGACCGTCCTCCCGGATGCGCTGGCCCCACCCCCACACGGAGAACGCGCGGATCGCCACCGGGGTGCCGAGGAGCGTGAACGCGATGCCCACCGCGGCCGCGACGAGGATCGAGATCACCGCAGCGCCTCGGCGAGCCGGTCGAGCGCGGCCACGCGCGACGCCTTGAAGAGCACGACGTCGCCGGGGTCGGCGCAGGCCCGTACGTCGGCGAGCGCGTCGGCGGGGTCGTCGAACGAGACCACGTGCTCGGGCTCGACCCCCTCGCGCACCGCGGCCGCAGCGATCCGCCGGGCGTCGGCGCCCACCGTGATCACGCGGTCGACGCGCAGCCGCGCGGCGAGCTCTCCCACGCGCTCGTGCTCCTGGTCGGCGACCGGCCCGAGCTCGGCCATCGGGCCGAGCACGGCGATCAATCGGGCGCCGCGCGCCATCCAGCGCGCGGCACGAAGCGCCGCCGCCATCGACTCGGGGTTCGCGTTGTACGCGTCGTTCACCACGCGCACGCCGTCGGGCGTCGTGAATGTCTCCATCCGCCACCGCGAGATCCGCGCGCCCTTGAGGCCGGCGGCGCACTCGGCCGCCGTGAGCCCGAGCTCCAACCCGCACGCGGCGGCCGCGAGCGCGTTCGACACCATGTGCTCGCCGGGCACCGCGAGCTCGATCGTCTCGCGCGCGTCGCCGGCGACCAGCTCGAACGAGGCCCGCCCTTCGGCGTCCAGCTCGACGGCCTCCGCGCGCACGTCGCTCCCCGGCGACCGGCCGAACGTCACCACCCGCACACCGTCGGGACGTGGGAGCCGCACGACCTCGGGGTCGTCCGCCGCGAGCACCGCCACGCCGCCGGGGCGCAGTGCCGCAATCGGCTCCGCGCTCGCCGCGAGGATCGCGTCCCAGGACCCGAATACCTCCAGGTGCGCGAGTCCCACGTTCGTCACGACCGCGACGTCGGGACGGGCGACCTCGCACAGCAGCCGGACGTCGCCGACGCGCCGCGCGCCCATCTCCGCGACGACGACCTCCACGCCCTCAGGTGCGGTGAGCAACGTCACCGGCAGGCCGATCTCGTTGTTGTACGAGCCGGGGCTCGAATGTGTGCGGAAGCGCGCGCCGAGCACCGCGGCCGCGAGGTCCTTCGTCGAGGTCTTCCCGTTCGCGCCGGTGATCGCGATGAGACGAACGCCCGCGAGGTCTCGCGCGCGCTCGTCGGCGGCGAGCCGCAACAACGCGTCCGCCGTCGATGGCACGCGCACGGCGGGACCCGGCGCACTCGCTCCCTCGCCGACCACGGCCGCCGCCGCGCCTCGCGTGAACGCGTCGCCGACGTACTGCGCTCCGTCGTGGTGCTCGCCGCGCAGCGCGAAGAACAACGCTCCCGGCGCCGCCTCGCGCGAGTCGGTCACGAGGTGCGTGACGCGCACGTCGTCGCCCTCCACTGCGCCTTCGACGGCGGCGGCGACCTCCGAGAGCGAGCGGGGCCTCATCGCTCGTCTCGCATCGCGCGCAGCTCCTCGGCGGCCACGTCGCGATCGAGGAACGGGATCGTCCGGTCGGCGAACTCCTGGGTGGCCTCGTGCCCCTTGCCCGCGATCACCACCGCGTCGCCCGGGCCGGCCGCCTCGAACGCGCGCCGGATCGCGGCGCGGCGATCGGGTTCGACGACGTAGCTCCCGCCGGCCTCCTTCGCGCCCGACTCGATCGCCGCGATGATCGCGAGCGGGTCCTCCGAACGCGGGTTGTCGTTGGTGATGATCGCGAGATCCGCATTGGACGTCGCAGCGCGTCCCATCAGGGGACGCTTGAGGCGGTCGCGGTCGCCACCGCAACCGAAGACGACGATGAGACGGCCCGAAGCAAGCGGCCTTGCCGCGCGGAGCACGTTGTCGATGCTATCCGGCGTGTGCGCGTAGTCCACCATCACCAGGAAATCCTGGCCCTCGTCCACGCGCTCCACCCGACCGGGCACCCCGTCGAGCGCCGCGACGCCGCGCGCCGACACGTCGTCGTCGATGCCGAGCGCACGCGCGATCGCGAACGCGGCGAGGCAGTTCTCGACGTTGAACGCACCGAGGAGCCTCGACCGGATCTCGACGCCGTCGGCGCGAAGCCTCACGCCGCTCGCGTCCACGCGAACGTCCGTCGCGCGCACGTCGGCCGGCTCCTGCGCGCCGAACGTCGTGATCGGGATCGTCGGGCTGTCGAGCAACCGGTGGCCCCACGCGTCGTCGGCGTTCACGACGCCGGCGCGCGCATACCGGGGCGAGAACAGCTCCGCCTTCGCGGCGAAGTACGCCGACATGTGCTCGTGATAGTCGAGGTGGTCCTGCGACAGGTTCGTGAACGCCGCAACGTCGAAGCGAACCCCACCCACGCGATGCTGCTCGAGGGCGTGCGACGACACCTCCATCGCGACGGCGGCCACGCCGCGCGAGCGCATCGCCGCGAGGAGCCGGTGGAGGTCGGGAGCCTCGGGGGTCGTGCGGTCGAGCGGCACGGGCTCGCCTGCCACCCGCGCGCCGGTGGTTCCCACCACGCCGGGCACCCAGCCCTGTTCGCGGAAGATCGACTCCATCAGATACGTGGTGGTGGTCTTCCCGTTCGTGCCGGTGATGCCCACCATCCGCATCGAGTCCGCCGGGCGACCGTAGAGCTCCGCGGAGGCGGGGCCCATCGCCTCGCGCACCGACGGCACGAGCACCTGCGGCACGTCGACGTCGACCCATCGCTCCACGACGAGCGCGACGGCGCCGGCCGCGACGGCCTCGCCGGCGAGCTCGTGCGCGTCCACGCGCGATCCCCGCACACAGAAGAAGACGTCGCCGGGACGCAGGTCGGTCGTCGCGTAGGCCGCGCCGTGCACGACGACGTCGGGGTCGCCGCGAACCTCGGCGTGCTCGAGCGCGGCCGCGACGCGGGAAAGGACGGCCTGGGGGGTGGGAAGCAACTCGTCCGAGCTTACCCGCGTCCCCGGCCGCGGGAGGTCGCCGGTCATCCCGTCGGCATCGCGTGCGGCGGGATGCCGACGTCGGGGGCGGCGGCGATCCCGAGGCGCTGGATCGCGTAGCGCGCGACCTTCTGGAAGAGCGGGGCCGCCGCGATGCCGCCGTAGATCGTCGACGGCTCGTCCAGGATCGCCGCGACCACCACGCGCGGCTGCGAGGCCGGGAGGAACCCGATGAACGAGGCCACGTACTTGTGCGAATACCCGCCGGTGCGCGGGTCGGGCTTGAGCGCGGTGCCGGTCTTGCCGGCCACCTGATAGCCGGGGATCTGCGCGGCGGAGCCGGTGCCGTCGGCGACGACGAACGCGAGCATCTCGGTGACCGTCGCGGCGGTCCCGGCCGACACCACCCGCCGCGTCGGCGAGGCCGGCGCCGCCTCGAACGCGCCGCTCGCGTCGAGCGTGCCGCGTACGAGCCTGGGCCGGACGTACTTCCCGCCGTTCGCGATCGTTGCGTAGACGGACGCCATCTGCAGCGGCGTCACCGACACGCCCTGTCCGTACGCGATCGTCGCGAGGCTTGCGTCCGACCACTGCGCAAGAGGCGGCACGATGCCGCCGCTCTCGCCGGGGAAGCCGAGACCGGTCGGCTCGCCGAACCCGAACTTCGCGAGGTATGCGGACAGCCGGTCGGCGCCGACGAGGTCGGCGACACGAACGGCGCCCACGTTGCTCGACTGCGCCACGATGTCGCCGAGCGTCATCTCCTCGGTCGGGTGCGGGTGCGAGTCGTGGATCGTGTAGTCGTCGACCTCGACGTGATCGGGCACCGTGAAGCGGCGATCGAGCGGGAAGGCGGCCTCCTGCACCGCGGCGGCCGCCGTGATGACCTTGTTCACCGAACCGGGCTCGAACGCGTCCGTGACGGCGCGGTTGCGGAAGCGCGACTGCTCGTACGTCGAGTACCGGTTCGGGTCGAACGTCGGATACGTCGCCATCGCGTAGATGTCGCCGGTGACCGGGTCCATCACGATGAGCGTGCCGCCGAGGGCGTGGTTCGACTCGACGGCCTCCCGAAGCTGCACCTGCGCGTAGAACTGGAGGTCGCGCACGATCGTCGTCACGACGTCACGGCCGGGTTGCGGCGCCTGCACCACGTCCATTCCCTGGGCGATCGGGAGCCCGTCGGGGTTCACCTCCGCCGTGCGTTCGCCGGGCGCGCCGGCGAGCACCGAGTCGTACTGGTCCTCCAGACCCGAGAGGCCGTGCCCGTCGACGCCCACGAACCCGAGCACGTTCGCGGCGAGGTTCCCCGCCGGGTAGTAGCGCTTGGGTACGGGAAGCAGGCCGATGCCGGGAAGGTGCAGCGCGTCGACGTTCGCCGCGATGTCGCGATCCACTTGCCGGGCCACGAACGCGAAGGTCCCCTCCGACTGCAGGCGCCGGCGAACCTCGAACACCTTCATGCCCAGGAGCGGCGCGATCCGCTCGGCCTCGGAGCGCGCGTCGAGCACCTGGGTCGGGTTCGCGTAGATGTCGCGGGCCTCGAGCGTGATCGCGAGCGGCGTGCGCGAACGGTCGAGGATCTGCCCCCGCTCCGCCGGCAGAGCCACCGTGCGCACGCGCTGATCGAACCCCATCCGCGCGAACGCCTCGCCGTCCCTCGCCTGGAGCACGGCGAGCCGCGACACGATGCCGGTGAACGCGAGGGTCAAGGCGATGAGCAGAGCCACCAGCCTTCCGGCCGGCGGTCGGCTCACCCCGCTCCCCCGACGATCGGCTTCACGAGGGCGGCGTCGCGGCCGAGCTCGGAGACCCCGGCGTCGCCTGCGCGCGCCGGCACGTGCAGGATCACGGTGTGGGCGCCGTCGGCTTGCACGAACCCGCGCGCCTCCGCCCACTGGGCGACGCGGCCGGGCGCCGACAGCTCGGCGGCCTCGGCGGCGAGCACCGCGTACCGATCCGAAAGCTCCGCGATGCGCGTCTGCAGCTCGGTGCCGCGGAACGACGTCTGGGCGAGCATCACCTGCATCGACACGACCGCGATGAGGAGCGCCGCGACGACGATGCCGGCGAACCCCGCGAAGGCGAGGTGCGTTCCCGCACGCCGCGGCCGCGCCGCGGCTCGCCGGGAAGGCGAAGCGAGCCGCGACGGCCGCGGTTCCTCCGAGCGACGCTCGGGCAGACGAAGGCCGCGTTGGGGCGAGCTCGAGCGCCGCGGGCGCGGCCCCGGGAGCGGCAGCGAGGGCGCGGGGACGCTCACGCCGCCTCCGGCAGGCACTCGGCCGCGCGCAGCCGGGCGCTGCGGGCCCGAGGGTTTCGCTCGATCTCGTCCTCGGAGGGTCGCGCCGGCTTCTTCGTGAGCACGCCGAGCCGGGGGTCGTCCCGGAACGCGACCTTCACGATGCGGTCCTCGAGGGAGTGGTACGCGATCACGACGACGCGGCCGCCGGGAGCGAGGAGGTCGACCGCCCGAGGCAGGGAGGCGGCGAGCTCCTCGAGCTCCCGGTTGACCGCGATCCGGAGCGCCTGGAACGTGCGGCGCGCAGGGTGGGGGCCCCCCGGCCGGCGTCCCAGTGCGCTCACGACCACATGCGCGAGCTCGTCGGTGGTGCGGATGGGCCTCGCGCGCACGATCGCGCCGGCGATCCGGCGGGAGCGACGCTCCTCTCCGTAGCGGTAGAGCACGTCGGCGAGCTCCCGCTCGTCCAGCGTGTTCACGAGGTCGGCCGCGGAGGGCGTGTCGGGCTCCGCGCCGGCGCCCATGCGCATGTCGAGCGGGCCGTCGACCCGGTAGCCGAACCCCCGGTCGGGCCGGTCGAGCTGCATCGACGACACCCCGAGGTCGAAGAGGAAGCCTGCGACCGGCCCCTGGACGTCGGCCTCTTCGACCTCGGCGAACCGCCGCTGCAACGCCCGGAACCGATCGCCGAACGCGCGGAGCCGCTCGGCGGCCACCGCGATCGCCTCGGGGTCGCGATCGACGCCGATCACCGTCGGCACGCCGGCCTCGAGCAGCGCCAGCGCGTGTCCCCCGGCCCCGAGCGTCATGTCGACCACCGGGCCCGTGCGCGAACCGAGCAGCTCGACGACCTCGGCGGCCATGACCGGCTCGTGAAGCGACGCATTCATGCTCCGGCGTGCGCGGCGAGCACGCCGATCGCGATCGTGGCGAGCATCGTGAGCGCGGTCGCCGCGATGAGCGACAGGCTCTGCCGGAGCTCGGCGCCAAGCGGTGGCTTCATCGGGAATCCCTCCTCGGTTCGAGCGTGCCGGCCTGATACGCGCCCTCGAAGGCGGCCTGGTAACGCTCGAAGGTGTCCCGGTCCCAGATCTCCATCCGGTCGAGCACGCCCAGCACGACCACGTCCTTGCGGATGCCGACCGTCTCCCGGAGCCGCTGCGGGATCGTCACCCGGCCCTGAGCGTCGACCTTCGCCTCATCGGAGGAGCCGAAGAACAGGCGGGCGTAGGCGCGGCCGTCGTTGTCGGACAGCGGGAAGGCCGCGACCTCGTTGCTCCGGCGCTCCCATTCCGCCCGCGGGAACACGTACAGGCAGCGATCCTGCCCGACCGTCAGCCAGGCCCCATCGGCGAATGCCTCGCGAAAGCGCTGCGGCAATGACACCCTGCCCTTGGGGTCGAGCGAATAGCCGTGCGTGCCGAGCAGCTCGGACACGCCTCCTCCCCTTTCCTCCACTGAGACCCACGTTTATGCCACCAACACTCCACCACGTCAAGAGGCAGCACGGAACAGGCACGAGGAACCTCGGTTGGGCAGGGCCCGGCTCAGGTCAGGTAGAGCTCCCAGCCCGGCTCGGGGCGGCCGAGCGACAGCCGGAAGCCGTCGGACGGCGCGAACGGACGGCGCGCGAGCGTGAGCCGCGCCTCCGCGAGCAGGCGGTTCTCCTTCTTGGCGTTGCAGCGCCGGCAGGCGGCCACGACGTTCTCCCAGACGTGCTCGCCACCGCGCGAGCGCGGGATCACGTGATCGAGGTTCTCCGCGGCCGCGCCGCAGTACTGGCAGGTCCAATCGTCACGCGCGAACACGGCCCGGCGGGTGAGCGGGGCGCGCGGCCGGTAGGGGATGCGTACGAACCGGCGCAGACGCACGATCGACGGCGCCTCCAGCTGGATCTTCTCGGCATGGAAGATCATGCCGTTGGACAGGACCACCTCGGCCTTCTCCTTGAGGACGAGCACGACCGCCCGCCTCGCGGGAACCACCGCGAGCGGCGCGTCGGTCGCGTTGAGCACGAGGGCCCGTCCCATGGACGAAGTCTACGGGCAACATCACGCGTTGCGTGCCTCCGGATGCTTGCGTCGGACGAATCACACCGGTGTAATCTTGCGAGCGGCGGCGAGACCGGCCCCGGCGAGATGCCTGATGTTGCGAATAGGGGCCGCGCGGGGCGTCCGCGGACGGGGTCGGTCTCGCCGACACCCCCCCACGCCCGCGGGAACGGCCGCCGATCGATGCTTCGTCGAAGGTTGCGGGAACCTGCCCGCGTTCCCCTTCGTACTGCACTGCAGGGTGCTCGCGAACGCGTTCGCGAGCAACGACATGCCGTACGATGAGAGGCCCGGGCCGGGAGGTCGTGTTGGAGGTACGAGAGCGCCCCCAGGAATGGCAGCGATTCGCCGCGAGCTTCCGCGACATCGAAGCGAACGTCGAGAAGGTCGTCCGAGGCAAGCACCGTGAGATCAGGCTCGCGCTCGTCGCGCTGATCGCCGAGGGCCACCTGCTGATCGAGGACGTCCCGGGCGTCGGCAAGACGATGCTCGCGAAGGCGCTCGCTCGGTCCATCGACTGCTCGTTCCGGCGGATCCAGTTCACGCCCGACCTGCTCCCCACCGACGTCACCGGGGTGAACGTCTTCAATCAGGAACAGCGGGACTTCGAATTTCGCCCGGGCGCGATCTTCGCGAACATCGTGCTCGGCGACGAGATCAACCGCGCCTCACCGAAGACGCAGTCGGCCCTGCTGGAGTGCATGGAGGAGCGGCAGGTCACGGTCGACACCGTCACCCACCCGCTCGGGACGCCGTTCATGGTGATCGCGACGCAGAACCCCATCGAGCACGAGGGCACGTACCCGCTGCCCGAGGCCCAGCTGGACCGGTTCGTGATGCGCCTGTCGATCGGCTACCCCTCCAACGAGGTGGAGACCGAGATTCTCGAGTCGCACGGCGCCGGCGCGCCCCTCGACGACATCGGCCCCGTGAACGACGCGCCGGGGGTCGCCGAGATGATCCGGCAGGCGCAGCTCGTGCACGTCGCGCCCGCGGTGCGGCAGTACATCGTTGCGCTCGTCGAAGCCACGCGGAGCCACCCCGACCTGTACCTGGGCGCGAGCCCCCGAGCCTCGATCATGGTGCTCCGCGCCGCGCGTGCGATGGCCGCGGCGGAAGAGCGCGACTACGTGATCCCCGACGACGTGAAGGCGCTCGCGATCCCCGCGCTCTCGCACCGCGTGATCCCGACGGCCGACGCCGTCATGGGCGGCCGCTCGCCGGTCGCCATCATCACCGACATCCTCGCCGAGGTGCCGGTGCCGGTCGCCGGAGCATCCTGATGCCGTCCGGCCGCGGTGCGGTCGTGCTGTCCGCCGGGTTCGTGATGTGGTTCGCGGGACGTCTCCTCGGCTCGCCGGGCCTCGCGGTCATCGGGATCGGCTTCGTGGCCCTCCCACTCCTCGCGGCGACGTTCACGCGGTGGGGTCGCCAGCACCTCACCGCCGTGCGGCGGCTCTCCGACGTCCGGGTGAACCCGGGGTCGCGCGTGACCGTCGAGATCGACGTGAGCAACCGCTCTCCTTCGAGCACGTCGTTCCTGTTGGTCGAGGATCGCCTGCCGTCCGAGCTCGGGCGATCGGCGCGGCTCGTGCTCACGGGGATGCCGTCGCGAGGCCAGCAGCGAGCCCAGTACACGCTCCTGCCCCAGGTCCGCGGCTCGTATGCGATCGGGCCACTGAAGATCGACGTGTCCGACCCGTTCGCGCTCTCGCGGCTCCGCCTGCAGTTCGACGAGCGCGACGAGCTGCTCGTCACTCCGGAGATCGAGGACCTCTCGAGCTCGCCGGACTCGCCGTTCGGCATGAACTTCGGGAGCTCCCGGGCGAAGCACCTCTTCCGCACGGGCGAGGAGTTCTACACGATGCGTGAGTACCAGACCGGCGACGACCTGCGCCGGCTGCACTGGCCGAGCGTCGCGCGGACGGGCGAGCTCATGATCCGGCAGGACGAGTCGTCGCGCCGCTCGACCGCGCTGGTGTTCGTGGACACCCGCGAGGCCGCGCTCGGCAAGAGCCGCGGCCAGGCGTTCGAGCGCGCGGTCTCGTGCGCGGCGTCGGTGGGCGTGCTGCTCGCCCGGGGCGGCTTCACGCTCCGGGTCGCGACGGCGGACTCGCCCCCCGCGCCGGTGACCGAGGACACGTTCCTCGACGTGCTGGCCGGCGTCACGCACTCCGGCGTCCAGTCGATCGCCACCACCGTCACGCGCCTGCGCGTGGGCAGCGGATCGGACACCACGCTCGTCGTGGTGGCCGCTCCCCCCGTGCCGACGGAGCTGCCGTCGCTCGTGCGGGCCGGATCCGCGTTCGGCCCGAAGCTCGCCATCCTCGTCCACCCCCACGACCCGGAGTCGCTCGACGCCGACCGCCGGGCGCAGCTGGAGGGGCGTGCCTCGCAGGCGCACCACACGCTCACCCGCTCCGGCTGGGACGTCGTGACCCTGTCCCCGAACGAACGATTGAGAGACGCATGGCACGAACCGCGGGCCCCTCGCCTCGCATCCAACGTCTAGCCGGCCTCGGCGCGATGGTCCTGCTGGCCACCGCGACCGGCCTGGCGTTCGGTCGCGTGTTCGCCGGCGGCGCCGTCGGGAAGGTGATCCTCGTCGCCGTCGCGTCGGCCGCGGTCGCGTCGGCCCTGGAGCGGCGCAACCTGCTGCTCGCGACGGTCGTGTCCGGGGGCCTCATGGTGACCGCGGTCGGGCTCCTCGTCCTGCCCCACACGACGTTCTACGGCCTGCCGACGCTCGACACGCTCCGCGCGATGCGCGACGCGGCCGAGCTGGTGGGCGAGCAGGCCCGGGTGCAGGTGGCGCCCACGCCGCCGCTCGTGCCGCTGTTGCTCGCGGCCGTCACGGCGACCTGGGCCGCGATGTTCTCCTCGCACGCGCTCGCGTTCCGCGCCGGCAGCCCGCTGCTCGCGCTCCTGCCGCCGCTCGCGCTGCTCACGTTCGCCGACACGGTCCTCGAGGAGAGGTTTCGCCCCGGCTACGGCGTGCTGTTCCTGCTCGGGGCGCTCGCGGTCGTGTTCGTGGACGGCCTGCGCCGCGTGCAGCGCTGGGGACCGCTCTGGGCGTGGCCGGGCTCTCGGCGGCGCCTCGCCCCGGCAACCACGAGAGGCGCGGGCCGGGTGACCGTCGGTGCGCTCGTGATCGCGATGTTCGCGCCGCTGTTCCTGCCGGGCATCAGCTCGAAGGCCGTGGTCGACCTCTCCGGCAGCCACGCGGACGCGATCCGCATCGACCCCCTCGTCGCGGTGGCTTCGGCACTGCAGAGCGGCAACCCTCGCGTGGTCTTCACGGTGCAGACCGACCACCCCACCTACTATCGGATGCTCGCGCTGGACAAGTTCGACGGCAACAGGTGGACGGCGGACTTCACCGCCGCCGGGGCGGTGCCGGAGGACGGCTTCGCCCAGACCGTGACCGGCCCGCAGATCGACCAGTTCTTCTCGATCAAGTCGACCCTGTTCGCGCCGGGCATCCCCGCCGCGTACCCGCTCGCGAGCATCGACCTGCCGCTCGACGGGATGACGTACGACGCATCGCTCGGGAACCTCTACGCGCAGACGGCGATCGAGAACAACACCACCTACAACGCGGTGAGCCCGCTCATCCAGCCCGACCCGAACGCGCTCGAGAGGTTCGTGCTGCCGGCGAACCCGGGGACGTACGCGCGCTGGACGGAGCTGCCGGCGGCCGTCCCCCGGGTGAAGACCCTCGCCGAGAGCTGGGTGGCCGAGGCGAACGCGACCACGATGTACGACCAGGTGCGCGCCATCCAGGATCACCTCATCGACGGCACCTACACCTACGACGGCACCGTCGACGAGCGCGACGACCTGAATGCGCTCGAGACGTTCCTCTTCGACACGAAGGCAGGCTTCTGCCAGCAGTTCGCGCCGGCGATGGCGACGATGCTGCGCGCGCTCGGGATCCCCGCGCGCATCGCGGTCGGGTTCACGCCCGGCACCATCCTCGACGACGCACGGCCCGACCTCTACACGGTCACGACGAAGGACACGCATAGCTGGGTCGAGGTGTGGTTCGGCCCTCAGTTCGGCTGGCTGCGGTTCGAGCCGACGCCGGGAACGGGACGCGTGGACCCGATCGCGTCCGAGTACTACGACCAGGCGAAGGTGGCGTGTGCCCAGACCGGAGACTGTCCGAAGGACAACAACGGCAGTGACAGTGGAGGCGAATCGGGACCGACGGGCCCCGGGCTCCCGGTCCTGCCACCTGGGAAGGGGCTCGAGGGCAATCCCGACCCCACCGGGGTCGGGTTCCGCGGGCGACCCACCCGGGGCGGCCCAGGAGGGTCGCTGGGGTCCTTCGACTTCGGGACGCGACCCGGGGGCTCGCCTCCCTACGGCCTCTTCGCGCTCGGGGCCCTCTTGCTCGTCCTCGTGCTCGTGCCGCTGATCCCCGCCTTCACGCGCCGCCGGCGCCTCCGCAAGGCCGCGCCGGAGCCGCGCCGGCTGATCCTCGTCACCTACGACGTGTTCTCGGAGCGCGCGGCGATGCTCGGGATGGGCCGCGAGCCGGGCGAGACGCTCGAGGAATACCGGATCCGGCTCGCGTCGAGCGGCCTGCTCCAGGACGGCCACCTCGACCGGCTCACGACGATCGCCGCGAGGGCGGCATACGCGGCGGACGAGCCCGCCTCCGGCGACCCGGCCGAGGCAGACCTCGCGGCGCGCACGACTCTGCGGGACCTCAGGAAGGGCACGAACCTCGTGCAGCGGGTCGTGGGACTCTACCGGCCGCAGCGGCCGTTCTGATCAGCTGCCGGTCGCGGTGTGCGCGGCCGCCTCGCGGAGCGCCTTCACGAACTTCTCCCGATCCTCACGGAACTGCGCGAGGTTCGTCTCGACCCCGGTCGCGATGTCGTCGATCGCGACGAAGAACGCCATCTGACCGTCGCGAAGCGCGTCCATCACCTCGCCGTCGTGCCGGCAGATCTTGAAGATGCTCTGCCCGTCGGTGACGAGCTTCACCTCGGACAGATGCCGGTCGAGACCGGCCTTCTTGTTGAGGAACTCCCACGAACGGCGGACTCGCTGCAGCGACATGCCGCCGTCGAGGAGCGACTTCACCACGCGCAGCGCGACGAGATCGCGGAACGAGTACAGCCGCGGTACGCCGGGGCGTCCACCGGTGCCCTGCACCGAGGGTTCGACCAGGCCGATCTTGTCCCAATATCGAAGCTGCCGCGACGTGCACCCGGTGAACTTGCATGCCTGGTGTCCGGTGAACCCCTCCATCGGCGCGCGCCCTTTCGACCGTCCGAACTCCACCTACCGCTCTACCAACGCGGGCGGATCGTCCGGGGAACCCGAAGGGGTGTGGACCTCCGGTCGACGGTCATGCGCCCTGGGGAAGGGAGGCGCTCTTTGTACCGCAGCGCGCGAGACGCTGGCAAGCCGAACGACGCGATCCGTCGGCGAAATCACCCGTTCGGGTGAGGTGCGAGACTGGACGACTATTCGGGCGGCGGCTCGGACTGGCGGCGGAACCGCGCGGCGGCGCGCCCGAGAAATCCCGCGAGCGAGAAGCGACCCTGCTCCTGCAGCGCCCGGATCTGATCGCGGCCGAGCTGCCGCAGGTACCGGGTGATCGCGAGCGCCGAGAAGATCATCGCGGCGAACCCGGCGACGGCCCACCAGATCGACACCGCGAACAGCAGCAGCGCGACGAAGCCGGCGAGGAACGCGAGCGCGGCGAGACGGATCCTCCGGGCGAGATGGGACGACAGCGTCGTGCGAGCGACCTGTTCGACGAGGCGCGGGTCTTCCTCGGCCAGCCGCCGTTCGATCTCTTCGAGGATGCGCTGCTCGTGATCGGAGAGGGGCATGTCTCCTACCTCGGCCGTCGGGGATGCGACCTGGAATCCATTATAGGGACGGGGTGTGCTCCGGGTGGCGAGAACGTGCTCATCGACGCCGCGAGCGATCCAGGAGGGTTGCCGGCATCGCCGCGCCGCGGCCGAATCGCCGCTCCACGCGGTCGACGGCACGCTCGAGGTCGCCCCATCGCTCCCCGCGAAGCATCGCGAGCTGCTCGGCGCCCGCCGGGACGAGACCCGTCGCGGCCACGCCGAGCAGCCGGATCCGGCGGCGCTCGCCGGGGAGCGCGCGGTAGAGGTCCGCGACCGCGTGGTACAGGTCCGCGCCGACGTCGGTGGCGTCGGCGAGCGTCCTCGACCGCGTGAGCGTCGTGAAGTTCGCGAGCCGCGCCTTCAGCGTCACGGTCCTGCTGCGATACCCGTCGTCGCGCAGGCGCGCGCCCACGCGGCCGGCGAGCGCGAGCAGCTCGCGCAGGATGTCCCGCTCGTCGTCGAGGTCGGCGTCGAAGGTCTCCTCGTGGCTCACGGACTTCGGCGCCTCGTAGGGCACCACGTGGCGGGGGTCGATCCCGCGAGCGAGCTCGGACAGGTGGCGGGCGTTCTGTTCCCCGAGCACCCGTTCGAGGATCGGCTCGGGCGTGCGCCCGAGGTCACCGATCGTGCGAATGGCGAGCCGGTCGAGCAGGGCGGCCGTGCGCTCGCCCACCCCCCACAGCCTGCCCACCGGCAGCGGCTCCAGGAAGACCGTGAGGGCCTCCGCGCGCACCACGAGCAGGCCGTCGGGCTTGCAGTCGTCCGAGGCGAGCTTCGCGACGAACTTCGTGGGCGCCACTCCCACCGAGCACGTCACGCCGACCTCGGCGGCGACGTCGGCTCGGATCCTCGCCGCGATCCGCTCCGGAGGGCCGAACAGTCGCGTGGCGCCGCCGACGTCGAGGAAGGCCTCGTCGAGGGAGATCGGCTCCACGATCGGGGTGAACGAGAGCAGGACCTCGCGGAACCGGTTCGAGTGCGCCTGGTAGGACTCGAAGTCGGGCGGCACGAAGACCGCGGCGGGACAGAGCCGCCGAGCGCGCACGGCGGGCATCGCCGAGCGCACGCCGTGCTTCCGGGCCTCGTAGGAGGCCGACATCACGACGCCGCGGGTGCCGGAGCCACCCACGCAGACGGGCTTGCCGGCGAGCGTCGGGTCCTTCAGCACCTCGACCGACGCGTAGAACGCGTCGAGGTCGACGTGGAGGACGGGCTCGGGCGGTCGCTCGGTCACGGCTCGTTCACGACGGTCTCGGTCGCACCATGCGCCAGACGCCGCCCGGTGGTCAACCCGCGGAGCCGCCGCTCGCATGCCACAGCTTCCGCGCCGGACGGGTGGGCTCCACGTCGCCGGCGAGCGCCTCGCGGAGCTCGCCGCGGCCGCGCGCGCGATGCAGCGCGGTGAGGTCCCAGACGTCCTCGGCGATGACGCTCACGCCGCCCACGCCGGTCCGCCTGAGCTCTCCCACCACCGCCATCGCGAACGCGTGGAACACCGTCTTCGCGACCTTCGGCTGCACCGACTCGAACACCGTGACCTCGACCGGTCCGGTGGCATCGTCGAGCGTGAGGAAGATGATGCGCTGGCCGCTGCGGATCGCCGGCGTCTGCGACGCCACCTTCACGCCGGCCACCATCACCTTCCGGCCGCCCCGCACGCGGCGAAGGTCGCGCGCGCGCGTCACCCCGAGGTCTTCGAGCAGCGGCTCGTAGAACGACACGATGTGGCGCGTGGCGTCGAGCCCCAGCACCTCGAGCTCGGCGCGCACGACCTCGGCGTCGGTGTAGTCCTTGAACGGGTGCTCGATCGGCGTCCCACCGAGGAGCGTGAGCTGGTCGCCCTCGCGCGGCGTCTCGGTCGTGATCGCCTGGAAGAGGTGCCCGCGACGGTTCGTGCCGCGGATCGCGTCGAAGCCTCCCGCGTGCGCGAGCGCCTCCACGACCGGGCGCGAGACGACCGCCCGCCGCAGGAAGTCCCCCACGTCGGTGAACGACCGATCGGCGCGCGCCTCCAGGATCGAGCGGATCTCCGCGTCCGAGATGCCGTGCACGTCCTGCAGCGCCAGCCGGATCCCGAGGGCCTCGCCGGCTTCCTCCACCACGTACTCGGGCTCGCTGCGGTTCACGTCGAGCGGCAGGATCGGGATCCCGTGCCGCCGGGCGTCCTCGAGGATCAGGCGGCGCGGGTACATGCCGGGGTCGTGCGTGAGGAGCCCCGCGTACAGGTGGACCGGGTAGTGCGCCTTCAGCCACGCGGACTGGTAGGTGGGGACCGCGAACGCCGCGGCGTGCGCCTTGCAGAAGCCGAAGCTCGCGAACTCCGCCACGGCCCGCCAGGTCTTGTCGGCGGCGTCCGGGTCGACGCCGCGCGCGACCGCCCGCCGCACGAAGTCCTTGCGGAACCCGGGGAGCATCGCGTCGTCGTCGAGGTTCCGCCGGACGTGGTCGGCGTACGTGAGGCTGTACCCGGCCATCGCCGAGAGCGTCCGGATCACCTGCTCGTGGTAGACGATCACGCCGAAGGTCTCCCGCAGCGCCGCGCGCAGGTCCGGGTGCACGTAGGTGGGCCGCTCGCGGCCGGCACGCCGCGCGAGGTAGGGCCGGATCATGTCGGACTTCACCGGCCCCGGCCGGAACAGCGAGATGTCGGTGATGAGGTCCTCCCACCGGTCGGGCTGGAGCTTCTGCAGGAGCTCGCGCTGCCCCGGCGATTCGATCTGGAAGCAGCCGAGCGTGTCGGAGGCGCGGATCAGGTCGAACGTCGTCGGGTCGTCCAGCGGGATGCGGTCGATGTCGACCTTCTCGCCGGTCGTGCGCGCGATCTCGTCGAGCGCGTGCCGCATCGACGAGAGCATCCGCACGCCGAGCACGTCGAGCTTGAGGTACCCGAGCAGCTCGACGTCGTCCTTGTCGGCCTGGATCATGCGGTGGCCGTTCGCGCTGCGCTCGAGGGGAACGCGCTGCACGAGGTCGTGGCTCGACAGCACGATGCCGCACGGGTGCAGCGCGATGTGCCGGGGGAACCCGTCGATCCGCTCCGCCACGCTGAACAGCATCTCGAGCTGTTCGATCTTCAGGTTGATCCCCTGCAGCTCGGGCAGCCGGTCGATCGCCTCGCGGACGTGCCGCGCCGAGATGTGCGGGAACGAGGTCGCGACCATGCCGATCTCGACCTCGGGGAGGCCGAGCGCCTTGCCGACCTCGCGGATCGCCGCGCGCGCGCGGTAGGTGTCCACCATCGCCACGCACGCCGACCGCTCGTCGCCGTGGCGCGAGAGCACCATGTCGTAGACGTCCTCGCGCCGGGCCGACTCCACGTCGACGTCGATGTCGGGCGGTTCGTCGCGCATCGGGTTCATGAACCGCTCGAACGCGAGGTCGTGGCGGAGCGCGTCGACGTCGGAGATGCCGATGAGGTAGCACACGAACGATCCCGCAGCGCTCCCCCGGCAGGCGCAGCGGATCCCCATCGCCTTGATGTCCGCGATGATGTCGGAGACCGTGAGGAAGTACGCCGCGAAGCCCATCCGGCGGATCATCGAGAGCTCGTGGTGCAGCCGGTCGCGCACGAGCTCGGTCTCCTCCACCTCCCGCTCCCACACCCCGCGCCAGCAGCGCTCGGCGAGCACCGCGTCGGCCGATCGACCGCCCGGCGTCGGGAAGTCCGGGAAGTGCACCTTCCGCAGTCCCAGGTCGAACGCGCACGACGCCGCGATCTCGTTCGTGGCGTCGCAGAGGTCGGGGCGTTCGGCGAACAACAACCGCATCGCCTCGGCGGGCTTGAAGTAGCCCTCGGCGTTCTCGCGCGTGACGTGGTTCGACGCGACCGGCACGATCTCGCGCATGCACTCGAGCGCGTCGGCGACGAACGCGTCCTCGGGGAGCAGATACCGGGCGTGGTTCGTCGCGACGGCCTTCGCGTTCACGCGTTCGGCGAGGCGGAGCATCGCGCGGATCTCGTCGCCGGAGCGCCGCTCCATCCGATGCTCGACCCCGACGTACAGCCGTTCGCCGAACGCCTCGCGGAACGGCCGGAGGAACCGAGCTCCCGCGTCGATCCGTCCGCTTGCCGCCATGCGACCCGGTGCCGACCTCGGGCCGAAGATCGCCAGGAGCCCCTCGGCGCGCGGCAGGACCTGTGCGGGCGCGACGTGCGGGTCCAGCCGCTCCCCCAGCATGTGCGCGTCGGTGAGCAGGCGGCAGAGGTTCGCGTACCCGCGGTCGTCGGCGGCGAGCAGCACGACGGACGCGTCGCGGCCGCGCTCGCGCATCGTGAGCGAGGCGCCGAGCACCGGTCGAACGCCCTCGCGCTCGCACGCGGCGACGAACCGCGGCGCGCCGTAGAGCCCGTCGCGGTCGGTGAGCGCCACCGCCGGCATGCCGAGGCGAGCCGCGCGCGCGGCGAGCTGCTCCGGCGTGAACGCGCCCTCCTTCAGCGAGAAGCACGACCGGACGTCGAGATGCACGAACGATGAGGAGGTCATGCGCGGCCGTCGCGGCGATCAGTCCCAGAGCCGTTCCATGTGCCAGAGGTCCTTCAGGCGGTCGTGGTAGAGGTCCCAGACGGCGCCGCCCCTCGCCTCGACGCGCCAGTACTCGCGGTCGCGGCCGTCGGCCCACCAGCGCCCCTCGATCCGCCACCGGCCGATCACGTCGGCCACCTCGTAACGCCGGCCTCGCCACACGAACGCGGCCGGCATCCCCGCCTCGCGCTCGACCCTGACCTGGACCTCCTCGTCGTACCGCTTCGACATCGCCGCTCGCCCCGCGAACCTCGGACTCCTCGGATCGAACGTATGTTCGAGAGGGAAGGCGAATGTACGCCCGGGGGCCGACACCCGTCAAGACGCGATTTCGGGGCGGGGTATCGTGCGGCCATGTGGCTGCCGGGCGACCCCGTCGTGCTGCGGGAGCGCTGGGGCGAGCGGATCTTCGAGGCACGCCCCGCGACCGTCGTGAGCGACGAGCCGCACCAGCTGTCGCTGTTCGTCCGGCTCGGCGCCTGGGTCGCCGTGGCGATCGGCGAGGACGGCGAACAGCTTCGCCTGCCCGTCGGCACCTGGCGGCTCGAGCTTCGCGAGGTCCGGATGTTCTCGATCCTGTCGTTCGCGTGGCCCGAGCTGCCGTACTCGATCCTGTTCCTGCGCGCGCCCGACGGGACCCCGCGCGGGTGGTACGTGAACCTCCAGTCCCCCATGGTGCGCACGGCGGTCGGGTTCGACACCGTGGACCACGCGCTCGACGTCGTCATCGAGTCGGATCGCTCCTCGTGGAGCTGGAAGGACGAGGACGAGCTCGCCGAGGCCGTCGCGCTCGGCCTCTTCACGCCCGACGACGCCGGTTGGTTCCGCTACTGGGGTGAACGCGGCATCGAGCATCTGCTCTTGCGGCTGCCGCCGTTCGACCAGGACTGGGAGTCGTGGTACCCCGACCCGTCGTGGCCGAACGCCGAGCTGCCGCCGGGCTGGGACGCGATCTAGTCGAGGCCGGGCATCACGTCGGCGATGAACTCCTCGAGGCGTTCGCGGCCCTCGCTCGGCCAGTCCACGACGAGGTAGCCGATGCCGCCCTCGCGCATCCACTCGTAGGACCGCTTCACGTCGTCCCACGGCTCGCTGATCGAGAGGCTCGAGGCCCGCAGCACGTCCTTGGGCTCGCGTCCCGCTTCCTCCGCCGCGCGGTCGATGATGACGTTCATCGCCGCGAGCTCCGCGGCGTCGTCGGCCCAGCCGTGCCAGACGTCGGCGTAGCGGCCCGCGATCGGCAGCAGCCGCTTGCGTCCCGTGCCACCGATCCAGATCGGTGGGTGCGGCTTCTGGATCGGCCGCGGCCGGTAGGTGGCCCTCTCGAGCCGGTAGTGCCGGCCCTCGAACGTCACGTCCTCCTGCGTGAACAGCGCACGGAGCACCTGGACGCCTTCCTCCAGGCGATCCAGCCGATCGCGCACGCTCGGGAACTCGATGCCGAGCTCGCGGTGCTCGGGCTCGTTCCAGGCCGCGCCGACCGCGCACTCGACCCGGCCGTTCGAAAGATGGTCGACGGTCACGACCGAGGTCGCGAGCACCGACGGATGCCGGTGGGTCATGCCCGTCACGAGCGGGCCGAGCCGCACGCGCGTGGTCTCGCGCGCGAGCCCCGCGAGGAGCGTCCACGCCTCGAGCGACGGCCCCTTCGGGTCCGCATAGAGCGCCTTGAAGTGGTCGAAGACCCACACGCCGTCGAACCCCGCGTCCTCCGCGAGCCTCGCGCGCTTGACGATCTCGTCGAACGTGAGCTGGTGCTGCGACACATCGAGTCCGAACCGCATGGAGCCTCCGGTTGTCGATCGACCGAGCGTCCGGGAGTGTAGTGCCGCATGGCATTCGACGTGGACGCCGTTCGCTCACGATTCCCCGGGCTTGCCCGCACGGGCGAGGACGGGCGTCCGATCGTGTTCGCCGACGCGCCGGGCGGCTCGCAGGTGCCGGAGTCGGTGATCGAGGCGATCGCGCACTACCTCCGCACGAGCAACACCAATCAGCACGGGGCGTTCGTGACGAGCCACGAGACGGACGAGCTCGTCGAGGAGGCGCGGCGCGCCGCCGCCGACGTCACCGGCGCCGATCCCGACGAGATCGTGTTCGGGCCGAACGCGACCTCGCTGCTGTTCTCGCTCTCGCGCTCGTTCGGCCGAACACTGAAGCCGGGCGACGAGATCGTCGTGACGAAGCTCGACCACGACGCGAACGTGCGGCCCTGGATCCTCGCGGCGGAGGACGCGGGCGCCACGGTTCGCTGGGTGGACGTGCGCGAGGACGACGTCACGCTCGACCTCGACTCGCTCGACGAGGCGCTCTCCGATCGCACGCGGCTGGTCGCGTTCACGCTCGCGTCGAATGCCGTGGGCACCATCCCGCCGGCCGCGGAGATCGCGCGGCGGGTCCACGAGGCCGGCGCGCTCGTGGCGGTCGACGCCGTGCACCTCGCGCAGCACCGTGCGCTTGACGCGAGCGCGATCGGCGCCGACATCCTCGCGTGCTCGCCGTACAAGTTCTTCGGCCCGCATCTGGGACTGCTCGCGGTCCGACGAGATCTGCTCGAGACCTGGACCCCCTACAAGCTCCGGCCCGCGCCCGACACCGTGCCGGCGCGATGGGAGACGGGCACGCAGAACCACGAGGGCCTCGCGGGTCTCGTGGCGGCCGTCGAGTACCTCGCCGACCTCGGTCGGTCGACCGGCGCGCCCGCCGACGACTCACGGCGTGCGGCGGTCGTGGCCGCGTTCGACGCGATCCGCGACCACGAGCGAGAGCTGTCGCTGCGGTTCCTCGCGGGCCTCGGGGGGGTTCCCGACGTCCGGCTGTGGGGGATCGAGGCCCCCGAGCGCCTCGACGAACGAACGCCAACGTTCGCGATCCGCCTGGGTGACCTCCCGCCGGAGAAGGTCGCGGCGGAGCTCGGCTCGCGCGGCATCCACGTCTGGGACGGCCACTACTACGCGATCACGATCATGGAGCGGCTGGGGCTGCTCGACTCGGGCGGCGCCGTGCGCGTGGGCTTCTGTCACTACCACTCGCCGCAGGAGGTCGATCGCGTCCTGGACTCGCTCGCGGCCGTTGGTAGCATGGCTCGACCCTCCTGACCTGCTGAAAGGGACTCCATGCGCATCCTCATCCTCGGCGGCGACGGCTACCTCGGGTGGCCCACCGCGATGCGGTTCTCCAACCGCGGCCACCAGGTCCACCTCGTCGACAACTACCTCCGCCGCATCGCCCACCGCGAGGCCGGCACCGACTCGCTCGTCCCGATCCTCCCGGGGATGAAGGAGCGCACGGACGCCTGGCGTGACGTGAACGGGAGCTCGATCGAGTTCACCGAGGGCGACCTCACCGAGTCGGACGTCGTGGAGCAGGTCTTCCGCGAGTTCCGCCCGGAGGCGATCGTGCACTACGGCGAGATGCCGTCGGCACCGTACTCGATGAAGGACCGCTCGCACGCGGTGTTCACGCAGACGAACAACGTGGTGGGCACGCTCAACGTGCTGTTCGCGATGGAGCGGTTCACGCCCGACGCGCACCTCGTGAAGCTCGGCACGATGGGCGAATACGGGACGCCCAACATCGACATCGAGGAGGGGTACCTCGAGATCGAGCACAACGGCAGGAAGGACACGCTGCCGTTCCCGAAGCTCCCCGGCAGCTTCTACCACCTGTCGAAGGTGCACGATTCGCACAACATCCACTTCGCGTGCCGCATCTGGGGCCTGCGCGCCACCGACCTCAACCAGGGCGTCGTGTACGGCATCGAGACCGAGGAGACCGCGATCGATCCCCGGCTTGCGACGCGGTTCGACTACGACGACGTGTTCGGCACGGCGCTGAACCGCTTCTGCCTCCAGGCCGTGATCGGCCACCCGCTCACGGTGTACGGCAAGGGCGGCCAGACCCGCGGCTACCTCAACATCGTGGACACGCTGCAGTGCGTGGAGCTCGCCGTGGCGAACGCCCCCGAGGCCGGCGAGTTCCGCGTGTTCAACCAGTTCACCGAGCAGTTCTCGATCGTCGAGCTCGCCGAGCACGTGCGCCGGGCCGGGCAGGAGTACGGGCTCGACGTGCAGACCGAGCCGCTCGAGAACCCTCGCGTCGAGATGGAGGAGCACTACTACCACCCGGTCCACACGAAGCTGCTCGACCTCGGGCTGAAGCCGCACCTGCTCTCGGAGACGTTGATCGAGTCGATGTTCGCCGAGATCGAGCGGCACCGGGACCGCGTGATCCCGGACCACATCCTCCCCCGCGACCGGTGGCGACCGGTCGTCCCGGCGGTGGGCCCGGCCGAGTAGTCGATGCTCGCCGCCGACAACTCGCTCTTCGCGATCCGCTTCGCCGGCGGCATCGTCGCGCTCGGGTTCTTCCTCACCGCGGCGTGGCGGTACCGGCGCCGCCAGATCAGCCGCCTGAACCTCATCCTCTCGTGGTGCATCTCGTTCGCGGTGGTGCTGCTCGCGATCGATCCCTCGTTCTTCAACGTCGTGTTCGACGCGTTCCCCGACCAGACGAACCGCCGCTTCATCGCGGTGCTGTTCATCGCGGTGACGCTGCTGTTCTTCCTGTTCCTGCGCGTGCAGGCGCAGGCCGACGTGAACGAGCGGTCGATCCGGCTGCTCGTCGAGGCGATGGGCCTCGAGCGGTTCGACTGGGATCGGTCGAAGGATCTCCCCGACGGGCCGAGGCTCGTGACGGTCTCCCCCGCCTACAACGAGGCGGAGAACGTGGCGGCGGTGGTGAAGTCGATCCCCTCGATGGTGGAGGGCTACCACGTGGTTCCGCTCGTGGTGAGCGACGGGTCGGAGGACCGGACCGCCGACGTCGCACGAGAGGCCGGCGCGTTCGTGGCCGAGCTCCCGATCCGCCGCGGCGGCGGGCTCGCGCTCCGCGTGGGCTACGAGGTCGCGTTGAAGCTCGGCGCCGACCTCGTCGTGACGCTCGACGCCGACGGACAGCACCTGCCCGAGGAGATCCCGGTCGTGATCGCGCCGATCTTCGCCGGCGAGGCGGACTACGTGAACGGCTCCCGCCTGCTCGGCTACTTCGAGAAGGAGTCGACGATCCGCCATCTCGGCGTGCACTTCTTCTCGTGGCTCGTGACGATCCTCACCGGGACGCGCATCACGGACATCTCGAGCGGGTTCCGGGCGGCGCGCGCCGACCTGCTGCGCGACCTCGTGCTGGAGCAGGATCAGTTCTGGACGAGCGAGATCCTCATCGAGGCGCTCCGGCACCGCGCGAAGATCGTCGAGGTGCCGATCACGATCCTCGCGCGCAAGGGCGGGAAGTCGAAGAAACCGAAGTCGCTCCGCTACGGCTGGAACTTCTCGAAGGTCATCATCCAGACCTGGCTCCGCTAAGCGCTCGCGCTCGCGAGCGCACCGGCGATCTCGGCCGCGAGCGCGGCGTTCGCCTCGAGCAGCGCGAGATTGGCTTCGAGACTCCGGCCCTCCGTGCGTTCGGCCATGCACGACAGGAGGAACGGCGTGCGCCGCTTGCCGGAGATCTCTCGCCGGCGCGCCTCGGCCTCGCACGATCGCGTGGCCTCCGCGATCTCGGTGGGGTCCATCGCGAACGAGCTCGGGATCGGGTTGCCCACGACGAGCGACGTCCTCGCGCCGAGCTCGTCCCTCGCGCGCGCGATCGCGGCGACGTCCTCGGGCGTGTCGGCGCGGTGCTCGAGCTCCACGTCGGCCTCGCGCGCGAGGAAGAACGGCAGGTGGTCGCAGCGGTAGCCCAGGACCGCGACGCCGAGCTCCTCGAGCTTCTCGGCGGTCGCCACCGGGTCGACGATCGACTTCGGTCCCGAGCACACGAGCACGATCGGCGTGCGTGCGAGCTCGAGGAGGTCCGCGGAGACGTCGAGCGTGCCGGGGTGCACGCCGCCGATGCCGCCGGTCGCGACGACCGCCACGCCGGCGGCCGCGGCGGCCCAGATCGTCGCGCTCACGGTCGTCGCGCCGAGGCTGCGGTTCGCGAGCGCCATCGGCAGGTCGCGCCGTGCGACCTTCACCGCGGATCCGGGGACCGCGAACTCACCGAGCTCGCCGGCGGTGAGCCCCACGACCACGCTGCCGTCGACGAGGCCGATCCATGCGGGCGCGGCGCCGTTCGCGCGGATCGCCGCGGACATGCGCTCCGCGCACTCGACGTTGCGCGGGTTCGGGAGTCCCTGGCCGATCACGCTCGTCTCGAGGCCCACGACGGGGCGGCCGGCTGCGAGCGCCTCCTTCACTTCGGGGCCGGTGACGACGCGATCGGTCACGAGGTTGCGCCTCGCTCGGGCCATGCGCCGGCACCGGCCGCCACGAGCGCGCCCGCGTGGCACGCGCGCGCGAGCGCGTCCTCGGGCTCGCTCCCGCGCGCAAGCTCGGCGAGCAGCACGCCGTCGAACGCGTCGCCGGCCCCGGTCGGGTCGACCTCGACCACCGGCTCGGCGGGCGCGGTCAGCAGCCGGCCGTCGAAGGACAGCAGCGCGCCCCGGGCGCCGAGCTTCACGGCCGCGATACGGAAGCGATCTCCCAAGGCCTTCGCCGCGGCCTCGTCCTCGCAGCCGGTGAGCGCGTGCGCCTCGCGTTCGTTCGCGAACAGGATGTTCGCGCGCTCGGCGTCCTTGAAGAAGCGCTCGACGCCGAAAGACTCGACCATCGGCCACGAGGCGGCCTCCACCGCGATCCACGTCGCGTCGGCGCGGTCGAGCGCGGCCATGCCGGCCTCGTGCCCCTCCTCCTGGAGCAGGAGATAGCCCGAGACCAGCACCGCGCCCGACGCGATCCTCGCGGGAAGGTCGTCCGGGAGGAGGCGTGCGTTCGCGCCTCGGTCGGCCACCATCGACCGCTCCCCCGCCTCGTGCACGACGAGCATGGTGCCGGTGGGCGCCGACGCGTCGATCGCGAGGAGCGGTTCGACCCCGTGCTCGTGAAGCTCGCGCTCCAGCAGCCGTCCGGCGAGATCATCGCCCACGCGCGCGTGCACGCGCGCCTTCGCACCGGCCCAGCTCGCCCACACCGCTGCGTTCGCGGACGTTCCGCCGGGCTGGATCGACACGCGGCCGTGCACGTCGCCGCCCCGCGCGAGGGCGCCCGCGTCCACCCGCACGTCGAGCATCACGTCGCCCACGGTCGTGACGTCCACGGCCGAACCCTACGGGAGCGCCGCTCGCAGCGCCGTCACCGCGGCCGCCGGGTCTTCTGCCTCGGTGACCGCGCGCACGACGACGATCCGCGTGGCGCCCGCCTCGACCACCTGATGGACGTTCCCGAGGTCGATGCCGCCGATCGCGAACCACGGCCGGCTCAACGTCCTTGCGTTGCGCACCAATTCGAGGCCGGTACCCGGCCGGCCCGGCTTCGTGGGCGTCGCCCACACCGGCCCCGCCGTGAGGTAGTCGGCCTCCGGCGGCGCCGCGAGATGGTCCTCCGGCGAGTGGCACGACACGCCCACCAGCGGATCGGGCCCAAGGATCCGGCGCGCCCACGCGGCCGGA
>DATBIS010000135.1:0-16183 GCA_036556805.1 Actinomycetota bacterium | reverse complement strand
CGTCGGTCGATCGGCGACCCTCGGCCGAGCCCCGATCCGGCCATCGACTCGGCGATCTAGGCCCGCCGGCCGTCCACGGAGAGTGTTCCGTTGGTATCAAGCCACGCCCGTCTCCGACCGAAAAGGAACTAGAGCAAACGGCCGCAGACGAAGGGCGAAGGGATGAGCGTGCCCAGCATGCACGTGCGTGACGCGCGACCGGCTCCGGCAGACCTCGCCGCGGCCGTGGAGTCGCTCATGCTGGTCGAACGGACGAAGTGGGCCATGCGGATCCACGACGGCCTCACGCAGTCGGTGACGAGCGCCGTGCTCGAGCTTCAGGCCCTCCGCCACCAGATCGCGGACGACCCCCTCCAGGCGATCGCGGCGATCGCGGAGATCGAGTCCCAGATCCGCCGGGACCTGAGCGACATCCGCAGCATCCTCTTCGAGCTCGACGAGGTGATTCCCGACCCCGCACAGCCGCTCGCGCAGTTCGTCGACGACGTCGTGCAGCGCTGGAAGCTTCCGGCGCGCGTGGTCGTCGAGGGGGACGTGGATCACGTCCCGGCGGTCGTGCAGGAGGTAGCGCACCGGATCATCTCCGAGGCGCTTGCGAACGCCGCGAAGCATTCCGGCGCGCCGGAGGTGAGCCTGCGGCTGCGGGCCACGCCGGGCGAGCTCCGGATCGAGGTGGAGGACCGCGGAGCCGGCATCGGCTCCGACGAGCCCGACGCCGACCCGCACTTCGGCATTCACCTCATGCAAGCCCGAGTCGCGGAGCTCGGAGGAACGCTGGACATCGAATCGACACCTGGAAGCGGCACGCGCCTCGTCGCCTGTCTGCCCGTCGGAGAGTGAGGACAGAATGAGGATCCTGATCGTGGACGACCACGCGCTCGTGCGGCGCGGCATGTACCACGTCGTGAAGGAGTGCTTCCCCGACGCCGTGGTCGACGAGGCCGACGGCGCGGCGCAAGCGCTCGAGGTCATGAAGGGCGGCAAGGTCGAGCTCGCGCTCGTCGACGTGCGCATGCCGGACCACGACGGCCTGGAGCTCTTGCGATCGATGCGATCCTCCTGGCCGCAGGTCCCGGTCATCATGCTCTCGACCTACGAGAACGCCCCCTACGTGAAGCGCGCGCTCGCCGATGGTGCCGCCGGCTATCTGCTGAAGGACGCCACGCCGGAGGACCTCGGCCAGGCCATCAACGTCGCGCTCTCGGGCAGCGGCAACGTCCTGTCACCGCGGGTGATCCAGAACCTGTTCGAGGACAGCGAGGTCTCGTCGAGCCAGTCCTCGAACACCGGTCGCCGGCAGGAGTTCAACCTCACGCAGCGCGAGAACGACATCCTCGCGCTGCTCGCGGAAGGCAAGAGCAACCGCGAGATCGCGCAGTCCCTCTTCCTCTCCGAGAAGACGGTGAAGGCGCACCTCGCGGCGATCTTCCGCAAGCTCGGCGTGACGAACCGCACCCAGGCGGCGATGGCGGCCGTTTCGATGGGTGTCGGCCCGAACCCGATGAACGGCCAGAACCACGACAACGAAGACGCGCGGGCCTGGCAATAGCCCGACTTAGCTCGCGTCGAACTCCTCGAAGAAGCGGCTCGCGGTCGGTCCGCGCTGTCCCTGGTACTTGCTGCGCGTGCCGGCGGCGCCGTAGGGGACGTCGGCGGGCGTCGTGAGCCGGAAGAACGAGATCTGTCCGATCTTCATCCCGGGATAGATCGTGATCGGCAGGTTCGCGACGTTCGAGAGCTCGAGCGTCAGGTAGCCATCCCAGCCGGGGTCGACGTAGCCGGCCGTGGAGTGGATCAAGAGACCCAGACGGCCCAGCGAGGACTTCCCCTCGAGGCGAGCGACGAGATCGTTCGGGAGCGCCACCCGCTCGAGGGTCGACCCCAGCACGAACTCGCCGGGGTGCAGGATGAACGGCTCGTCGGGCTTCATCTCCACGACCTCCGTGAGGTCGGGCATCTCCGCGCGCACGTCGATGAACGGGTAGCGCGAGTTCGCGAAGACGCGAAACTGCGAGTCCACGTGCAGGTCGACGCTGGAGGGCTGGACACACGCCTCGTCGAACGGATCGATCACGATCCGCCCGGCCTTGACCTCTTCGGCGATCGTGCGGTCCGACAGGATCATCGGGCGGGAATGCTACCCGTTCGAGACCGCGATCCAGCGCTGGAGGACCTCTCTCGCCGCACCGTCGTCGATCGAACGCGACGCCAGCTCGAGGCCATCGGCGAGGTCGCTCGCCTTCCCACCGACCTCGAGCGCCGCGCCAGCGTTGAGCAGCACGACGTCGCGCGCGCGGCCGAGCTTGCCGTCGAGCACCTCGTGCGCGATCGCGGCGTTCCGCTCGACGTCGCCGCCCGCGAGGTCGGCGGCCGTCGCGCGTGCAAGCCCCAGCGTCGACGGATCGAGGTGCGTCTCGCGCACGTCGCCGTCGCGCACGTCGTAGACGGTCGAGATGCCGGCCGTCGTGAGCTCGTCGAGACCGTCCTCGCCGCGGAAGAGCTTGGCGCGGGTGCCTCGCCGCGCGAGCACCTCGGCCATGAGCGGCAGCATCCGCTCGTCGGAGCACCCGACGATCTGTGCGAACGGTCGCGCCGGGTTCGTGAGCGGCCCGAGGAAGTTGAAGATCGTCGGTACGCGAAGTTCGCGCCGCACCGGGCCCGCGTGGCCCATCGCCGGGTGGAAGACCGGGGCGAACATGAACGCGATCCCCGCTTCGCCGAGGCATCGAGCGACGCCGGCAGCGTCCAGGTCGATCTTCACCCCGAGGGCCTCGAGGAGGTCGGCGGACCCGCAGTGGCTGGAGGCGGCACGGTTGCCGTGCTTCGCGACCGGCACCCCGGCCCCCGCAACGACGATCGCGCCGACCGTCGAGATGTTGAACGTGCCCGACCGGTCGCCGCCGGTACCGCACGTGTCGACCACGTCGAGGTCGTGGTCCACCGGCCTCGCGAACTCGAGCATCGTGCGCGCGAGACCCTCGATCTCGTCGACCGTTTCGCCCTTGGTGCGGAGGGCCATGAGGAACCCTCCGACCTGTCCCGGCGACGCCTCGCCGGCCATGATCGCGCGCATGACCGAGGCGGATTCCTCGGAGGAGAGGTCGTGGTGCGAGATGAGCTTCGAGAGCGCGTGCGGCCAGAGGTCGGGATCGGGCTCGGCCATGAGGGAGGGAACGCTAGCAGGTCAAACTCGCCACACGAGCCTTCCGGCGGGTCGCTAGACTGGGTCGCGGATCGCTCCGGCGAACCGGCCATGCGGGTGTGGTTCAATGGCAGAACGCAAGCTTCCCAAGCTTGAAACGGGGGTTCGATTCCCCTCACCCGCTCCCAACCGAGGACACCGTGACGACGCCGGCCGAGGGAATCGCTGCACTCGAGCGCGCGTTTGGAAGCGTTCCTCGTCCCACGAACGAGGAGCTCCTGCATCCTCGATGCGCGGATGACAGCGACCTCAAAGGCCTGTATGCGTTCGAGCGATGGCGCGACGTCCCGGACGCCGTCATCGAGCGGGAATACGCGGCGCTCGCGTTCCTGAGCGCGGCAGGCTATCGCTGCTTCCTTCCCGCGTACCTTCGGTTCGCGCTGCGGCATTCGCACGGCGGTGCGGCGGCCGTCGACTCGACGGTCTGGTCGCTGCTGCCGGAGATGTACGAGGGGGACCTGATCGAGTTCGCCCGGTCGAAGTACGAGCTGCTCACGCGCGCCGAGCGTGACGCGATCGGCGTGGCGCTGGAAGCGCTCGCGGCCGACGGCCATCCCGACGCGGCGAAGGCACTCGCGTCGTGGCGATCCTCAGGCGGTTCGCCTCACGTCCCGAGATAGAGCGGGGCGGTCGGACACAGGTCCTTCAATGGGCACTCCTCGCACCGAGGGCGGCCGGCCTTGCAGATCTCGCGGCCGAGCGTGATGAGGCCGACGTGGAGCTCCACGCGGATCGGGGCGGGCACGAGCTCGTGCAGGATGCCGTCCGCCCGCGTCGCCGTGGTCTTCGGCGGCAGAAGCGCCAGCCGCGTCGCCACCCGGTGCACGTGCGTGTCGACCGGCATCGCCGAGCGGCCCAATGAAAACGCGAGCACCACGGCGGCGGTTTTCGGGCCCACCCCCGGCAGCGAGGTGAGGTATTCCCTGATCTCGCCGTCGGGCGCGTCCCGCAGCCAGGACAGGTCGTAGGCGCCGTCCCGTTCGAACACGGTCCGCAGGATGGCCTGGATGCGCGGCGCCTTGGTGTTCGCGAGGCCGCCGGACCGGATCGCGCTCGCGACCGCCGTCGGAGGAGCCCGAACCACCTCGTCCCACGCGGGAAACGCGGCGCGCAAGGAGTCGAACGCGCGGCCGGCGTTGAGGTCCGAGGTGTGCTGCGAGAGCACCGTGAGGATGAGCTCCTCCAGCGGGTCGGTGCGTCGTGGGGGCTCGAGGGGGCCGAACCGTCGCTGCAGGCGGCGATGGATCGTGCGGACGCGACGCCGCTCGGCCGCGGTGGGCGCGCCCTCCGCGGTCACAACTCCTGACCGCGCGCGGCGCTCTCGAACTTCGTGAGCTCGGGTCGGAAGACGAGGGACACGTTGCCGGTCGGGCCGTTGCGATGCTTCGCGACGATGAGCTCGGTGTCGCGCTTCTTCTCGGGCGAGGAATCGTCGCGGTGCAGCAGCATCACGATGTCGGCATCCTGCTCGAGGCTGCCCGACTCGCGGAGGTCCGACAGCTGCGGCTTCTTGTCCGCGCGCGTCTCCGGGTTCCGGTTCAGCTGCGACAGCGCGATCACGGGCACGCTGAGCTCCTTCGCGAGCATCTTCAGGGACCGGCTGATCTCCGCGACCTCCTGCTGCCGGTTGTCCAGACGCCGATGGTGGGTCATCAGCTGGAGGTAGTCGACGATGATGAGCGACAGGCCCTCGGAACGCGAACGCATCCGCCGGGCCTTCGCGCGAATGTCGACGATCGTCACGTTGCCGGAGTCGACGATGTGCATGGGAGCGTCGTGCAACGACTCGGCTGCCTGCACGATATGGCTCCAATTCGTCGAGGTCACGCGCCGGTTCCGGATCGTGTCCCACGAGACCGATGCCTTCGTGCACAGCAAGCGCATCCCGATCTCCTGCCGCGACATCTCGAGGGAGAACATCGCGACCGGCGAGCGCTCGTGGACGGCCACGTGATCGGCGATGTTGAGGGCGAGCGACGACTTCCCGATCCCCGGCCGCGCAGCGATGATCACGAGGTTCCCGGGTTGCAGCCCCGACGTGAGCACGTCGAGGTCTCGGAAGCCGGTCGGCAGCCCCGTGTACGTCGACTCGCGGTTCTGGATCGACTCGAGGTCGATCATCGCCTCGTCGACGAGATCGCGGAGCACCACGACCTCGTCCTTGTCGTCGCGACGCGCGACGTCGTAGATGCGTTGTTCGGCCTCGTCCGCGACCGCCTCGGGGTCCTCGGGCGCCGCGTACGCCATCTCCATGATGTCGGCGGACGCGGAGATCAGGCGGCGGAGCAAGGCCGTCTGGGCGACGATCCTCGCGTAGTGCGGCGCGGACGCGGGCGTCGGTACCTGGTCCACGAGGTCGCGCAGATAGAGCGGGCCGCCCACCCCGTCGAGCGAGCCCTGGCGCTTCATCGCCTCGACGACGGTGACGATGTCGACCGGCTCGCCGTGCCCGAAGAGCGACCGGATGACGTCGTAGATCGTGCCGTTCGCCGACCGATAGAAGTCGGCGGGCTGCAGGATCTCGATCGTCTCGGCGAGCGCCTCGGGCGAGAGCATCATCGAACCGAGGACGGCCTCTTCGGCCTCGATGTTCTGCGGCGGGACTCGATGCTGCGGGAGGCGCCGAACCTCCTCAGCCGTGCGCGCCACGGTCCCCCCCTCCGCCGATCGAAGCCCGGCGGGTGACGCTACGCCCGACGCCGCGGCGGGGACATGGGATAACTCCTGTGGATTGCCCCACCCCAGGTCGCCACCCGAGATTTCCTGTCACTCCACCCGCGACCAGCACCGATACCCGGTGGATAACCATGGGGACCATTGTGAATCACAAGAGTGACATTTACGAAGGGTCGCGCCGCCGATGATCCGCGAGAAGGCGATGCAGCTCGAAAGTCATGTCCCGAAGGGCGACCGACGCGCGAACGCAGGCAGGGGCCGGGAGTCCCGAAAGACCATCGCCGGCGCGCAGGTTCCGTCGCGAAGCTCGACTTCCAAATGCGGCGCGGCGATGAACGGAGGCGATGAAGTGGCGGTGCCCAGGGAGGGGTGCGTCGCGAGCGTCGTCGCGGGGACGCGGCCGAAAAAACGAGCGGAGCAAGCCGTCAGGCCGCGTCCCCGCGCAGCGAGCGACGCGCCCCGACCGCTACTCCCCGACGACCTCCACCGTCACCACGGGGTCGACGTCCGCGAAGAGATGCACGCGTACCTCATGCGTGCCCACCGACTTGATCGGGTCCTCGAGGTGCACGTTCTTCCGCTCGACCGTCACGCCGACCTGGGAGGCGATCGCCTCCGCGAGATCGGCGGCCGTCACCGAGCCGAAGAGTCGACCCTCCTCGCCGGCGCGGGCCGTCACTCGCACGGGTCCGCTCGCGATGAGCTTCGACGCGATCGCTTCGAACTCGGCCTTCTGCTTCGAGACCCTCGCAGAATGGGCGCGCTGCAGGGTCTCGGCCTGCTTCGTGGCACCCTTGTGCGCCTTGATCGCGAGGCCGCGGGGCACCAGGTAGTTGCGGGCGTAGCCATCGGCGACGTCGAGGACGTCCCCGGGCGCCCCGAGGTTCTCGACCGGCTTCTGGAGGATGATCCTCATCGCGCCGAGTACGGGAGCAGCGCCATCTCTCGGGCGTTCTTCACGGCCGTGGCCACGTCGCGCTGGTGCTGCACGCAGTTGCCGGAGACCCGGCGCGCCCGGATCTTGCCGCGCTCGGAGACGAACTTCCGCAGCGTCATCACGTCTTTGTAGTCGACGTAGTCGATGCGGTCCTTGCAGAAGATGCAGACCTTGCGCTTCTGCTTCTTCTGCCAGCCCTTGTCGTCCTTCTCTCGGCGTGGTCGCGCCTTGCCGCCCCCGCGCTCCCGTCCCTTACCCGCCATCCAGAGGTGTCTCCTCCTGCTCGGTGGCTCCCGCCGGCACGGTCACCCGGTCGCCCCAGTCCCCTCCAGAGGAACTGGAACGGGAGGTCTTCTCGACCTTCGCGGTGGCCCACTTCAGGCTGGGGCCGACGTCGTCGGCCTCGATCTCGATCACCGTGCGCTTCTCGCCTTCCTGGTTCTCCCACGAACGCTGGCGCAGGCGTCCGGTCACCACGACCCGGGTGCCTCGCGTGAGCGACTCGGCCGCGTTCTCCGCCAGGCCGCGCCAGACGTTCACGCGGAAGAACGAGGTGTCCCCGTCCGACCAGTTGCCGGCGGCGTCGCGGATACGCGTGCTGTGGGCGACCGTGAAGTTCGCCACGGCGGCCCCGTTCGCCGTGTACCTGAGCTCGGGGTCGTCGGTGAGGTTCCCGATCACCGTGATCTGGTTGTCGCTCGCCATGTCGGCTTTCCTTTCTGCACCGCGCTCCCTAGGCGGGAGCGGGGGAAGCTTCCTTCTGCTCGTCGGCCGCGGCGGCCTCGGAGGCCTCGCGCCGGCGGTCGGGCTTCTTCGGCTTCACCGGCGGGCGCACCAGCACCTTGAACCGGATGATCTCGTCGGCGAGGGTGAGCGTCCGCTCCATCTCGACCTGCCGTCCGGGGTCGGCCGTGAACTGCACGACGACGTAGTAGCCCTCGGTTTGGTGGTCGATCTCGAACGCGAATCGCCGGCGGCCCCACCGGTCGGTCTTCGTGACCTCACCGCCGCTCTTGGCGATGCGGTCCACCGCCGTCGCGACGACCGACTCGTCTGCCTCGGCGGGCAGGATCAGCATGGCTTCGTACTCCCGCAAACCCACCTCCTCTGGTCTGGACGGCCCCCCTCGAGGGGGAGCAGGAGTCTCTGGGAGACGTCCAGAGTGTACGTGACGACCCAGGACGCTAGCACCCGGGTCTGACAGCTCGGCGCTCACGCGGCCGGCACGTTGGTCCGAAACCCATGCGGAGCTACAATCCGCGAGACGGCCGTGCACTCGAGAGAAGGAGGCGCGAGCATGACGATCACGATCCACGACCTGCGCTCGTGGAAGGCGGAGAGCAAGCGTTTCGCGATGCTCACCGCATACGACTTCCCCATGGCGCGGATCCTCGACCGGGCGGGCATCCCCGTGCTCCTCGTGGGCGACTCGGTCGGCCGCAACGTCCTCGGCTACGAGAACGAGCTGCCGGTCACGATGGAGGAGATGCTCCACCACACGCGGGCGGTGGCGCGTGGCGCGGAGCGCGCGATGGTGGTCGGCGACATGCCCTTCATGTCGTTCCAGGCCTCGGCCGAGGAAGGGGTTCGGCACGCCGGGCGTTTCCTCAAAGAGGGCGGAGCCCACGCGGTGAAGATCGAGGGCCCGCAGCTCGACCTCATCCACCGACTGGTCGACATCGGCATCCCGGTGATGGCGCACGTGGGACTCACTCCCCAGTCGGTGTACGGCCTCGGCGGCTACAAGGTCCAGGGCCGGGGCGAGGCGGCCACGAAGGTGCTCGACCAGGCCCTCGCGCTCGAGAAGGCCGGGGCCTTCGCGATCGTCCTCGAGGCGATGCCGGCGGAGCTCGGGTCCGAGATCACGAGGTCGCTGCAGATCCCGACGATCGGCATCGGGGCCGGTCCTCACTGCGACGCTCAGGTGCTGGTGATCAACGACCTTCTCGGGCTCTCGGAGAAGCCGCCGAAGCTCGCGAAGGCGTACACGAACCTGCGCGAGACGATCACCGACGCCGTGACGAGGTTCGCGAGCGACGTCGCGGACGGCTCCTTCCCGGACGAAGACCACTCCTACTCCTAGCGGCCCGCGCGCACGGGGACACCTACACTCGCCCTCGTGAACAAGACGTGGCGGGCCCCCGCGATCACGACGGGCGTCGTGGTCGGGGCCCTGCTGATCGCGTCGGCATTCGGGTCCTGGCGTGCGATCGGCCTGCGCGCGGCGTTGCCCGCGGCGGTCGGAACGGCGTGCGCGGCGGTCGCGGCGTCGTTCTGGGTGCGCTACCGCTCCTCGGCCGACCCGAACGCCCTGTTCGTCGCGGCCGGCTTCTCCGTGCTCGCGCTGCAGATCCTCGCGCTCGCGGTCGTGTGGCCGGCCGTGAGCACGAACGGGGCGGACGGCGTCGGCTTCTTCGGACGTCTGGCCGTGACCCGCGCGAGCGCGCTCGGGCCCTCGGCGCTCGGGGTGTATGCCACCCAGATCGGCTGGGTCGTGGCCGGCGCGTGCTTCGTGCTGGCGAAGCCGTGGTGGGAGCGACGCGGACGGCCCGCGGTCCGCCCCTGGCTGGTGATCGCCGGCGCCGGGGCAGCGGCGTTGCTCCTGGACGGCGTCGTGGCCGTTCTCGACCCGGCAGCCCTCGTGTCCGGTTCCGCGCGACGGCCCGCACTCGCCGCGGTCGACCTCCCGCCGCGGGTGGGGCTGGGGCCGGCCGGCGCGGTCCTGCTGGTGGCGGCCCTGCTTCTCCTCGGTGCTGCGGTGGCACGCGAGCTCCAACCTTCGAACGAAGCTCCGCCCGATCGGACGTGGCTTGCGGCCTCGTTCACCGTGGCGGCGATCGGGCTCCTCGTCACGTTCACCCGTCCCCTGCCCTTCCAGGCGTCGCTGCGGGCCGTCGACCTCCTTCCCGTCGTGGCGCCGATCCTCGCGCTCGTCGGGATGCTCGCGTCGCAGCGCGAAGAGGTCACGTTCATGCGCCGGGCGAGCGACCGCGCGGAGGAGGTCCTCGGCGGCCGCGCGGAGATCGCGAGCATGGTCGCGCATGAGGTCAGAGGGCCGGTCTCGACCATCCGCGGCCTCGCCTCGACCGGCGACCTCCAGTGGGACCGGCTTCCGGACGCCGAGCGCCGCGAGTTCTTCCGGCTGATCGACCAGGAGTCCGTCAGGCTGCTCCGCGTCGCGGACCAGGTGGCCACCGCCCTCAAGGTCGACGCCGGCACGCTCAACTACGTGCTCCGACCGACCGACCTTGGTGAAGGAGTGCGCGAAGGGATCGACCGTGCGAGGACCGGCGACCATCCCCTCGCGGTCGACCTGGAGGAGGGGACCGAGGTGCTGCTCGATCGAGTGAGGTTCGCGGAGGCCGTCACGCAGCTCGTCGACAACGCGGCCGCGTTCTCGCCGCCGGACGCCCCGATCGAAGTGCGAGCGCGGGTCGAGGAGGGCTCGGCCGTCGTCGAGGTGGTCGATCACGGGCCGGGCATCCGACCCGACCGTCGGGAGGCCGTGTTCGGGAAGTTCCCCGAGTTTCGTCCGCCCGGCTACGAGGAGGTGCCGGGCACCGGGCTTGGCCTGTTCATCTGCCGCGGCCTCGTGCGAGCGCAAGGTGGCGACGTGATGGCAATGGAAGCGCCCGATGGGGGTACCATGCTCCGGATCACGCTGCCCACACAGGGAGACAAGGGACATGGGCGGTAGCGACCGCGTCGTTTCCATGCTCATTTGCGACGACCACAAGATCCTCACGGATGCGCTCGCATTGGTGGTCGGGCTGGACGAGTCGCTGCAGCTCGTCGCCCCACCCGTCCACAACCCGGAGGAGGCGATCTCGATCGCCGCCGAGCACCTCCCCGACGTCGTCCTCATGGACATCATGTTCAAGGGCGGGATGAGCGGCATCGAGGCGACCAGAAAGATCAAAGAGGCTTCGCCCGCCACGAAGGTCGTGATCATGACGGCGCACGACGACGAGCGGCTGCTCGTCGACGCCGTCGAGGCCGGCGCGTCCGGGTTCCTCGGCAAGGACGAGGCCGCGAACGAGGTCCTCCAGGCCGCGAAGGCGGCCGCCGAAGGCGAGGTCCTCATCGATCCGTTGGTGCTCACCAGGCTGCTGCACCAAGTCGCCCGCGAGCGCGAGGCCCGCCGCGAGGCGACGAACCTCCTCGACGACCTCACCGAGCGCGAGCGCGAGATCCTTCAGCTGCTCGCGGAGGGTATGCGCAACGACGGCATCGCCGAGAAGCTCTTCATCAGCCCCCAGACCGTGCAGACGCACGTGCGCAACATCCTGGGGAAGCTCCGCGTGCATTCGAAGCTCGAAGCCGTGGCCTTCGCCGTGAAGCACGGCGCGATCACGGTCTAGGCCCGCTCGTTACCCGATTGCGGGTATCACACCCGGCTGGGCCCCGGCCGATGTCTCTTGCGGAGCAAGCATCCGGCGCTCGCGCCGGACGCGGGACAGCGGGAAGCCACCCCCTCGGCGGCCCGAAGACCGCGACGATTTGAAGGGCTCGAGTCCACCCCTCCCGGACTCGGGCCCTTCGAACGTCTAGGGGATCGGCAGGAGGCCGCGCCGAAGCTTGCCCGAGGGCGTCCGCGGGAGCTCCTCCACCAGCACGATGTCGCGCGGCGCCTTGAAGCGGGCGATGCGGTCCGACGCGAAGTCCCGCAGCTCCTGGACGGTCGGCGTCGGCCGGTCCGGCTCGGGCACGACGAACGCGATCACGCGCGCGCCCCAATCGGGATCCGGCCGGCCGGCGACCGCCACATCGATCACGTCGGGATGCTCCCGCAGCGCCGCCTCGACCTCCTGGGGCCAGATCTTCTCGGCGCCCGAGAGGATGAGGTCGTCGAGCCGGCCGTGCACGAGGAGCCGGCCGTCCTCGCCGAGCTCGCCGGCGTCGCCGGTGCGCACGTACCCGTCCAGCGTGAACGCCTCCGCAGTGGCCTGTGGGTCGAACCGGTATCCCTCCATCACCGTGGGTCCGGCGATCTGGATCTCGCCGTGCGGGCCGAATCGCGCCGCGGTGCCGTCGAAGAGCACGCCGTCGTACGCGACCCCGCCGGCGGTCTCGGTGAGGCCGTACGTCGAAACCAGGCGGGCGCCGGCTTCTCGGGCGTGCTCGCCGGTTGCGTCGTCGAGCTCCGCACCGCCCACGAGCACCGCGCGGAAGTGCGAGAGATCGACGCCGTCCGCGAGCAGCCGGTGCACCATCGTGGGGACCAGCGCGGTGAACACGTGCGGTGAGGCCGCCACCGCGTCGAGGTCGAACCGGCGCAGGATCTCGACCGGCGCGCCGGCAACGACGCCCCGCAGGAGCACCAGCATGCCGCCAGCGTGCGCGAGGGGCAGGCAACAGAGCCAGGGGTCGTCCTCGTGGCCATCGAGCGCCTCGATCGAGCAGCGGACGGCCGCCTCGACGGCGTCGCGCGAGAGCTCCACGACCTTCGGCTCCCCGACCGTGCCGGAGGTCGCGAGGCACACGCCCACCGAGGGATCGATGCGGGCTCCCTCCGTGTAGACCATCGCGCCGGCGGCGTCGACCACCACGGTGGGCCTGGCGCGGCCGAGGATCGCGCGCGTCTCGGCGCTCGTGAGCCGATGGTCGACGGGCAGGACCGAGGCGCCCGCCTCCCAGAGGTCACGCACGATCGGGAGCCACTCCGGGCCCGGGGGAAGCGCGACGGCCACGAGGTCCCCGGGGCCGACCGCGAGGTTCTCGGAGAGGTTCACTCTTCGGGTAGGCTAGCCATGATCGTTCGAGTATGCGCTCTCGGAGTCGATGGTCCTATGGTCGAATGGCAGCAGATCGGCGAGTACACCGACATCCGGTCCGAGTTCGCGGACGGGATCGCGAAGATCACGATCGCGCGGCCCGAGGTCCGCAACGCGTTCCGGCCCCTCACCGTTCGCGAGCTGATCCGCGCGTTCGACGTCGCGCGTGACGACCCCGCCGTGGGGGTGATCGTGCTGACCGGCGAGGGTCCCGACGCGTTCTGCAGCGGGGGCGACCAGCACGTCCGGGGCGACGACGGCTACGTCGACGAGCACGGGATCGGCCGCCTGAACGTGCTCGACCTCCAGGTGCAGATCCGGCGCATGCCGAAGCCGGTCGTGGCGATGGTGGCCGGCTACGCGATCGGCGGCGGCCACGTGCTGCATCTGTGCTGCGACCTCACGATCGCGGCCGACAACGCGAGGTTCGGCCAGGCCGGGCCCCGCGTGGGGTCGTTCGACGGCGGGTACGGGATCGGGCTTCTCGCGCGGCAGATCGGCGAGAAGCGGGCGAAGGAGGTGTGGTTCCTCTGCCGCCAGTACGACGCGGAGACCGCGCTCTCGTGGGGACTCGTGAACGCGGTGGTGCCGCTCGCCGAGCTGGAGGACACGACCCTGCAGTGGTGCCGCGAGATGCTCGGGTTCTCGCCGCTCGCGCTGCGGCTGCTGAAGGCCGGCGTCAACGCCGGCATCGACGGCCTCGCCGGCGTGCAGCAGCTCGCGGGCGACGCCACGCTCCTCTATTACATGTCCGAGGAGGCTCAGGAGGGGCGGGACGCGTACGTCCAGAAGCGCCCGCCCGACTTCTCGAGGTTCCCGAAGCGCCCGTGAACGTGTGGGTTCGGGGGGCGCGCCCCCGGACGCTCGGCGCGGGGCTCGTGCCGGTCGTGGTCGGTGCTGCGGCGGCGAGCGAGATCATGTGGTGGCGGTTCGCGTTCGCGCTGCTGGTCGCGGCCGGACTCCAGATCGGCGTGAACTTCGCGAACGACTACTTCGACGGCGTGCGCGGCGTCGACACCCCCGATCGGCTGGGGCCGCCGAGGTTGACGGCCTCGGGCCTCGCCTCCCCCCGTGCCGTGCTTGCCGCCGCGCTCGCGTCACTCGGCGTCGCGGCGGTGTGCGGCCTCGTGCTCGCACTCGTCACCTCGCCGGTGTTGATCCTCGCCGTGGGCACGCTCGCCTTGCTCGCGGCCGTCGGGTACAGCGGTGGGCCGAAGCCGTACGCGGGCCTCGGCCTCGGGGAGCTCATGGTCTTCCTCTTCTTCGGGCTGATGGCGACGTGCGGCACCGCGTACGTGATGGTCGAGACCGTCCCGGCCTCGGCGTGGTGGGCGGGTTCGGGGCTGGGGCTGCTCGCGGTCGCGATCCTCGTCGCGAACAACCTGCGCGACCTCCCCACCGACGATGCCTCCGGCAAGCGCACGCTCGCCGTTCGCCTCGGCGACCCGCGGACGAGGCTCATGTACCGGGCGTGCGTCGTGGGCGCGTTCGCCGTCATCGCGATCGGGGTGCTCGTGTTCATCGGCGACGAGTCGGTGGGCATCACACAGTGGTCGCTCTTCGGGCTGCTCGCGTGGGTGCTCGCGATCCGGCCGATGGGAGCGGTCGGTCGCGCCGCGGGCCGGGATCTGGTCCCGGTGCTCGTCGGCACGGCCGCGGTGCACGCTTCGTTCGGCCTGCTGCTCGCGCTCGGCCTGGTGCTCTCTCGGGTGGCCGCGTGAGCCTGGGAGATCTCAACGTCGCGTGCGCGCGGGCGCTCGTCGACGAGCTCGCCCGGGGCGGGATGGCGCACGCGTGTCTCTCACCGGGCTCGAGATCGACGGCCCTGGCGCTCGCGCTCGAACGTCATCCGGCCGTGCAGACCCACGTTCATCTCGACGAGCGCTCGAGCGCGTTCTTCGCCCTCGGCATCTCGAAGGCGACCGGGCGACCGGTCGGGGTCGCGACGACCAGCGGCACCGCGGCCGCCGAGCTCCTCCCCGCGGTCGTCGAAGCCTCGCAATCGAGGATGCCGCTCGTGCTCCTCACCGCCGATCGGCCCCCGCGACTGCGCGGCACGGGTGCGAACCAGACGATCGACCAGGCTGGGTTGTTCGGGCGCTACGTCCGTGAAGACCTCGAGCCACCGCTCCCGGCCACGAGCGAACACCCTGAGCGTTGGCGGGACGCCGGTCGGTCGGCGATCCGCGCCGCGGCCGGCTTGCCGATCGGGCCCGTTCACGTCAACTGTCCGTTCGACGAACCCCTCGTGCCGACCGAGCCGCTCGCTTCGAAGGACGCGGACCGCGTGCACGTCCGACAGAAACCGTCGGCGGACCTCGTGGGACCCGACGACGTGGAGCGGGCCGCGCGTGCGCTGTCCGGCGCTCGCGGTCTCGTCGTAGCCGGCGGCCGGTCGTGGGACGATCTCCAGCCGGTCCTCGACCTCGCCGGATCATTGGCATGGCCGGTCGTCGCGGAGCCCACGTCGCTCGTACGCGTTCGCGAGCGCTCCCTCGCAGCGGGGCAGCATCTGTTGGGATGTGCGGCGTGGCTCGACGACCACCGTCCGGACGTCGTCCTCCAAGTTGGCGCGTATCCCACGAGCCGAGCGACGCAACGCCTCGTGGCCGCCGCGCCGACGCTCATCGTCGTCGACGTGCACCATCTCGAGCCGGACCCGGACGGTCGAGCGAGCTGGCGGCTTCGAGCACAGCCGGAGGACCTCGCGAAGGCGTTGCTCGGCCGTCCGTTCGCGAGGGACGACGAGCCGATCCTGTTCGCACATACGGGCGACGTGGCCCCGCGCGTCGAAGAGCTCGAGGCGCGACGCATTGCGCCTGCGCCGTTCGGTTGGCGTGCCGAGTGGCAGGGAGCGGACGACCGGGCGCGAGCCACGATCGATCGGACGATCGATGCCTGGGATCAGCCCTTCGAGGGACGGGTCGCGCGCGATGTCGCGGCGGCCGTCCCCAAGGGAGGCGTGCTCGTGGTGGGCTCCTCCATGCCGATCCGCGAACTCGACGCGTTCATGGCGCCACGGGATGGCCTCCGAGTGCTCGCGAACCGCGGCGCGAGCGGCATCGACGGGTTCGTGTCGACGGCGCTCGGCGTGGCCGCTGCCGGCGCGCCCACGTTCGCCTTCTGCGGCGACCTCACGTTCCTCTACGACGTCGGCGCGCTCATCTGGAATGCCCGGCGCGGCCTCGACCTCGTGCTCGTCGTGGTGAACAACGGTGGCGGCACCATCTTCGGCTACCTCCCCCAGCGTGACCTGCCTGAGTTCGACCGGCTGTTTCGCACGCCGCACGGGATGGACCTCGGCGCGATCTGCGCCGCCGCCGACGTTGGCCATGCCCGCATCGAGCGCGCGGACGACCTGAGCACGGCCGTGCACGAGGCGGCCTCGGCGGGGGGCATCCACGTCGTTGAGGTCATGATCGACGCCGACCTGGACCGGGCACGCCACGGCGAGGTCCAGGACGCCGTGGACGAGGCGCTTCGGTCGGTGCGCTAGCCTCCCCGCACCGACGACCGAAGGAGACCGATGTGGAGCTCGCGATCCGGCGCTTCGACGCGCCCGACGAAACGCGCTCGTTCGAGAAGGGCACCTTC
>DATBIS010000134.1:0-2946 GCA_036556805.1 Actinomycetota bacterium | reverse complement strand
CCCCCCCCCCCGCCACTCCCGTGATCCAGCCGCCGGTCCCCTGCGAACCGACCACCGCGTCGAGCTCGCCGTCGAGCTGCTCCCAGATCTCCTCGCCCGAGACCGTCTGGGCCGCCACGTTGTCGGGGTTCTCGAACTCGCCCGGGAAGTAGTACCGGTCCGGTTCCTCGGCGACGATCTCTCGCATCTTCGCGAGCGCGAGGTCGATGTCGGTGCCCGCGCCCGAGGTTCGCGTGTACGCGGTCGAACCGAGCGAGTGCCCGCTGATCACCGAGCAGCGCTGGGGACGCCACGGCGTGCCGGGCATCGGCGACGGCATCATTCCGAAGAACCTCGACCTGTCGGTCGTCGACGGGATCGTCACGGCATCGACCGAGGAGGCGCTCGCGATGGCCGCGCGCCTCGCGTGCGAGGAAGGACTGTTGTGCGGGCCCTCGTCCGGCATCAACGTGGCCTCCGCGCTCAAGGTCGCCGCGGCGCGCCCGGAGCTCCGCCGGATCGCGACGGTGATCCCGGACACCGGCCAGCGCTACCTGTCGGGTGAGCTCTTCGGCGAACGCTCCGCCTCGGAGTCGCCCGAGCGCGGCCACGACATCGATCCCGAGACCCTCGCCGAGCTCGCGAAGCATCGCGACCGGCTGGAGTTCCTCGCGTGAGGGGTGACCGGTGAGCCAGGCGATGACCGACGAGGACCGCGAGATCCGAGAGCGCGCACGCTCGTTCGTCGACGAGGACCTCATTCCGTGGGAGGAGCACGCGGAGGCGAACGGCGGCCACATCCCCCCCGACGTCCGCGAGACTCATCACCGGCGTGCGATCGAGCTCGGCCTGTTCGCCATGAACATGCCGAAGGAGCTCGGCGGCGGCGGCATGACGATGTTCCAGCAAACCCTCGTGTCCGAGCAGATCGGCCGCGTGACGAACGCGCTCGGCTGGTGCGTGCACACGCCGCCCGCGTGGGCGCCCGGCGTCGTCTCACCGGAACAGCTCGAGCGCTGGATCATGCCGACGATCCGCGGGGAGCGGCACGAGTGCTACGCGATCACCGAGGCCGGTGCGGGCTCCGACGTCGACGCGATCGAGGCGAGGGCACGCCGCGACGGCGACGACTACGTCCTCACCGGCGAGAAGATGCACGTCACGTCGTTCAACACCGCGGACTACCTCTTCGTGCAAGCGAAGATCGCCGGCGGCCCCAACGAGGGTGCGCACGCGATGCTCTTCGTCGACAAGGACACGCCCGGCGTGCGGCTCGTGCGGGAGCCGAGCTACATGCACACGTACCCGGACACGCACGCGGTGGTCGCGTTCGACGACGCGCGGGTGCCGGCCTCGCACCTCATCGGGAACGAAGGCGACGGCCTCGACTTCACCTACGAGTGGTTCCGGTACGAGCGGCTGATGATCGCGGCGCGGTGCTGCGGCGCCGCCGAGCGGCTGGTCGAGGAGGCGACGGCGTTCGCGAAGGAGCGCGTGCAGTTCGGGCGGCCGATCGTGGAGTTCCAGGCGATCCAGCACATGCTTGCGGACTCGCTCACGGAGCTGTGGGCCGCGCGGCTCATGACGTACGAGCTCGCGCGGAACGTCGACCGCGGCGTGGACCTGAAGGTGCAGCACGCGCAGTGCTCGATGGCGAAGCTCTTCGCGAGCGAGATGGCCTGCCGGGTCGCCGACCGCGCGGTGCAGGTCTTCGGGGGCCGCGGGTACATGCGCGAGAACGTCGCCGAGCGTTTCTACCGCGAGCTGCGCGTCGATCGGATCTGGGAGGGAACCTCCGAGGTCCAGCGGAACATCATCGGCGACCAGCTCGCGAAGCGCGGCGCTCGAACGCTCATCGGGTGAGCGGGCCTCATCCGCTCAGGTGAACAGGCAGGCCGCGCGGTGCTCGGCCGTGGCGCCGGCCTTCGTCGGTTCGAGGGCCGGGTCCTGCTCGCGGCAGACGTCCTGTGCCACCGGGCATCTCGGGTGGAACCGGCATCCCGCCGGAACGCGGATCGGGTTCGGCGTCTCGCCCCGCAGGATCTCCCGGCCCGCGCGGTCGCGAGGGTCGGGCTTGGGCACCACCGACATGAGCGCTTTCGTGTACGGGTGCTGCGGGTTGCGCACGACCTCCTTCGCGGGACCCTCCTCCACGACCCGTCCCAGGTACATCACCGCGATGCGGTCGGCGAAGTGCGCGGCCGTCGAAAGGTCGTGCGTGATCATGAGGATCGCGAGCCCGCCGCGGCGCAGCTGATCGAGGAGGGACAGCACGCCCGCGCGGACGGACACGTCGAGCATCGACACGGGTTCGTCGGCGACCAGCAGCTGCGGCTCGAGCACGAGCCCGGCCGCGATCGCCACCCGCTGCCGCTGCCCGCCGGAGAGCTCATGCGGGTACCGGTCGAGGAAGAGGTCCGGCGGCGTGAGCCCCACCTGCTCGAGCGATGCGATCACGAGACGTCGGCGCTCCTCGGTCGACCCCCCGATCCGATGGATCCGGAGCGGTTCCTCGATCGCGTCGCGCACCCGGAATCGAGGGTCGAGGGACTCGTAGGGGTCCTGGTAGATGATCTGCACGCGCCGGCGCAGCGGACGAAGCTTCCCGTGACCCATCGCGGAGACGTCGGTGCCCTCCAGCCGGATCGTGCCTCCGTCGGCCTCGACGAGTCGCAGGATCGCCTGGGCCGTGGTCGTCTTCCCACAACCCGACTCGCCGACGAGCGCGAGCATCTCGCCGCGGGCGAGGGAGAACGATACCCCCTCCACGGCGTGGACGGTCTCCCGCGCCGCACGCCGAATCGTCCCGACGATCCCGCGCGGCACGGGGTAGCGGACCACCAGGTCCTGGACCTCGAGGACGGTGCTCACGCGACGACGCCCATCGGATCGTTGTGGTGGCACGCGGCGCGGCGACCGGCTTCGAGCGAGAGCAACGCGGGGCGTTCGACCGCGCAGCGGTCGAAC
>DATBIS010000133.1:0-15505 GCA_036556805.1 Actinomycetota bacterium | reverse complement strand
TGGCCGCCCTGCACCGGGATCCCCTTGTCCACGAGCTGCTGCGTGAGGTCTTGGGTCTGGAAGTTCGGCGGGAGCGTCGCGCGGAACCCGACGGTGTTGCCGCTGTCGTCCTTGTACTCGCCCGAGACGTCGGTCCCCGAGATCGTCACCGTGCCCACGATCTGGCCGTCGTTCACGATCGAGAAGAACTTCGAGATCGTGACGTCGTTCGTGGTGGCGCGGGAGAGCCAACCGTTGAACAAGAGCACCACGAGGATCATCAACGGGATCGTGAGCCACGGGTTGAAGCGCACCCGCGGCGTGCCCGGGCCGCCGGGTCCGCCACCTGGGTCGGGACCCACCCACCTGCCGCGCTTGCCGCGATCGTCGCCGTTGGCCATCGTGGAGTCATCTTCCCACAGGTCACCGTGAGCGCCGGGCAGGCCGCACGTCACCGGCGTGTCGGATACTGGAGAGCGTTCGAGACGGCGCCGGGCAGGGTACGGCGATGCGGAAGCGCGAGAGGAGGCGGGCGTGTCGATGGCTGGACGAACGGAGGCCGAGGCCGCGGCGGCGGCCCCGGACGACCCCGTCCTGCGCGAGCGATTCGAACGCGAGGCCATGCCGCTGATGCCGAACCTCTACAGCGCCGCGCTCCGGCTGACGCGCAACCCGACCGACGCGGAGGACCTCGTGCAGGAGACGTTCCTCCGCGCGTACCGCGGCTTCGCGAGCTTCGAGGAGGGCACGAACCTGCGAGCGTGGCTCTACCGGATCCTCACGAACAGCTTCATCAACAGCTACCGGAAGAAGCAACGACAGCCGGTGACGGTCGAAGGACCGGACGACGTCGACGAGTGGTACCTGTTCGATCGGCTCGGTGCCCGACACGTGGAGGACTCGGCGGAGACGGAGGTGCTCGATCGCATCCCGGACGCCGACGTGAAGCGGGCCTTGGAGGACCTCCCGGAAGGGTTCAGAATGGCCGTGCTGCTCGCCGACGTCGAGGGGTTCTCGTACAAGGAGATCGCCGAGATCCTCGAGGTCCCGATCGGCACCGTGATGTCACGGCTGCACCGGGGAAGAAGGGCGCTGGAGCGGGCGTTGTACGACACGGCCAAGGAGCGAGGACTCATCAGTGATCCCTGATTGCGGACCCGAGTGCGAGGAGGCGCTGCGCGAGATCGAGCGCTTCCTCGACGGTGAGCTCGAGCCCGGCCTCCGCGCGGTGGTCGCCTCGCACCTCTCGTCGTGCACCCCGTGCACGGAGCGGGCGGAGTTCCGCCGGCACGTGAAGGAGCTCATCGCGTCGAAGTGCTCGAAGGATGCGATGCCGAACGACCTGCTCGCCCGCGTGAAGTCCCTTCTCGACATCGAGGGCGCCTCCTCCACCTGACTTCAGGGGAACCGAACCCCCGCCGGCCCGGCGTCGAACCCCCCTCGAAGGAGGTCCGATGCAAGGAACGCGTCCGGGCAAGGTTCCGCCTCCATCCCGCGAGCACGGTGAGGGTCGGGTGTGCGCCGACGAGGGATGCTCGACGAGGCTCTCCAAGTACAACCCATCCGCGCGCTGCTGGCAGCACGCGGACGTGGTCTTCCCCAACTACCGCGGCAAGCGACTGTCACCGAACACCAGCGGCTGACCCCAGCGGGTTCCGCATGGCGACCGGCAGCCGGTAAGCTCCGCCGAACATGGATCTCGGAACGGTCGTCGGCGTGTGGGCCCACCCCGACGACGAGACGTACCTCGCGGCGGGGCTCTTCGCGCACGCGGCCGACCACGGTTCCCGCGTCGTCGACATCACGGCGACGCGCGGCGAGGGCGGCTCGATGGACGAGGAGCGGTGGCCGCCCGAGACCATGGGTGAGGTCCGCGAGCGGGAACTCATCCGCAGCCTGGAGCTCCTTGGGGTCACCGAGCACTATTGGCTCGAGCTTCCCGACGTCGACATGCAGAGCCCGCTGCCCGAGGTCGGAGCGGAACGCGTCCGCCTGTTGTTCGAGAAGATCCGCCCCGACACCGTGCTCACGTTCGGGCCCGACGGCATGACCGGACACGAGGGGCACAAGTCGGCGAGCCGGTGGGCCACCGACGCGTTCCGTGCGGCGGCCGCTCCGGGCGCGAAGCTGTACTACGCGACGCAGACGCCGGACTTCGCGGCGGAGTGGGTGCCCAAACTCGAGCCGTTCAACATCTTCCTCCCGGGCACGCCGCCCGTGACGCCGCGAGAGGAGCTCGGCCTCGCGTACCGGCTCGGCCCCGACGAGCTGGAGCGGAAGGTGAAGGCGATCCAGGAGCACGCGAGCCAGATCGAGGCGCTCCTGCACGTCTTCGGCGAGGAGGGCTTCCGCGCGTTCATGGCGGAGGAGACGTACCGCCTTGCGGAGGTCAGGGACTAGCGTGGCCGATCGGCCCTCCCCGGTTCGCGACCTCGACTGGGATCCGAAGCGGGCCCGCGCGTTCGCCGACCGCACGGTCGAGCTGTGGGAGGAGCTGCTCGAGCGGCTCCCCTCGCTGCCGGTGGGCGGTCGATGGACGTCCGAACAGGTGCGCGACGCCGTCGCGCGCGACGTGCCCGACGCCCCGATGCCGGAGGACGAGCTGTTCGCGTACCTCCACGACATGGTGTTCCGGTGGTCGGGGTTCCCCGGCCACCCGCGGTTCATGGCGTACATCTCCGGGGCCGGCACGGTCCCGGGTGCCGCCGCCGACCTGCTCGCGGCCGGGGTGAACATGAACCTCGGCGGTTGGCAGCTGTCGCCCTCTGCGACGGAGATCGAGCTGCAGCTCACGCGGTGGTTCGCGCGGGACGTCTTCGGCCTGCCGGAGGGGTCGGGCGGTCTCGTCACGTCGGGCGGAGCGATGGCGACCTTCATCGGCCTGAAGAGCGCACGCGACCATCGAGCCGGCTGGGACGTTCGCGCCGAGGGAGTTGCAGGCGGACCGCCGCTGGTGCTGTACCTCTCGACGGAGACCCACGTGGTCTCGGACCGTGCCGCCGACATGCTCGGCGTGGGGCTGCAGCACGTGCGGCACGTGCCGGTCGACGACGACTACCGGATGCGGGTGGACGAGCTTCGCACGCAGATCGCCCGCGACCTCGATGCGGGGATGCGGCCGTTCGCGGTCGTCGGCACGGCGGGTACCGTCGCGACCGGCGCCGTCGACGCCCTCGATGAGATCGCCGACGTCGGCGAGGAGCACGGCCTCTGGTTCCACGTGGACGCCGCGTACGGCGGCCCGGCGATGCTCGCGGACGACCTCCGGCCGCAGTTCCGCGGGATCGAGCGTGCCGACTCGATCGCGTTCGACCCGCACAAGTGGCTCTACACGCCGCACTCCGGGGGGTGCCTCATCGTGCGGGAGCTGCGGCACCTCCAGGAGTCGTTCGACATGTACGCGTCGTACACGGTGCAGGACAAGGAGTACACGCAGCACGGGATCGACCTGGGGCGGCACGGGCCGCAGTTCTCGAGGGGCTTCTGGGCGCTCAAGGTCTGGGTCTCGATCCTCGCGCACGGACGCGAGGCGTACGCGCGACGCATCTCGCACGACGCCGCGCTCGCGCGGTACCTCGGCGATCGTGTCACGGAGCGGCCGGAATTCGAGCTCATGGCGCCGATCCCGCTCTCGATCACATGTTTCCGCTACGTGCCCCAGGACCTGCCCGAGGGTCCGGGTCGCGAGGCGTACCTCTCCGAGCTGAACCATCGGCTGATGACGGAGATCCAGCTGGACGGCCGCGTGTACATCTCGAACGCGATCCTCGGCGAGCGCTTCGTCCTCCGCTCCTGCATCGTGAACTTCCGCACCGAGGCCGACGACATGGACGCGGTGCTCGACGTCGCCGCCGAACTCGGCGCGGCGCTCGACCGCGACCTTCGCCCTCGTGAGCTCGGCGAAACGGGCTCATGATCTTCGCGCTGCTCGGGTCGGGGGAGTTCGAGCCCTGGTCGGCCGCGGTTGATCGCTGGGTTCTCGAGCGTGCGGGGGGCGACGGCCGCGTGCTGATTCTGCCCACGGCGTCGGCGAAGGAGGGCGACGAGGTGTTCGACTCGTGGGCGACCAAGGGGCTCGACCACTTCGCAAGCGCGGGCATCGACGCCGAGCTCGTCGCGCTCAAGTCGCGCGACGACGCCGATCGCGCCGAGCTCACCGAGCGGCTCGACGCGGCCTCGGTCGTGTACTTCTCGGGCGGCAATCCCTGGTACCTCGCGGAGACCCTGCGCGACACCGCCTTCTTCGCCGCGATGCTCGAACGCTTCTCGGACGGCCTCGCGTACGTGGGCTGCAGTGCCGGCGTGGCCTGCCTCACCGAGATGACGTACGACAGCGACACCGACGACTTCGAGCAGGTCTTCAAGCCGGGCCTCGGCCTCGTGCGCTCCGTGCTGTTCGGCCCGCATTGGGACATCGTCGACACGTGGATCCCCGGTGCCACCGAGTTCATCGTGAACGCGGTTCCCGAGGGCGCGACGTTCGTGGGTATCGACGAGGAGACGGCGATCGTCGGCGACGGGCGCGCGTGGTCCGTGCTGGGCCGGCAGGCCGTGCACGTCCGGCGCGGCGGCGACTGGGAGCGCTACGAGCAGGGCGGCTCGTTCGAGCTCGATCTCGGGACCGGCTGATGGCGGGTCCCGAGCTCACCCGCGAGAGCCCCATCGAGGAGCGCGCCCCCGTGATCGTCGAGCAGCTGTCGGCCGCCTACCCCGACGCGAAGGTCGCGCTGCACTTCACGAACCCGCTCGAGTGCCTCGTGGCGACGATCCTCTCCGCGCAGTGCACCGACGAGAAGGTGAACGAGGTCACGGCGTCCCTGTTTCAGAAGTATCGGAGCCCCGAGGACTACCTTCGCGTCCCGGAGGAGGAGCTCCGCGCCGACGTCAAGCCCACGGGCTTCTTCAACCAGAAGGCGGCTCGGATCCGCGCGGCGAGCGCGCGCATCGTCGATGAGTTCGGAGGGCGGGTGCCCGACGCGATGGAGGACCTTCTCACGCTCCCGGGGGTCGCGCGGAAGACGGCGAACATCGTGCTGGGCAACGCGTACGGCATCGTGGAAGGGATCGCGGTCGACACGCACGTGCGCCGGCTCTCCAACCGCCTCGGGTTCAGCGACCAGTCGGATCCCGACAAGATCGAAAAGGACCTCATGGCGCTGGTCCCGCCCGAGCGATGGTTCGGCTTCACGTACGTGCTCATCGACCACGGTCGGGCGATCTGCATCGCGCGAAAGCCCAAGTGCGCCGAGTGCCCGGTGAACCGGCTGTGCCCGGCCAGCCTGGTCTGACGGCTTCAGCCGACCGCGACGAGCGCCGCGCGGCGCCGGCGCGCGCGACGGATGTCCCGGCGTTCCTCCTCGGAGAGTCCGCCCCAGACGCCGGCATCCTGCGCGGTGACGAGCGACCACTCGAGGCACTCCTCGATCACCGGGCAGGCGTGGCAGACGGCCTTCGCCCGCTCGGTCTGCTCCAGCGCAGGGCGGGTCGTGCCGACGGGGAAGAACAGCTCGGGTTCGACGCCGATGCAGCGCGCGGCCGCCACCCATTCCATCCGCTCGTCCACGTTTCTGAACGTGCGTTCAATCCTGCGGCCCACGTGCTCTCTCCGCGGCGTCGAGTCCCTGTGGGCGGCCAGCCTAGTGACTGAACGTTCATTCAGTCAAGATCGGACGCTCGTGGTCGCGCACCGCGGGTTCTCCGCCCTCGAGGCCGAGAACACCGTGCCCGCGTTCGAGGCCGCGCTCGCCGCGGGCGCCGATGGCATCGAGCTCGACGTGCGCGTGACGGCCGACGGCGTGCCCGTCGTGCTGCACGACCCGACCGTCGATCGGACCACCGACGGGCGCGGCATCGTGCGCGACCTGCGGCTCGCGGAGCTGAAGGCGCTGCGCATCCCCACGCGCGACGGCGGCACGACCGAGGTGCCGACGCTCGAGGAGGTCCTCCACCTGCTCTCCGGGCGAACGTTGCTGGACGTGGAGATCAAGAACCTCCCGGGCGAGCCCGACTTCGAGCCCGGGATCGAGCGCGCCGTCGAGGCGACGATCGGGGCGTTGGCGGCGACCGCGTTCGAGGGGCCGGTGCTCGTCTCGAGCTTCAACCCCGCGTCGCTCGCGCGCTGCCGCGCGCTCGCCCCGCACCTCCCGACCGGCCTGCTCACGATCGAGGACGTGGAGGCGCCCGCCGCGCTCGCGTTCGCGGCGAGCGAGGGGCACGCGTGGGTGCTGCCCGCGGCCGCCTCCGTCGCGCGCGTCGGCGAGCCGTTCGTGCGCTCGGCGCACGCCGCGGGGCTCCGCGTCGGCACCTGGATCGTCGACGAGCCCGAGCCCGCGGGCGAGCTCGCCCGGTGGGGCGTCGACGCGATCGCGACGAACGACCCGTCGATCGTCGTACCCGCCGTTCGGGCGGTGTCCGCTTGACGCTTCGGCGACGCCGACTCCCGCCCGAGCTCGCCGAGCCTTACGCGGCGTTCGAGCACGTCGCCGCGCTCCTCGGGGAAGCGAAGGACGCGCTCACCGCGGTCATGCCCACGACCAGATTGCCGGGCACGCCGCTCGCGGAGGCGCTGGAGGCGTTCGAGGACCGGCTGGCTCGGGCCTCGGCGGGGATGGAAGCCTGGCGCGTGCCCGAGGTCATGGACGCGTGGGGCGAGGCGACGCGCGGCCTCGAGCGCGCGCGCGAACGCGCGCGCGCGTTCCGCGAGGACCCGCCGGAGCTCGCCGGCTTCGAGGGGTTGATCTGGGCGGTCGGCGAGCTGCTCGATCCGCTCGAGGCGTTCGAGATCGCGGAGGATCGCTTCCGCGCGCTGCGCGTCCGGTCCCGCTAGCCGGCGGGACCCTCGGTGAGCGCGGCCACGATGCGCTCGAGCGCCCACTCGAGGTCGTCCTCCGTGACGCAGAGCGGGGGCGCGAGGCGGACCGTCGTGCGATGGGTGTCCTTCGCGAGGACCCCGAGCTCCAGCATGCGCTCGCACACCGCGCGCGCGGGAGCACCCTCCGGGTCGAGCTCGATACCCATCCAGAGGCCTCGTCCTCGGATCTCGGTGACGTCGGCCGGGACATTGGCCTGGAGCTTCTGCATGAACGCCGGGCCGAGGGTCGCGGCGCGCTCCTGGTACTCGCCCGTGCGGAGCAGTCGCAGGACCTCGAGGCCGACGGCGCACGCGAGCGGGTTCCCGCCGAAGGTCGAGCCGTGCTCGCCCGGCCGGAAGACGCCGAGGACGTCGCGGCGCGCCACGATCGCCGACAGCGGCACGATGCCCCCACCGAGCGCCTTGCCGAGGATGTAGACGTCGGGCACGACGCCCTCGTGCTCGCACGCGAACGTCGTGCCGGTGCGCCCGAGGCCAGACTGGATCTCGTCGGCGAGCAGGAGCACGCCCCGCTCGGAGCAGAGCCGGCGCGCCTCCGCGAGATACCCGGTGGGCGGGACGATGACGCCCGCTTCGCCCTGGATCGGTTCCACGAGGAAGGCGACCGTGTCGTCGTCGACCGCGGCCTCGAGTGCGGCGGCATCGCCGAACGGCACGATGTCGAAGCCCGGCGTGTACGGCCCGAACGAACGGCGCGCGTCGGGATCCGAGGAGAAGCTGATGATCGTGACGGTGCGGCCGTGGAAGCTGCCGCCGGCCACCACGACCTTCGCGCGGTCGGGCGCCACGCCCTTCACCTCGTAGCCCCACTTGCGTGCGGTCTTCAGCGCGGTCTCGACGGCCTCGGCCCCGGTGTTCATCGGCAGCACCATGTCCATCTCGCAGAGCTCGGCGAGCTCCTGGCAGAACGGGCCGAAGAGATCGTTGTGGAACGCGCGCGACGTGAGCGTCACGCGGTCCAGCTGGCGTTTCGCGGCGGCCACGAGGTCGGGGTGGCGGTGCCCGAAGTTCAACGCCGAATACGCCGAGAGCATGTCGAGGTATCGGTTGCCCTCGACGTCGGTGACCCAGGCGCCTTCCGCCTCCGACACGACGACCGGCAGCGGATGATAGTTGTGCGCCGAATAGGCCTCGACCTGGGCGATCAGCCGGTCGCTCTCGTTCATCCGGCGGCTCCTTTCGGTCGGGGGCGCCGCGCCGGGGCATGATACGGGTCGCCGGGGTCGCGCGATCGAGCGGTCCGTGTTCGAATCATCTTTTCCGATCACGGGGAGAGACTCCACGATGACGACCTCGGCTCGCCGTCCGTTCCGCCCGAACGACGTCTCGAAGCAGGCGATGATCCAGGGCCTCGCGCTCTCGCCGGACGGCAAGACGGTGGTCTACGCGCGGCGAGTGGTCGAGAAGGGGAAGTACCGCTCGCGCCTGTGGCGAGTGCCATTCGCCGGCGGCCGCGCCGAGCCGCTCACGTTCTCCGACGCGAACGACGGCTCGCCGCGATTCTCGCCCGACGGCTCGACGCTGTTGTTCGTCTCGGACCGCAAGGACGAGAAGCCACAGCTCTGGACGATGCCGGTCGGCGGCGGAGAGCCGCGCCTGTTGCTCGAGCGCCCCGACGGCGCCTGGAGCGGCGAATGGTCGCCGGACGGGCGGAGGATTCTCTTCCTCGCGCCGTCCGGGGAGCAGCGATTCCTCGTGGGGAAGAAGGACGACCCGGTCGCGCGACGCATCCCCGACTACGTGTGGCGCGAGGATGGGGCGGGCGTGCGCGATCAGCACACGAGCGCGTGGACGGTGGCGGCGAGCGGCCGGGGGAAGCCGGTCCGGCTCACGCGACCCGCGATCCACGTTCAGAGCGCATTCTGGTCCCCGGACGGCTCCCGCGTGGGCTTTCTCTCCGACGTTCGGCCGGACCTCGTGACGTTCGAGACGCCCCAGGCGTGGCAAGTGGGGCTGCGCGGCGGGAAGGAGCGGCGACTCGCCGACCTGCCCGGCGGTGTATGGGGCGGCGTGTGGGCGCCCGGGCGGTTCGTCGGCGTCGGCATCCGGACGCCCGACCCCATCGGATGGGAGCGCCTGGTTCTGCACGTGCTCGAGGGCCGGGGCGACTTCCGGGCGGTCGACGACGGCCTGGACGACGAGACGGTGTCGGGCATCACGTACGGCGACCTCATCGACGTCTCCAGCGCGTTCGCCTCGCAAGCGGGCTGGCGGGACGAGCGGACCGTCGTCGCGCTCACCGGCATCCACGGGCGGATGCACGTCTACGGGTTCGATCTCGACGGCGCGGTGGAGCCGCTCACCGATGGCGACGTCGTGTGTACGGCGCTCGCCACGGGCGCCGGCAGGGTCGCCGTCGTCGCGAACGTCGACAGCGACGCGGGAGAGGTGTACGCGGTGGAAGAGGGCCGCGTGCTCCGCCGCCTCACGACGAACGGCAGCCGTTGGTTCGGTCCGTTTCGTCGCGATCCCGAGCGCCTGGCCGTCCGTCACCCCGAGGGGCACGAGGTCGAGGCATGGCTTCTGCGCGCCCGGGGGAAGCGGAAGGCTCCGCTCGTGCTGAACATCCACGGCGGACCTCACGCCGCACACAGCCCGACACCGTGGATGGAGATGCTCGCGCTCGCCGACGCCGGGTTCCACGTCGTGTGGACGAACCCGCGCGGCTCGACCAGTTACGGCGAGGCGTTCGCGCGCGCGATCACGGGCGAGTGGGGCGACGCGGACGCGAGCGACCAGCTCCTCGTCGTCGACCGGTTGATCCGGCGCGGCTTGACCGATCGCCGATCCGTGGGCGCGCTCGGGCTCTCGTACGGGGGGTTCATGGTGCACTGGATGCTCGGCCACTTCCCCGGACGGTTCGCGGCCGGCGTGAGCGAGAACCCGGTCACCGATCTGATCGCGGAGTTCGGGAACTCGGACTTCGGCACGGACATCGGGATGAGCGCGACCGGCAAGGCGCTGCCGTCGGACTCGTTCGCCGCCTGGCTCGACCGATCGCCGTACACGAAGATCCACCTGAACGAGGCTCCGTTGCTGCTCTTGCAGGCGGAGGGAGATCTGCGGTGCCCGCCGGTGAACAGCGAGATCCCGTTCGCGATCCTGAAGACGCTCGGCCGCGAGGTGGAGATGATCCGGTACCCGGCCGAGTCGCACGTCATGTTCATCGCCGGACGGCCCGACCGGCGGATCGATCGACTGGAACGCATCGTCGCCTGGTTCCGCGCGCATCTTCGGTGAGTGTCGCCGCGGGCGCCGCCCTCCGCGCGATCGAGTCCGACGTCGTGGCGTGTCGCCGGTGCCCGCGGCTCGTCGCGTGGCGCGAGCGCGTCGCGCGCGAGAAGGTCCCGCGCTTCGCCCAGGAGAGGTACTGGGGCCGGCCGGTACCCGGGTTCGGGGACCCGGCCGCGCGCGTGGTGCTCGTCGGCCTCGCGCCCGCCGCACACGGCGGCAACCGGACCGGAAGGATCTTCACCGGGGATCGCAGCGGCGACTTCCTGTACGGCGCGCTGCATCGCACCGGGTTCGCGAACCAACCGCGATCGGTCTCGCGCGACGACGGGCTGCGGCTTCGCGGCGCGTACCTCACGGCGGTGAACCGATGCGCCCCACCGGACAACAAGCCGACGCCCGAAGAGCGCGACGCCTGCCTGCCGTTCCTTGCGCGGGAGCTTCGTGTGCTCGTCGAGGCGCGTGTGCTCGTGGGCCTCGGCGCGTACGCGTGGGACGGCGCCCTCCGCGCGCTCGCGGAGCTCGGCCACGTGGTCCGGCCGAAACCGAGGTTCGCGCACGGGGCCGAGGCCGAGGTCGGCCCGTTCCGGCTCCTCGGTTGCTTCCATCCCAGCCAGCAGAACACCTTCACGGGGAAGCTCACCGAGCCGATGCTCGAGGCCGTACTCCTCAGGGCGAGGGAGCAGGCGGGCCTTCGTCCTCCGAACGAAGCCGGCGGATCACCGAAAACCCCGGCACGTTCTCGACCTCGAGGATGAACAGCACGAGCACGGTGCCGAGCGCCGCGGCGAGGTAGACGCCGACTCCGCACAGCACGCCGATCGCCGTGGCGGCCCAGCTCGACGCCGCCGTGGTGAGACCCCGCGGGCCGCCTTGCATCCGCCAGATGATGCCGGCTCCCAGGAATCCGACCCCGGTCGCCACGCCCGCCATCACCTTCTCGGCGGACGCGGGGAACAGCTCGACGCCCACCGCGGTGAAGCCCGACGCGCCGAGCGCGAGGAGGGCGAAGGTCCGTTCACCCGCGGCTTTCCCGCGAACCTCACGTTCGAGCCCGATCGCGAAGCCGAACAGAGCCGCGAGCGCCATCCGCCCGAACACCGCGAGCTGCAGCGACGAGGACATCGCCGTCAGCCTATGCGCTTCGGCGCCGTCGGGGATATCGGCCGTCGCCCGTATGCTGGGCGCATGCGGCACGGTGGCTTCTATCGTGGTCCGCCGCGCGAGGAGGACCAACGACCGATCTCCCGCACGACGGTCCGTCGGGTCGTCCAGACCTTCCGGCCCTATCGGGCGAAGGTCTCGCTCGTGGGGCTCACCATCGTGATCACGTCGGGGCTCGGCGTGGTGAACCCGCTCCTGATCCGGGCCGTGTTCAACAACGCGCTGTTCGGACCGGGCACCGGCCCGGAAGCGGGACTGTGCGGCGGGCAGTCGTGTCCGAACATGCATCTGCTCTACGTGTACGCCGGGCTCATGATCGCGGTGCCGATCGTCACCGGAGCGATCGGCATCGGACAGACCTACCTGTCCAACCTCGTGGGCCTGCGCGTCATGCAGGACCTGCGGAACTCTCTCTACTCGCACCTCCAGTACATGTCCCTCCGGTTCTTCACCACCACGCGAACCGGCGAGATCCAGTCCCGCCTGTCGAACGACGTGGGCGGCGTGCAAAGCGTGGTGACCGACACGGCGTCGAGCGTGCTCTCGAACATCGTGATCATCACGAGCTCGGTGATCGCGATGCTCGTGATCTCCGTACCACTCACGCTGCTGTCGCTCGCGATCACGCCGATCTTCCTCTGGCTCACCGTCAAGGTGGGTCGCGCGCGGCGGGAGGTCGCGACGAGCACGCAAAAGACGCTCGCCGACCTCACGGCGATCACCGAGGAGACCCTCAGCGTGTCGGGCATCCTCCTCGGGAAGTCGTTCGGGCGCCAGCGCTACGAGATCGGGCGTTTCACGGGGGAGAACGAGCGGCTCACGGGCCTGCAGGTCCGACAGACGATGATCGGGCGGTCCTTCTTCGCGATCGTCGGAACGTTCTTCTCGATCACGCCCGCGCTCGTGTACCTGGTGGCAGGCTGGGTGAACAACGGCAACGCCCTGCACGGCATCACGGCGGGGGACCTCGTGTCGTTCACCACGCTGCAGTCCAGGCTGTTCTTTCCGATCGGCTCGATGTTGCAGGTCACGAGCGACATCCAGACGTCGTTCGCGCTGTTCGACCGGATCTTCGAGTACCTCGACCTGCGGCACGAGATCACGGACGCGCCCGGCGCGGTGGTCGTGGAGCCCGAGCAGGTGCGCGGTCACGTCCGGCTGCGCGACATCCGGTTCCGGTACGAGACGCCGCCACCCGACCAGGTGCCGGTCTCGCCGACCGACGAGGCCGGGCCGTCCGGCGACGGGGACGCTTCGCGTCCGTGGACGCTCGACGGCGTCGACCTCGAGATCTTGCCGGGGCAGCTCGCGGCGCTCGTCGGCCCGTCGGGCGCCGGCAAGACCACGATCACCTACCTCGTGCCCCGCCTGTACGACGTGCAGTCGGGAGAGGTCGAGATCGACGGCCTCGACGTGCGCGCGATCGCGCTGGAGTCCCTCGGCGACATGATCGGGATGGTGACCCAGGAGACCTATCTGTTCCACACGACGATCCGGCGGAACCTTCTCTACGGGAAGCCGGAGGCGTCGCAGGAGGAGCTCGAAGCGGCCGCACGCGCGGCGAACATCCACGACCGGATCACCGAGCTCGCGGAGGGGTACGACACGATCGTGGGCGAGCGCGGGTACAAGCTCTCGGGCGGCGAGAAGCAGCGGCTCGCGATCGCACGGGTGATCCTGAAGGACCCGCGCATCCTCATCCTCGACGAGGCGACGTCCTCGCTCGACACGACGTCCGAACGGCTCGTGCAGGCCGCGCTGGAGCCGCTGATGGAGGGGCGCACGACGATCGCGATCGCGCACCGCCTGTCGACGATCCTCAAGGCGGACGTGATCTTCGTGATCGATCGCGGCCGCGTGACCGAGCGCGGCACGCACGACGAGCTCCTCGCGCGCGGCGGCACCTACGCGCGCCTGTACGAACAGCAGTTCCGGGGAGGGCTCGTGCAGGCAGAATGCGAGGACGGCGTGATCCTCTCGACGGGCGAGATCGTGCGCACCGCATCGGACTGACCCGATGGACTCCCTCCAGGGCAAGCTCCTCATCGCCGGGCCGGATCTCTGGGACCCGAACTTCCGCCGCACGATCGTGCTGATCGGCCACCACGACGACGAGGGAGCGGTGGGCGTGGTGCTCAACCGCGCCTCCGACGTGACGGTCGACGAGGCGGCGCCGCCGCTCGCCGAACTCGTCGAGCCCGGCGACCTCCTGTATCTGGGCGGGCCCGTGCAGCCGCGGTCCGCCGTCGTGCTCGCCGACTTCGCCGAACCGGAGCGCGCGGAGGTCCTCGCGTTCGGCACGATCGGGTTCTTCTCGGGCGAGGGCGAGCCGGGCGAGACCGAAGGCATCAGGCAGGCGCGCGTCTTCGCGGGCTACGCGGGTTGGGGTCCGGGTCAGCTCGAGGCCGAGATGGAGGAGGAGTCCTGGATCGTCGAGGAGGCGTACCCCGGTGACGTCTTCACCCCGTCCCCCGAGGCCCTGTGGGAGGCGGTGCTCCGTCGCAAGGGGCCGTCGTTTCACATGCTGTCGACGATGCCGGTCGATCCCACCTCGAACTGACGGTCAGGCCGGCCGGTCCAGCCGCTTCGCATACGAAAGCAGCACGAAGCCGTCCGGGAAGACCTCGTCCTCGCCGCGCTCGAACCCGAGCGACTCGTACATCCGCATGGCCGCCGTCATGCGCTTCGTCGTGTTGAGGGTCATGAGCGTCTTCCCGGCCTCGAGGGAGAGGCGCACACACTCGGCCATGATGGCGCGCGCGATGCCGCGGCCCCGCGCGGAGGGATCGACGCCGAGCATGCGCAGGTGGCTCTCGTCGGGCGGTACCGGATCATCCTCGTCGGCCTCCGTCCGGCCGGTGAGCTCGAGCGTGCCGCTGCCGAGGACGCGGCCGTCCTCGACGGCCACGACGATGGTCGTGCGCCCGGCGCGCTCACGAACGTCGGCGATGCGCGCGAGGTACCGGTCCCAATCGCCCGAGTCCTCGGGCCGTACGAACTCGCGGTAGGCGTCGGCCGTGACCCGGCCGGCCTCCTCGTACTCCTCGGGCCTCGCGACGCGAACCTCCATCGGCGGGAGGCTACCGAACGCGAGCCGTCAGCCTGCTTGACCATGGCGGCGGCGTCCTGCGACCATGCGCGCGATGGCGGAACAGGATCTCGGGCGGCTGCTGCTCGAGGGGCACCGCGCGATCGCCTCGGATCTCGTCGCGATGCTCGAGGAGCGAGGCTTCCCCGACATGCGCGCGGGCCATGCGGCCGTGTTCGTGCACATCGACCGCCGCTCCGGCACGCGCCTCACCGAGCTCGCACGCCGCGCGCGCATGACGAAGCAGGGGATGATGCTCGTCGTCGACGACCTGCAGGAACGAGGCTACGTTCGGCGGGTTCCCGACGCCGAGGACGCGCGCGCGAAGGTGGTGAAGCTCACGGCGCGGGGCAGGCGCGCGGCGGCCGAGACGCGACGCACCGTGCAGGCCGTCGAGGCGCGCACGCGCCGGCTGCTCGGCGACCGGCGCTACGAGATCCTGCGGGAGTCGCTCGACGAGCTCGTCGACGCTTCGACGGAGTTGCCGGAGAACGCGATCGAATAGGAGGGGTCATGTCCGAGCTCTTGGAACGCGAGAAGCTCGTCTTCAATCAGAAGGCGAAACTGATCGAGCTGAACGCCGAGTTCGCGATCCGCGACACGGACGGGAACAGCCTTGGTTCGATCCGTCAGGAGGGTCAGTCCACGGCGAAGAAGCTCGTGCGCGCCTTCACGAAGCTCGACCAGTTCATGACGCACACCCTCGCGGTCTACGACGCGTCCGGCGCCAAGGTCGTGGAGCTCACCCGCCCGGCGAAGATCCTGAAGTCCACGGTCGTCGTGCGCGACGGTTCGGGCACGGAGATCGGTCGGATCGTGCAGAAGAACGCGATCGGCAAGATCAGGTTCGGGCTCGAAGACGTCCAGGGCTCCGCGCTCGGTTCGATCAACGCCGAGAACTGGCGCGCGTGGAACTTCAGCATCCGGGACTCGGGCGAGCAGGAGGTCGCCCGCATCACCAAGACGTGGGAGGGGCTTGCGAAGACGCTCTTCACGACCGCCGACGACTATCTCCTCGAGGTGAGCGGGCCGACGACGCCCGTGCTTCGGCGGCTGATCCTTGCTTCCGCGGCGGGCGTGGACCTCGCCCTCAAACAGGACGCGAGGGGTTTGAGCTAGTTGTAGCCGGCCGCATCCGCGGATCGCACGCGGAGCGTCGCGATCCCGGCGGG
>DATBIS010000132.1:0-61519 GCA_036556805.1 Actinomycetota bacterium | reverse complement strand
CCCGGGATTGGGTTCGGGAAGACCATCGAGCACAACCTCGATCTGCTGCGAAACTTGAACGCCTTTCGTGATCTCGACGCCGCGCTGCTAGTGGGGCCGTCGCGCAAGCGCTTCATCGGAACGCTCACCGGCGTCGACGTCGCGGCCGAACGAGTCGCGGGGACGGCGGGCGTGGTGGCGTGGTGCGCCGCTCAAGGTGCCGATATCGTTCGCGTACACGACGTTCGCGAGATGGTGCACGTCGTTCGCGTCGTCGACGAGATCGCGCGAGGGGCCGCGCCGTGATCCTCGACCAGGGCGAGGGGCCCGTCGTGGTCCTCCTGCACGGCGGGGAGGCCTCGCCCTCCTGGGGCCACCTCGCGGCGATGCTTGCGGCGCGCTGTCGGGTCCTGATGCCCGAAAACGTGGCGGACCCGCTCCCGGAGATCGACGAGGCGGGAGTCGAGCGATTCGCGATCGTGGGCGAGGCCGAGGGAGCGATGCTCGCGCTCGACCTCGCGACGAGCGACCGTGTCGACGCGTTGGTGTTGTTGTCGCCCACGCACGCACCAGAGACCACGGTCGACAACATCCCGGTGCTGATCTTCGCCGGTGAAGCGGACTGGCACCTCGCCGACGTCGCGGAGAGCCTGAACGAGGCGATCCCGACGTCGACGCTCGGCCTCGTCCCGGGGGTGGGGGCTGACCTGCTCGACGAGGCGGCCGCGACCCTCTTCCCGATGATCGACGAGTATCTGCGCGCGAGGTTCGTCAAGGCGCCGCACGGTCACGGGGCGGACGGCATCGTGACGATCCAGCTCGAGCGCAAGCCGGCCTGGGTCGAAGCCGACGACGAGGAGGACGAGTGACGACGACGAAGCTGTTTCTCTCCGGGATCAAGTGCGAGGGTCGTCACGGCGCGAATCCGGGCGAGAAAGACGCGCCGCAGCCGTTCGTGGTGGATCTCGATCTCGACGTCGAGGTCGAGGGCGACCACATCGACATGACGGCGGACTATCGAGCGATCGCGCAAGGGGTTCGGGGCGTCGTCGCGAACGAATCGGTCGACCTGCTGGAGAGCCTCGCGCACGCGGTGGCGTCCGCCGTCGCGGGGATGCCGCACGTCCGGCGCGCGACCGCGGTCGTGCACAAGCCGAACGCGGCGCGCTCGGTCGGGCTCGACGGCATCGCGGCCGCCTCCACGGTGGGCCCGGACTGAGCACATGTCCACCCGGGCGTTCCTCGGCATCGGCTCGAACCTCGGGGATCGCCTGGAGACGTTGCAGCACGGGGTCGGGCTCCTGCACGCGACGCCGGGCATCGACGTGGTCGCGTCGTCTCGCGTCTACGAGACCGATCCCGTGGGCGGCGTCGAGCAACCCGACTTCCTGAACGCCGTCCTCGAGATCTCGACGGACCTCTCGGCCGAAGAGCTGCTCGCGCGATGCCTTGCCGTGGAGGCGGAGCTCGGCCGGACCCGCGAGATCCATTGGGGGCCACGCACGATCGACGTCGACGTCCTCGGCTACGACGAGGCGACGATCACCGAAGCCGGCCTCGTCGTGCCGCACCCTCGCATGCACGAGCGCGCGTTCGTGATGATGCCGCTCCTGGAGCTCGAGCCCGATCCGATGCTGCCGGATGGATTGCGCGCAGCGGACGCGGAGCCCAATGGCGAGGTTCGGCTGTTCGGACCTCCGCTCGAGATTCCGCGATGAAGTCGGCCGTCTGCCTGCGCTGCGACTGGGAGGGCAACACCGGCACGAAGGCGTGTCCGAACTGCGGCGCCGTCCTGTTTCGTCCGGCAGAGCCACAGCTCGGTCCTTCCCCAGCGGAGCGACCGCTCGCGCGCGAGCAGCCTTCCGAGCCCGAAGAGGTGTTGCCGTTCGAGCCCGTCCGGCGGTCGAGGCCTCTCGCCGTGCTCGCGCTCGTGGCGGCGATCCTCGTGGCGTCCGCGGCCGCGTTCTTCGGCGCGTTCTCGACGTCCCCGGAGCCGGCCGCCGGACCCAGTCCGGTCTGGTCTCCGTCGGGGTCGCTCGTCTTCGTGGCGAGCGGGGGGGCCGATCGGGTCCGCCTTTGGCACTGGGACCTCGTAACCGGGGACGTGCACCTGGGCCCGATCGTCGATCGGCCTATCCAGCTCGTGAGCGCCACCTCGGTGTTCGGGGGCTCGGTCGGGATGACGACCGTCGCCGCGAACGGCGAGCGTCGGGCCTGGTTCGTCCGGTTTCCCTCGTCGACGGACCCGCCGGAGCTCCTCATCTCCGGCGACGTCGTGGACTGGGCGTTCGGCGGCTCGCGCGTCGTGGTGGTCCGACACCGCGACCCGACGCCGGCCTGCCGGGGAGGCGGTTCGCAGATCGAGAGCTACGACATCCCCACCCAAGGCATCGGACAGGACCTGAACGTGTGCGCCGAGGTGCCGTCGGTTGGGCGCGCCGGCTTCACGACCTTCTTCACGAGGCGCACGTCCCTCGGGCCGTCGATCCGCTACGTGGGCATCCACCGCTCTCACCGGGTCCTGGACGGATACACGCTGCTTTCGGCCTCCCGGACAGGCGACCTGCTCGTGATCGGGGAGGACCCGGCCGACGGCGTGGCACTCTTCTGGCAAGGCAACCGGGACGGGCCGGTCCCGTACGCGGAGGGCGACGCTCCGCTGCAGCTCGACCGGGTCCTCTCGTGGTCGCTCGACGCGAGCCGGGCTCTGGTGCTCGGTCGCGTCGACGGCCGGCTCGGCGTGTGGAGCATCACGGCGGGCGCGAGCGCCTCCCCGGAGATCCGCACGCCCACGCTCGTCCTTCCGGTGGACGAGCCCACGTGGGCGACGAACGCGCCCGACGGCACCGCCTACATCGAGGCCGGGGGCGAGCTGCTCGCCTACCGAGATGGTGCCCTGTACGCGGTGAATCCGCCGCCCGGGGTTCCCACGCCCGCAGGGCCCCTCGTCTGGGTTCCCTGATTCGGGATACTCGCGGCGTGGACGTCGCCGTCGTGGGTGCGGGTCGCGTGGGTACGGCCGTCGCGGTGCTGCTCCGCGAGGCGGGCCACCGCATCGTGGCCCTCTCGGGCCGGGACGAGACCGAGTCGCGGGCGGGGCGTTACTTGCCCGGTGTGCCGGTCACCGACGCCGCGTCGGCGGCCCGCGACGCCGAGCTCGTGATCCTCGGGGTTCCCGATGACGCGATCGCGCCCACCGCCGAGCGGCTCGCGAAGGACGGAGCGCTTCACGAGGGCCAGTGGGTCGCGCATCTCGCGGGTGCGAGCGGGCTCGACGAGCTCGCGGCCGTGGGTGCGACGGGCGCCAGGGCGTTCGCGATCCATCCGCTGCAAACGCTGCCGGACGTCGACCGCGCGCTCGAACGGATCCCGGGTTCGACGATCGCCGTGACCGCCCACGACGAAGAGGGCTACGCGCTCGGTGAACGGCTCGCACATGACCTGCGCGGCAAGCCGTTTCGCCTCGCCGACGAACGGCGGCCGCTGTACCACGCCGCGGCGGTCTTCGCCTCCAACGACCTCATCGCGACCGTTGCGCTGGGCGAGCAGCTTTTTGGCGCGGCAGGGGTGCCCGATCCGCACGGCGCAACCGTTGCGCTCGTGCGGGCGACCGTCGACAACCTCGCCGCGATGGGACCGGAGGCGGCGCTCACCGGCCCCGCGGTGCGAGGCGACGCGGGCACGATCGCGAAGAACCTCGAGGCGCTGCGGCGCTCTGCGCCGGCGGCGATTCCCGCGTACGTCCAGCTGGCGCGCGTCGCGCTCGATCTCGCGGTGCGGGGCGGGCGCCTGCACGAGGACGGCCGCGCGCGCGTCGAGGAGGTGCTCGCGCGCTGGACGTGATTCGCACGGCCGCGGGGTTCCGCGAAGCGACCGACGCGCGCCGCGCCGCCGGCGAGACCGTGGGCTTCGTCCCCACGCTCGGTGCGTTGCACGAGGGCCACGATTCGCTCATCCGCCGGGCCCGCGACGAGCACCCCTACGCCTGTGTCTCGATCTTCCTGAACCCGTTGCAGTTCGGGGAGAGCGAGGACCTCGCGCGGTACCCGAGGCCCGAGGAAGCCGATCTCGTGCGCGCGGAGTCACTCGGGGTGGACGCCGCGTGGGTGCCGCCGGTCCACGAGATGTACCCACCGGGGGCCGACCTGCCGGCGCCCGACCCGGGCCCGCTCGGCGAGGTGCTGGAGGGCGCGGCGAGGCCGGGTCACTTCGCGGGCGTCCTCAAGGCCGTGCATCGACTCTTCGACGTGTGCGGCCCGTGCCACGCGTACTTCGGCGAGAAGGATGCGCAACAGCTGTTCCTCGTGCGCCGGATGGTGGACCGGTTCGCGATGCCGGTGACGATCGTCGCGTGCCCGACGGTGCGCGCTGCCGATGGGCTCGCGCTCTCGTCGCGCAACGCCTACCTGTCGGCCGAGGAGCGCGAGCAAGCGGGGTGCCTGTTCCTCGCGCTGAGCGAAGCGGCGGAGCTTTCGCGTTCGGGGGAACGGGACGCCGCGGTGATCGTGGCCGCGATGGCGCGCGAGATCGGAGCGACCCCACTCGCGCGGCTCGACTACGCGACGGTGGTCGACGATCGCACGTTCGAGCCCGTGCAACGCATCGACGGGCCCGCGCGCGCGCTCGTCGCCGCGCGCTTCCCCAGCGCGCGCCTGATCGACAACCTGGCGCTCCCGACCGGAAGCTAGGATTGCCCGATGCTCCTCGCCGTCGACGTCGGCAACACCGAGATCGTGCTGGGAGTCTTCCGCGGCACGCAGCTCGAACACACGTGGCGCGCCTCGACGATGGCCGAACGGACATCGGACGAATTCGCGTTGTTGTTGCACGGCTTCCTTTCCAACGCGGGCATGTCGTTCGAATCGCAGGTGACCGGCGTGATCATCGCGTCGGTCGTCCCCGCGGTCACGACGTCCCTGCGCGAGATGGCCGAGCGCTACTTCCCGTTCCCGCCGGTGATCGTCGGGCCGGGCACGAAGACCGGCGTGCCGATCCTCACCGACAACCCACGTGAGGTCGGCGCGGACCGCGTGGTGAACACGCTCGCGGCCTTCACGAAGTTCGGCGGGCCCGCGATCGTCGTCGACTTCGGGACCGGCACCAACTTCGACGTGGTCTCCGACAAGGGCGAGTTCCTGGGCGGCGTGATCGCCCCCGGCCTCCAGATCTCGGCCTCGAGCTTGTTCTCGCGGACCGCGCGTCTCACCAGGGTGGAGCTCACGGCCCCGCGGTCGCCGATCGGCAAGAGCACCGTCGAGGCGATCCAGGCGGGCCTGATCTACGGCACGGCCGGCGAGGTCGACGGCATCGTCGACCGCGTGAAGGCGGAGCTCGGCGGCGCGGTCGTCGTCGCGACCGGCGGGCTCGCACCGGTCGTGCTGCCGCACTGTCGAACGATCGACCATCACGAACCGTGGCTCACGCTCGAGGGGTTGCGTCTCGTCTTCGAGAAGAACGTCGTGACCGCCGATGAGTGAGGAGTTCGAGAGCCACGAGGGGCTCCCGCGCGAGGCCGAGGTCCTGCGCGCGCGGCGCGCATCGCTCGAGCACCTGCGCGAGTCCGGGGTCGAACCCTTCGCGCTCACCTTCACGCCCGACGCGCACGCCGCCGACCTCCACGCGGAGTTCCCCGACGGCACGCTCGCCGACGGCGAGGAGTCCACGCGCCGGGCGACCCTCGCCGGGCGCGTGGTGTTCGCGCGCCGGCTTGGCAAGCTCACGTTCCTCGTCCTCCGGGACCGGACCGGCGACATCCAGCTCTACTGCGAGAAGGACACCCTCGGCGATCGCTACGCGCTGCTGGAGGACGTGGACCTCGGCGACCTCGTCGGCGCGAGCGGCATCGTCCTGCGCACCAAGCGGGGAGAGCTCTCGCTGAAGGTCGACGCCCTCACGATGCTCACGAAGGCGCTCCGCCCGCTGCCGGAGAAGTGGCACGGCCTGAACGACCCCGACCTGCAGCAGCGCAGGCGGTACCTCCACCTCATCGTCGACCCCCGGCCGCGCTTCTACGCCGAGGCGCGGGCAAAGGTCCTGCGCACGATCCGCTCGGAGCTCGACGCGCGCGGGTACGTCGAGGTCGAGACGCCGATCCTGCAGGAGGTCGCCGGCGGCGCGCTCGCGAAGCCGTTCACGACGCATCACGCGACGCTCGACGTCGACCTGAAGCTCCGGATCTCGCTCGAGCTCTACCTGAAGCGGCTGCTCGTGGGAGGACTCGAGCGCGTGTACGAGATCGGCCGCAACTTCCGCAACGAGGGGATCGACCGCGACCACAACCCCGAGTTCACGATGCTCGAGCTGTATCAGGCCTACGGCGACTACGAGACGATGATGGAGATCGCGCAGGACCTGGTGACGGCGAGCGCTCGCGCCGTCCTCGGAACCCTCTCGTTCGAACGAAACGGCCGCGCGCTCGACCTCGCCACCCCGTGGCCCCGCCTCACCATCCTCGGGACGGTTTCGGAGGCCGTCGGCAAGGAGGTCACGCTGCACCGAACCGATCTGCCCGAGCTCGCCGAACGCCACGGCGTGGGCGTCGACCCGCGATGGGGGCCGGGCAAGATCGTCCTGGAGCTGTTCGAGAAGCTCGTCGAGAAGACCCTGTGGCAGCCCGCGTTCGTGTGCGACTTCCCGCGCGAGGTCTCTCCGCTCGCGCGCCCGCACCGCGACGACCCGGAGCTCACCGAGCACTTCGACCTCGTGATCGGCGGCGTCGAGCTCGGGACGGCATTCAGCGAGCTCACCGATCCCGACGAACAGCGGCGGAGGTTCGAGCTGCAGGCGGCCGAGCGCGACGCGGGCGAGGAGGAGTCGCATCCGTTCGACGAGGACTTCCTCCTCGCGCTCGAACACGGCATGCCGCCGACCGGAGGGATCGGCATCGGCATCGACCGTCTGCTGAAGCTCCTGACGGGCGCCGATTCGCTGCGTGAGCTGATCATGTTCCCGCACCACCGGCCGCGCTGACGCGCGCGTCTCAGCGGCCGTCGATGCTGCCGCGTCGTTTCGCGATCCCTCGTCCGCCGCCGATGACGCCGAAGTCGATCAGCACGCCCAGCACCACCAGCACCAGGCCCCAGCCTTGGACGCCCTGCGACGAATGCTGCGCGATGGCGTAGGCGAGCGTCGTCGTCGGCAGGAAGAAGAAGCCGAGCAGGGGCCACACCCACGTCCCGTAGGCATCGCGCAGGTAGTTCGAGAAGAGCCACAGCAGCACCATCACGAAGCGCGGCAGCGCGAGCGCGACGAGGACGACGAGGCAACCCACCGCGCGCGACGCTAGCGCCGAGCCGCGGGTGCGGTCAAACGACGGAGCGCGGCCCCTTCGTCTCGCCCTCCGCGACCTCTTCCAAGACGATCACGAGGTCGTCGAGGCCCACTCCCTTCGCGAGGAAGCCGGACGCGCCGGCCTCGCGCGCCTCGCGTTCCACGCCGGGGTCCGCGTGCGCCGTGAGGATCACGACCGGGAGATTGGGCTTCGTGCGATGGATCTCGCGCATCGCGTCGATGCCGGAGAGGTCGGGCATCGAGAGGTCCATGAGGACGATGTCGGCGTCGACCTGTTCCGCCTCCTGACACGCGGCCACGCCGCCGCCCGCCTCGCCCGCAACCTCGAACCCGTCCACGAGGTCCAGCGCCGACGTCAGCGCCTTGCGGAACGTCGGGTGGTCGTCCACGACCAACACTCGCACGGTCATCCACTCCTCACGGGGAAGCATCGATCCCGATCGCGGGGGAAGTCCGCGTGTTCGCGCAGCCCACCCGCCCTGTTTCGCACCGGCGATCAGAATGCGCGAACGAGACCGCATTGTGCCCCGGCGGTTCGTTCATTCCAACGCGCTGATCGGCGGAGATTGCGATCGTCCGAATGGGGGACGACACAAGTCTGTCCCCTCGATCGCTCATCCGCGGGGCCCTCCCGTCCGAAGAACAGTGTGGAGGCACGACGGATGGGAAGAAACGGACGGATGGCCGTTCATGGCTAAACGGAGGGCTCGGATATACTCCCTACCGAGGGGCGCTGGTGCGGGCTCCCGGCACCATTGCCTCGCGCACCTCGGGGGGAGGACGTGGTCCGGCGATCCTCGGGGCCAAGGAGTACGTGGGCCTCGGCCCGGAGGGCGCTGACATGTTCGAGCGATTCACCGACCGCGCCAGGCGCGTGGTGGTCCTCGCCCAAGAAGAGGCGAGGATGCTCAACCACAACTACATCGGCACCGAGCACATCCTCCTTGGCCTGATCCACGAGGGCGAAGGTGTCGCCGCCAAGGCGTTGGAGTCGCTGAACATCTCGCTGGAGGCCGTCCGCCAGCAGGTCGAGGAGATCATCGGGCAGGGCCAGGCCGCGCCCACGGGGCACATCCCGTTCACGCCGCGCGCGAAGAAGGTCCTCGAGCTCTCCCTGCGCGAGGCCCTGCAGCTCGGCCACAACTACATCGGCACCGAGCACATCCTGCTCGGGCTGATCCGCGAGGGTGAAGGGGTTGCGGCCCAGGTGCTGCAGAAGCTGGGCGCCGATCTCAACCGGGTGCGCCAGACCGTCATCCAGCTGTTGTCCGGTTACACGGGCGGCAAGGGCGAGCAGACGGCCGGCGGCCAGGGCGAGAGCGGGCCCCAGGGCTCGATGGTGCTCGACCAGTTCGGCCGCAACTACACGCAGCTCGCGCGCGAGGGCAAGCTCGACCCGGTCATCGGGCGCGAGAAGGAGATCGAGCGGGTCATGCAGGTCCTCTCGCGCCGGACGAAGAACAACCCGGTGCTGATCGGCGAGCCGGGCGTCGGCAAGACCGCGATCGTCGAGGGCCTCTCGCAGGACATCGTGAAGGGCGAGGTCCCCGAGACCCTCAAGGGAAAGCAGATCTACACGCTCGATCTCGGCGCGCTCGTCGCGGGGTCGCGCTACCGCGGCGACTTCGAGGAGCGCCTGAAGAAGGTGCTGAAGGAGATCAAGACCCGCGGCGACATCATCCTGTTCATCGACGAGCTGCACACGCTGGTCGGAGCCGGTGCCGCCGAGGGGGCGATCGACGCGGCGTCGATCCTGAAGCCCATGCTCGCGCGCGGCGAGCTGCAGACGATCGGCGCCACCACGCGCGACGAGTACCGCAAGTACCTCGAGAAGGACGCGGCGCTCGAGCGCCGCTTCCAGCCGATCACGGTGAACGAGCCGACCGTCGCGCACACGATCGAGATCCTGAAGGGCCTGCGCGACCGCTATGAGGCCCACCACCGCGTGAACTTCACCGACGACGCCCTCGTGGCCGCGGCGAACCTCGCCGACCGGTACATCTCGGACCGCTACCTGCCCGACAAGGCCATCGACCTCATCGACGAGGCCGGGTCGCGCATGAGGATCCGTCGCATGACGGCGCCCCCCGACGTCCGCGAGATCGACGAGAAGATCGCCGAGGTCCGCCTCAGTAAGGAGTCGGCGATCGACGGTCAGGACTTCGAGCGCGCGGCGTCGCTGCGCGACGAGGAGCGTCAGCTCCAGGAGGAGCGGGCGCGCCGCGAGAAGGAGTGGAAGACCGGCGAGATGGACATCCTGTCCGAGGTCGACGAGGAGGAGATCGCGGAGGTCCTCTCGATCTGGACCGGCATCCCCGTCTTCAAGCTCACCGAAGAGGAGACGGACAAGCTCCTGCGCATGGAGGAGGAGCTGCACAAGCGCTACGTCTCGCAGGACGAGGCCGTCTCGGCGCTCTCTCGCGCGATTCGCCGGACCCGGTCCGGCCTGAAGGACCCGCGGCGTCCGTCGGGGTCGTTCATCTTCCTCGGCCCCTCGGGGGTCGGGAAGACCGAGCTGTCGCGCGCGCTCGCCGAGTTCCTGTTCGGTGACGAGGACTCCCTGATCCAGCTCGACATGTCGGAGTACATGGAGAAGCACACCGTGAGCCGGCTGATCGGCTCCCCGCCCGGGTACGTGGGCTACGAGGAGGGCGGCCAGCTCACCGAGGCCGTCCGGCGCAAGCCGTTCAGCGTGGTGCTGTTCGACGAGATCGAGAAGGCCCACCCCGACGTCTTCAACACCCTGCTGCAGATGCTCGAGGACGGGCACCTCACCGACTCGCAGGGCCACAAGGTCGACTTCAAGAACACCATCATCATCATGACGTCGAACCTCGGTACCAGGGACATCCAGAAGGGCCCGGGGATCGGGTTCGCGGCGCACGCAAACGAGGAAGTCACCTACGAGAAGATGAAGGACAAGGTGACCGAGGAGCTGAAGCGCGCGCTCCGGCCCGAGTTCCTGAACCGGATCGACGAGGTGATCGTGTTCCGGTCGCTCACCCAGAGCGACGTGAAGGAGATCGTGGACCTCCTGATGCGGCGCGTGACCGACCAGCTGAAGGCGAAGGACGTCGAGATCGAGCTCACCGACGCCGCGAAGACGCTGCTCGCGGAGAAGGGGTACGACCAATCGCTGGGCGCGCGGCCGCTCCGCCGGACGCTGCAGCGGCTCGTCGAGGACCCGCTCGCCGAGAAGCTGCTGTACAAGGAGTTCCGGGCCGGAGAGACCGTGCTCGTCGACGTCGTCGACGGCGAGATCGTGTTTCTCCACGTCGACAGCGTGGTGCCGCCGGACATCCCGCCGGTCGAGCTCGCCGGTTCGCCCGAGTCGTAGGGCTCAGCCCGACAGATCGCCGGGGATCAGGTCGGCGAACGTCCACGCCGTGAAGAGGCCACTCGCGAGTTCGTCCGCATTCGCGCGTACGCCGAAGCGCTCGAAGTAGGTCACGACGTGGTTCACGTCGCGCCGGAGGAGCTCCTCGGCGTGCCGGTTCTTCCGCGGATCCACGGCCTGCGGCACGTCGATCACGATCGGCCTTCCGCCCCAGACGAGCACGTTGTACGGCGAGAGGTCGGCGTGGATCACGTTCACGTGCAGCATGACCTCGATGGTGCGGAGGAGCTGCCGGAACAGGGAATCCGCCTCGTCGGGCTCGGGGCGGTAGGAGCGGAGCTGCGGCGCCGCGACGTCCTCGTCGCCGAGGTACGACATGAGGATCGCCTCGTCGGTGCGGTAGATCGGACGAGGGACGTCGGCGCCGGCGTCGGCGAGCACGTGAAGGATCTCCCACTCGCGGTTCACCCAGATGCCGCCCTGCAGCTCGCGGCCGAACCGGGTCTTCTTCTCGAGCGCGACGCGGATCCGGCGCTCCTTGATCCACTCGCCGTCGCGGTAGACGGACTCGTCGTGGAAGTTGCGCCGATCCAAGGGGTGATAGACCTTGAGCGCGGCCAAGGTCTCCCCCGTGGTGTTCGGGTTCGCGCGACACAGGTGCACCGAGGCTTCCTTGCCGCTCTTGATGGGTCTCACGACCTTCGTGATGAGCCCCTCGTCGAGGAAGGGCTCGAGCGCTGCATCGATCATGGACGGTTCCTCCCGGAATCGAGACGTGGACGTACGAGGCCGCGTCCTTCCGGGAGCGAGATCGAGGATCGATCAGCGAGCGTCGGAGGGACGCGGCAAGCCGAGGCCGGCGGTGTGGGTCGCTGTCATCGCGCATCCCTCCTTTCGGGGTGGTTCGAACGTCGTCGCCGCAGTATAGGGGCTAACCGGCGTCGTGGGGAGGCGCGACGTCGGGGTCCTCGAGAAGCATCGTGATGCTCTCGATGATCGAGCGTGGGATGTGGGTGACCGCGCGAAAGCCGTCGCCATCGGGGAGCACCTCCTGCGCGACGGAGACGAAGCGCGTGCCGTCGCTCACGAGGAAACCCACCGTCCGCACGAGGTAGTCGGGCCGGCAGTCCTCGGGGCCCGTCTGATCGAAGTCGAACCAGGCGTCGTGCCAGGTGACGAGGACGAGCGGGTACTCGGCCTCCGGTTCCGGGGTGGCATCCGGTTCCGGAAACGACTCGAGGTACGCCTCCTCCGGGACGCCGAGCCCGCCCTGTTGCACCCTGACGACCCGCACGACGGCTGCCTCCTTCCCGATCGGATTCTTGTATCGGCAGGGCACCGTCCAAGCCAAGGGCGGCGGGGGGTCAAATTCGGGGCGCGAGCCCGGTTCGGGCCCTTCGGCGTAGCCCGGCGATGGTATCCGGCGGCGCCGACACCGGACCCCCTCGGGCCGGACCTCGGCAAGGGTGTCGGCGCCGCCGGATAGGGTCGAGCGATGGGGAAGCTCCGGACCGTGCACGTCTGCCGGGAATGCGGCCAACAGCTCGGTCAGTGGGCGGGGCGATGTCCGGGTTGCGGCGCATGGGGCACGATCGAGGAGCGGCGCCCCGCAGTCGCCTCGGGCCGATCTGGCGTCGGTGTGATCGAGGCCACGTCGCTCGGGGGAGCCGCCGAACGGGATGACCGAATGGCCACGGGATTCCCCGGCGTAGATCGCGTCCTCGGCGGCGGCCTCGTGCGGGAATCGGTCGTCCTCCTCGCCGGGGAACCTGGCATCGGCAAGTCGACGCTCGTCCTGCACCTGGTGTCGCGCCTCTCCGCCTCGGGGTCCCCGTGCCTGCTCGTGTCGGGCGAGGAGTCCCACGCGCAGGTGGCGGCGAGGGCGCGACGCCTCGAGCTGCCGGCCGACGAGCTTCGGTTCGCCCCGGGTCGTGAGCTCGAGTCGGTGCTGGATCTCGCGCGCGCCGACCGGCCGGCGCTCCTCGCGGTCGACTCGATCCAGACGCTCCGCACCGAGGGCGCGACCGGGATGCCCGGCGGGCCGCAGCAGGTGCGCGTCTGCGCCGACGCGCTCGTGGGGCTCGCGAAGGCCCAGGGGATCGCCGTGCTCCTCACCGGCCACGTGACGAAGGACGGCGAACTCGCCGGCCCCAAGACGCTCGAGCACGCCGTCGACGTCGTGCTGGCGTTCGACGGCGACGCCCGTTCGGGGCTTCGGATCCTCTCGGCCGGCAAGAACCGGTTCGGGGCGGAGGGCGAGAGCGCCTGGTTCGAGATGGGCGCTCGCGGCCTTCGTGAGATCGACCCCACCGCGCTGCTGGTTTCGGGCGAACGGCAGGCCGGCGCGGCCACCGCGCTGCCGCAATCCGGGCGTCGCGCGCTCGCCGTCGAGGTCCAGGCCCTCGTGGCGGCCACCGACGGACCGGCCAGGCGCCAGGCGACCGGCCTCGATCCGCGGCGCTTCGCGCTCGTCGCCGCCGTGCTCGATCGCGTGGCGAGGCTCTCGCTGGGCCGGTCGGAGCTCTACGGGGCGACCTCGGGAGGAGTCCGGGTCGACGATCCCGCGTGCGATCTCGCGGTCGCTGCCGCGCTCGCCTCGGCCGCGTCCGACGTTCCACCGCCCGCGGGGGCCGCGTTCGTCGGGGAGGTCGCCCTCACGGGGCAGATCCGCGCCGTGCCCGCGATGGAGCAGCGCCTCTCGGCCGCCCGGGCGGCCGGCTGCACGACCGTGTTCGCGCCCCTCGGCGCCGCCGGCCCGGACCCGGCAGGACCACGGATCGTGCCCGTCTCCCGGCTCGAGGAGGCCGTGCGATGGGCCTCCCGAAAGGCGGGCTGACCTGCGGATGGGGCCTCTGACCTGCGCTTTTTCTTGCGCCGGGAGCGGCGTGCGTGTTATCCTGTTCTACCAGCCACCCAACAAACCGCCGGAAACCGGGGAGGATTCGTGTTCCGCAAGGGCGATACCGTTGTGCATCCGGAACATGGAGCCGCAGTCATCGAGGAGCTCCGCGACAGGGAGTTCCTCGGCGAGAAGCGGAAGTACCTGGTCCTCCGGGTGGCCTACGGCGATCTCACCTTGATGATCCCCGTCGATTCCACCGAAGAGGTCGGCCTTCGGCAGGTCGTGAGCAAGAACGAGGTCAAGAAGGTCCTCAAGGTGCTCACCGAGGACGAGTCCTCGATGGCCGCGAACTGGAGCCGCCGCTTCAAGAACAACATGGAGAAGCTGCACTCCGGCGACCCCTACCAGGTCGCCGAGGTCCTGCGGAACCTCGCGATCCGCGACCGCGAGAAGGGCCTCTCGGCGGGCGAGAAGCGCATGATCCAGAAGGCGCGCCAGATCCTCATCTCCGAGCTCTCCTACGCCACGGGCAAGAGCGAGGAGGACGCCGAGATCATGATCGACGACGTCCTCGAAGAGGCCCACGGCAGCAAGCTCGCCGCGCAGGCCTGACCAACCGCTCCAGCCGCTCCCAGGCTGGTCGGGCGCGCCCGGATTCAGGTCCCCCGCTCGGCGGGCCGATGCTCGTAGGGAATCCGGACAACCCCAGGGAGGGCCGTGGGGGAGCGCATGGCCACGCACGAGCGGGATCGGAACGTCCCTCGCGGACGCCTGGTCGAGGGCGTCCGTCTCATCTTCATCACCCTCCTCGGGACGGCCGGTTACCGGCTCGGGTACGCCGAGGGAAGCGCGACGAACGGCCGGACCCTCCTGTTCATCTTCCTCGGATCCGCGTGCGGCTACGTGATTGGGGGCGTCTTCGGTCGCCTCACGGTGCGAGCCGTCTCGGGGATGGAGCGCGAGCTCCGACGCAGGCCGGTCGCGGCGCTCGCAGGCGGCACGGTGGGCTTCCTCACCGGGATGCTGATGGCCGCGCTGATCATGATCCCGCTGCTGTTCCTCCCCGGCGGCGCGGCGTGGCCGGCGATCGTCTTCGTGTATCTCACGCTCGGCTCGCTCGGCTATCGGATCGGCGTCGAGAAGCACGAGGAGCTCTTCGGCATGTTCGGCTTGAAGCCTCGCGCGTCGGCCGCGGCGCGCGGTGATCTCCACGTGGTGGACACGAGCGCTCTCATCGACGGGAGGGTGACGGACCTCGTCGCGACCGGCTTCGTCGCGGGCACGGTGCTGCTGCACGACGGCGTGCTGCGTGAGCTCCAGGCCATCGCCGACTCGTCGGACCATCGGCGGCGCTCACGCGGCCGGCGGGGACTCGACGTGCTCGCGGAGCTCCAGCGCGCGCCGACGATCGACGTGCAGCTCGTCGAGGAGGCCGGCGTCATGGACGTGGACGCTGCGCTCGTGCGGCTCGCGCGCGAACGGGGCGGATCGCTCGTGACGGTGGACGCGAACCTCGCGAAGGTCGCCGAGGCGCTGCGCGTCCCCGTCGCGCAGATCAACGCGCTCGCGACGAAGTTCCGCATGCCCTTCACCGCCGGCGACGAGATCTCGGTGCACCTCGTGAAGGAGGGGCGGGAGCACGGGCAGGGCGTCGGCTATCTCGACGACGGCACGATGGTCGTCGTCGAGGACGCCACGCGCCACATCGGCGACGACGTCGCCGTTCGCGTGACGAACGTCATCCAGACCACCACCGGCCGGATGGTGTTCGCCGCGCTCGCCGTCGCCGGAGCCTAGACTCCGCCTCGATGTTCGTCGTTCGTCGCGTTGCGATCGTGCTCGCCGCCGGCGCCGGAAGGCGTCTGGGTGCGGACGAGCCGAAGGCGTTCCTGCACGTCGGAGGCCGCTCGATGCTCTCGCTTGCCGCGGCGGCGGCCGCGGCTTCGCCGGCGGTCGACGGCCTCATCGTGACGGCGCCCGAGGGCTGGGAGCAACGCGCGCGGCCGCTCCTCGAGGGCCTCGCCAAGCCCGTGGTGATCATCGGTGGCGGGCTCACGCGCCACGCGTCGGTGCGCGCCGCGATCGCGGCGCTCTCCGACGACGTCGAGGCCGTCGCGTGCCACGACGCCGCGCGGCCGTTCGTCCCGCCCGACCTCTTCACGGCGGTGTTCGACGCGCTCAACGGCGAGGTGGACGGCGTGATCCCGGTGATGCCGATCCTCGACACGATCAAGCGCGTCCAGAGCGGCGTGGTCGTCGAGACGGTGCCTCGGGAGCAGCTCGGACAGGCGCAGACGCCGCAGGCGTTTCGCATCGGGCCGTTCCTCGACGCGCACGCGCGCGCGGCGGGCGCCGGCCTCGACTTCACCGACGACGCGGCGGTGCTCGAGTGGGCGGGGTATCGCGTCGGGACCGTCGCGGGCGACCCCGGCAACGTCAAGATCACGACGATCGGCGACCTCGCGAGCGCCGAGGCCCGCATGTCCGGTGATCTTCTTGGGTGAACCCCGCGTCGGACTCGGATTCGACGTGCACCCGACCGCATCCGGCCGGCCGCTCTGGCTCGGCGGCGTGCGCTTCGACGGCGAGGACGGTCTCGCGGGCCACTCCGACGGCGACGTCGTCTGCCACGCGATCGCCGACGCCTTGCTGGGCGCCGCGGCGCTCGGGGACCTCGGCACACACTTCCCGGACGACGATCCGGATCTCCAGGGCATCGAGGGGACGTCGCTGCTCCGGCGAGCGGTCGCGCTCGTTCGCGAACGCGGCTTCGCGCCGACGTCGTGCGACGCGACCGTGTTGTGCGAGCGACCGGCGATCGCACCCCGGCGAGACGAACTTCGCGCGGCGCTCGTCGAGGTGCTCGGCGTCCCCATGGATCGCATGTCGGTGAAGGCCACACGGCCCGAGGGGCTGGGTCTGACGGGCGAGGGGATCGGGTGCCTCGCGATCGCCACGATCGAGTGAGCCCTCGGACGCCGGTCGTCGCGGGCCGCCGCGCGGTTGCGGAGGCGATCGAGTCCGGCCGAGTCGTCGAGGTGCTCGTGGCCGCCGGTGCGAAGCCCACCCAAGGATTGCGAACCGTGCTCGACGGCGCCCGGCGAGCCGGTCTGCCCGTGCTCGAGCGATCCCGGAACGAGCTGGATGCCTTGGCGCCCGATCACCGCGGCGTCGTGGCGACGCTCGCGCGACCCGTGACGCCGCTCAGCGAGCGCGAGCTCGCGACGCACGCGTTCGACGACGAGGCGATCGTGGTGGTGCTCGACGGCGTGGAGGACCCGCAGAACCTCGGTGCGGCCGCCCGGTCGTGTGAGGCGGCGGGCGTCGCGATGCTCGTGACGAGAACCCACCGCGCCGCGGGCGTGACGCCCGCGGCGCTCCGCGCCTCGGCGGGAGCGCTCCTGCATCTCCCGCAGGCTCGCGTCGCGAACATCTCCCGAGCCCTCGACCGCCTCCGCGATGCCGGCTTCACGAGCGTCGGGCTGGAGGGGTCCGCTCCGACGACGATCGAGGACGAACCCTGTCCGGACGGACGCGTGGCGCTCGTGGCTGGGTCGGAGGGGAAGGGGCTGTCCCGTCTCGTTCGCGAGCGCTGTGATCTCCTCGTGGCGCTGCCGATGCGAGGACGGGTCGGGTCGCTCAACGTGTCGGCGTCGCTCGCGGCGGCGCTGTACGCGTACGTGCTCCCGTCCCGTGGTTCCCGGCCTTCAGGAAGGGGCAGGGACTGGGGTTAGACTCGACCCGGCCGGCGTGGCGCAGCCCGGTAGCGCAAGCGACTTGTAATCGCTAGGTCGTCGGTTCGAATCCGACCGCCGGCTCTGAGTCTGCCGTACCTCAGACCTCACTGCCACTCTGGTTCGTTCGTCCACCACGTCCCTGTCTGGAAAGCGCGAACCCAGCGGTCGAGCCCAGGCTGCCAAGGATGACCACACCGAGCGGCAGCGGCCGAAGCGACTGGCCGATGAATGCAACGAGGACGATGACGGCGAGAAGCGTGATCACGAGGCCCACCTGCAGCGTGCGCTGGATCTCCGACCACCTGTCGGGCCAATCCGCGCCATAGAGACCGAAGACCCAAATTCGCGACGAGGTACGAGACGATCAGCGCTGGAATCAGTCGCCAGAAATGCTCCCAGTATCGGACTGGAACCTGCCCATCGAATCTCAGGGTGAGTGCCACCAGGTATGCGGCGAAGACCAGGGCTCCGTCGATTCCAAGCTGGACCCATCGGAAACGGCGAACTCGCTCGGCGCCTGCCTGCTCCATGCAAGGCCTCCCCTAGCCAGGACGCTAGATCGCACTCGACGGCAAGGTCAAGGCGGGAAATACCTTCTGAACTGCGAGGATCTCTTGAGCTCCGCGGCGAACCGAGGCCACGCAACGTAGGGGAGAGTCCCTCTCGCTCGAGAAGGGTCGAGGGGCGAGGCTAGAGCCGACCATCGTCATGGGGAGGCGGAAGTTGCTATGCGGCATGTCGGGGGCAGAGTCCTTCTGCTCGCTGCGATCTTGTCGGCAACGACCTGCACGGGAGCACTCCAGCAGTCGGCCACGGACGCGAGCCCTGCTACCAACTCGCTTTCGCCACATCCTGTCCCGTCAGCCGACCAGGCTGCGCTGATCCTCCGGAACCTGGCTGGTCGGTGGTTTGAACTCGACGGGTCTCCGGTCCCCGACGGTCAACCGTTCGTCCTCTCGGTCACCCGAGGGAAGAGAAAGGGGATCATCCAATGCCATCCGGGCGCCGTCACCTTCGTCCTTGCCTGGCCGTTCGGCGTCCCTTTGGGCAAGAATCAGTTGGGCCCGGACACGATCCGGGTCTACGTCTTGCAAAGGGGGACCGGTTACCCACCCGAGAACCTCGCGACGACCCCCGGCGTGATCGAGATGCCAGCCGATGCCCGATACACCGGGTTCCACCGAAGCGAATGGCAGCTGTGGCTGTCGCCTTCGCTCGCCGACGCCGCGATCTTCGTCACGGATGGCCGGACCATTCAGCAAGCCGCCTACGCGACTCGCCCGGCACTCTGCTTGTAGCCGAGGTGGGCCGGGTTCGCGCTTCCTCAGCGGGCGCGATACCGTGTGGGTATCGAAGCATCGGAGCGCGGAGGTGAACGATGGGATTGCTCGACAAGGTGAAGGAGGCCGCAGGCACGGCCGTCGAAGCCGGCAAGAAGGGTGCGGCCGCCGCGAAGGAGAAGGTCGGCGACGTCCAGCTGCGCCGCAAGGCCGACGATCTCGCGAAGCAGCTCGGCTATCTCGTGGTGGCGGGCAACGGCACGGCCGGGCCCGACGGCGAAGAGATGATCGCCCAGATCAAGGACCTCGAGATGCAGATCGCCGCCGACATGGAGAAGCCGGCCGAGCCGGAGATGCCGGGCGAGTAACGGGTAGCTAACCGGCCGGCAGGAACACGCGGAAGGACGAACCGCCGCGCTCGCGCTCCTGCATCCACACGCGCCCGCCGTGGAGCTCGGCGAAGCGCTTCACGAGCGAGAGGCCGACGCCCACGCCCGGGGAGTGCTCCGAACGGGACCCGGGGACCTGGCGGAACGGCTCGAAGATCGCCTCTCGCATGTCCTCGGGCACCCCGGGGCCCTCGTCTTCGACCACCAGCAGCACGCCGCCATCCTGAGGGTAGGCGTGCACCCACACGCGGGTGCCTTCCGGCGTGTGGCGCATCGCGTTCGAAAGGAGGTTTTCGAGGATGCGCTCGACCTTCGCGGCATCGATCGGCACGGTCATCGGCTGCACGTCGAGCGCGACGGGTCGCTTCCAGTGCTCGACGGCCTCGTCGACGCTGTGGCGCACGAGAGCATCGATGTCGGTCGCGCGGCGCTGCGGCGTGATGATGCCGCGCTGAAGCCTGTCGAGGTCCAGAAGGTCGGAGAGCAGCCGCTCCAGCTTGCGCGCGTTCGCGGCGATCCGCTGCACGAGGTCGATGGCGTCGGTCCTCGGGAGATCGAGCTCGGTGCGCTCGAGCGTGAGCGCGGAGCCCAGGATCGACGTGAGCGGCGTCCGAAGGTCGTGAGACACGGCCTCGAGGAACGTGTTCTTCATGTCGTCGAGCGCGCGCAGGCGCTGCGCCGCCTCGCGTTCGCGCCGGAACGCGTCCGAGTACTTCCGCTCGCTCCGCCGGAGCGCCTGCTCCGCGCGCTTGCGCTCGGTGACGTCGAGCATCAGCCCGCGTAGCCGGACGTGCGTGGGGTCGGCGGTCTTCACCGCGTGCACGAGGTCGCGCACCCAGACGGTGCGGCCGCCCGGCGCGGCGACCCGGTACTCGATGCTCTGGTCGCCGAGCTCGCCCACGGCGCGGCAGGCGGCCACGGCGTCCCCGCGATCCTCCTCGCGGATGTGCTCGCCCCACGAGCGCTCGATCCACCGCTCCGGCGGTGCGGCCAGCAGCTCGGTGGCGCGTCGCGACACGAACGAGAACGACAGGTCGGGACCCTCGGCCTCCCAGAACACGGCGTCGAGGCTCTCCACGAGGTCGTGGAACCGCTCGAGCTGCTGGAAGCGGCTGGCGTTACCGAGTGCGAGCGAAGTGATGTCGGCGATCCCCCGCGCGAGCCGGTGATCGCGCTCCTCGAAGTGGTGCTCGGGCGAGGAGGCGAGCAACACGAGCGCTCCGAAGCCGTCGGGCTCCCAGCGCAGCGGCGCCACGAGCACGTCGCTGTCGACCGGCACCACGCGGTACTCGGGCGGGACGTCCTGGACGACCTCCCTGGGGAGGACGAACGGCTCCGTGAACGACAGCAGGAACTGGTTCGCGACCCCCTCGGGCACGTCGGCGACGTCCTCCCGTCGGATGGAGCCGTGGTCGCGGAACGAGGTGAGCGCGAACGCGCCCGACTCGTGGTTTCGCACGTACGCGAGGACCGTGCGTGGCTCCATGATCTCGGGGATCGTCTTCAACGCCTCGTCGAGGATGCCCTCGACGGAGTGGATGCCGGTGAGCGCTTGGAGGAGCTGAAGCAGCGCCGTCGAGGCGTGTGCGGTCTCCCGCTCGGCCTGCAAGAGGTTCGCGTTTTCGAACGCGACCGCCGCGTGCGACGCGAGCACCTCCAGCATGCGCTGATCGTCCTCGTCGAACTGGTCGTAGCCGAGGCTCGACAGGACGATCACGCCGATGACCTGGTCGCCCGCGAGCATCGGCACCGCGAGCATCGACTCGAGGATGTCGTCGTCGGTGCCCGGGATCGTGATCGCGAACTCCACCTCGCGCGCGTCGGGCGTGACGAGCGACTCGCGGTGCTCGGCGACCCAGCCCGTGATGCCCTCACCCACGGTCGTGATGAGCTCCTCCGGCGTCTCGCTCTCGTACTCCGAGAAGAGCTCGCCGCGGAAGGCAACCGGCGTCAGCGTGCGGCCGTCCTCCCGCAGCACGTAGACGCGGCAGTTGTGGTAGTCGAGGATCGTGCGGAGCTCATCGGTGATCGCGCTCCCGATGTCGGCGACCGAGTCCAGCCGGTTCAGCTTCGCCGCGAGGCTATGGAGCATGTTGAGCTGCGCGACGGACTTGAACGGGTCCGCGCCCGGAGGGCCGCCGGCGCCGGCCTGGCCCTCGTCCGCGCGGGGCATCTCGACCTTCGTGATCTCACTCATGGCTGTCTAGGAGATGGCATCGACGGGCACCCGAGGGTGCTTGAACCGCGGCGTGCGGTTGTTAGCCTCGCTGGGCATGAGCCCGAGCACGAACGAAGCGCCGCCGGGGGCCCCGCTCGACCCCCGCGACCGCGCGATTCTCGAGTTCGAGCGAACCTGGTGGCGGGATCCGGGCCCGAAGGGCCGCAAGATCCGCGAGCGGCTCGGGATCTCGTCGGCGCGCTACCACCAGCTGCTCAACCGCATCATCGACCGCCCCGAGGCGCTCGCGTTCGACCCGATGCTCGTCCGCCGCTTGCGGCGGGTGCGCGAGGAGCGCCGCCGTCGCCGCGTGGCCGGTCAGCTCGGGCTCCCCATGTAGGATGAGCCGGTGAACGTCGGGACCACCCGCATCGTGATCGTGGCCGCGCTGGTGGTCGCCGGGCTCGTCGTCCTCTTGAGCGGTTTCCCCAGCGTCGGCGGCGTGGCTGCCGGCGGCCCCGGCGGCACGACAAGCCCTTCGACGAGCGTCTCCCCGAGCACGTCGCCGACCCCAACACCTGAGCCACCGCCCGACCCCCAGCCGGCGAAGAAGATCAACTTCTTCGTGCTGAACGGCACGAACTCGACAGGCCTCGCGGGCATCCAGGCCGAGCGCCTCGCGAATCAGGACCTCACGCCCGCGCTCAACGACCAGAACGTCGCGGCGGGAGACGCCCCGACGAAGCCAGCCAAGAAGACCATCGTGTACTTCCGCGGCGGTGACGGGGCGGCTCAGAACGAATCGGACGCGCAATGGGTGGCCGACACGTTCTACGCCGGCGCGGCCGTGCGCGAGCTCAGCCCCGAGATCGAGGGCGACGTCGTACCGGCGGAGGCGAACGTCGTCGTGTTGCTCGGCGAGGACCAGATTCCCTCGGCCTGACGTGCTGGAGGCGCTCCGCGCCGACGCGGCTCACGCCGGCTTGCTGCTGGACTTCGACGGCACGCTCGCAGAGCTCGTCGCGCGGCCCGAGCTCGCGCAGCCCGCGCCGGGCGCGCGTGAGGCGCTCGCCGCCCTCGTGAGCTCGTACGCCGTGGTCGCGGTGATCACGGGCCGTCGCGCCGAAGAAGTCGCCGCGCTGCTCGGCGTCGACGGCCTGCGCTACGAGGGGCTGTACGGCATGCAGGACGCCGCGCCGGAGCTCGCGCTCGCGCTGCTGCCTCGGGTCGAGGCCGCAGCGGCTGCGGAGCCCGCGGCGTGGGTCGAGGACAAGGGCGCCTCGCTCGCCGTGCACTACCGGCAGGCCGAGGACCCACAGGTCGCGCGCTCGCGGTTGATCGCCGCACTGGCTCCGGTCGCTGCCTCCGCCGGCCTCGAGCTCGTCGAGGGCAAGCGGGTGGTGGAGCTCGTGCCGCCCGGACGGCCGAGGAAAGGCGAAACCGTCGAGAGGCTCGCCGGCGAGCTCGCTCTCGGGGCCGTGCTGTACGCGGGCGACGACCTTGCGGACGCCGACGCCTTCGACGCGATGGATCGGCTCCACGCGCGGGGCGTCGCGACCGTGAAGGTGGCCGTGCGCGGCGACGAGACACCCTCGGAGCTTCTCGACGCCGCCGACCTCGTCGTCGAGGGTCCGGCCGGTCTGGTCGACCTGCTGCGGGGTCTCGCCTAGACCCCGCGGACGCGCGCGAGGTCGTCGAGCTGCCGGCGCAGCCATCGCGCGGTGGTGTTCGCGAGGATCGTCCTCGCGAGGCCCCGCGCGCGCCGGGCTCGCTCGGGCGGCTGCATCTCGAGGGCCTCCCGGATCGCGTCCGCCGTCTCCGCGACGTCGAACGGGTTGATGCCGAGCGCGTACCGGCCGAGGCGTCCGAACGCGCCCGCGTTGCGCGAGAGCACCAGCGCGCCGTGGCGGCGGTTCACGAGCGGCCCTTCCATCGCCACGAGGTTCATCCCGTCGAACACGGGGTTCACGAGCAGCGCGTCGTAGAGGCCGAACGCGGCCACCGCCTCCGGATAGTCCTCGCGCACGGAGAGGTGCACCGGCTCCCACGTGTCGGTGCCCCACTGCTTGTTGACGCGCTCCGCCTCGGCAATGCACTCGTCCGTGTAGGTCTGGTATTCGGGCAGCTCGCCGCGGGAGGGGCTCAGGAGCGAGAGGAACACCACGCGTTCGCGCCATGACGGGTTCGCGCGCAGGAACCCCTCGAAGGCGAGGAACCCTCGCACGATGTTCTTCGTGGGTTCGAGACGATCGACGCGCAGCAGGAGCGCGCGGTCGCCGCGGATCTTCGCAAGCTCGCGTCGCGTCCGCCGGACCTCGGGGGTCCCCGCGAGCTCACGGAGCGGGCCGGCCTCAACGGAGATCGGGTATACGCGAACGAGGACCTGACGGCCCTCGGTCGTCACGCGCGAGCGGCCGAGGTCCACGCGCGCGCCCGGGAGCGACCGCGTCGAGGTGAGGAAGTTCTCGGCCCACGCACCCGATTGGAACCCGAGCACGTCCGCCCCGAGCAGGCCGCGCAGCAGCGCCTCGCGGATGCGAAGGGGCAGGATCCGCAGGTACACCGATCCCGCGAACGTCGTGTGCGAGAAGTGAAGGATGCGTGCCTCGGGCCGGAGCTCGCGCAGGAACCTCGGGACGAGCGACAGGTGGTAGTCCTGCACGAGGAACGTGGGATCGCCGGGCACCGACGCGAGCTCCTCGGCGAACGACCGATTCACCTCGGTGTATTCGTGCCAGAGCTCCTCGGTGTGCTCGTCGAACACCGGCGAGCGAACCGTGTCCCAGAGGTAGTGATGCGCGAACCAGAGGATTCGGTTCGCGACCTCGTTGTAGTAGGCGTCGTAGCGCTCGGGCGGCACCACCACGTATCGGGTCCGGATCGGCATGCCGGTGTCCGGCGCCTCGGCCCCGGCGGCCACGTCGCGGTCGCCCTCCGTCATGGCGGCGGCGACCCACGTCGCGTCCTGGCCGGGGAGGACGCCCGCCAGCGCGGTTACGAGGCCGCCGGCGCCGCGTTGGACGGTGAGCTGCCCGCTCTCGTCCCGGTCGAACGACACCGGGCCGCGATTCGAGGCGATGACGATCGAACCGTCGCTCATGCGAGCGACGCGAACAGCCGCACGTGGTCCTCGACCTCGCGCAAGCAGAGGAACCGCCGGCGGACCCACTCGCGCCCCGTGTCGCCCATCCTTCGGCGGAGGGCGGGGTCGCGTAGCAGCTCGGTCAGCCGGGTGCCGCATTCGGCCGGCGTGTCGACGAGGTAGCCGGTCTCGCCGTCGACGATCTGGATGCGGATCCCGCCGACGTTGCCGCCGATCACGGGAGCACCCTTCCAGAGCGCCTCGGCGACCACGAGCCCGAAGCCCTCGCGGATCGACTTCTGGATCACGACGTCGGCCGCGGTCTGGAACGCGTTCACCTCGGCGTGACCCACGCCGTCGGCGTCGGTGAGCAGCCGGATGCCGGGATCGTTCGCCGCATGATGAACGGTGCGCTGCAAGTATTCCTGGCCTTCCGGGTCGTCGCTCGCCATCGCGCCCGCCATCACGAGCTGAAGGCCGGGGACCTGCTCGCGCGCGCTGCGGAACGCGTCGATCACGCCGATCGGGTCCTTCCACGGGTCGAACCGTGAGACTTGCACGACGAGTGGATGCTCGGGGTCGATGCCGTAGCGATGCAGCACTTCCGTGACCACGCCCGCGGGCAGCTGCCGGTTCTTGTCGGTGGTGGGGTCGATCGACGGGGGAATGAAGGCGAGGCCGGGATCGATGATGCCGGCCTGCGCGAACTCCTCGAGCGTGAACACGACCTGGTCGTATCGGTTCGCGATCGGCTCGATGAAGCCGCGGACGCCGTCGTCGGGCTGCGACAGATCGATGTGGCACCGCCAGACCCACGTGCCCTCGCGCCGTCTCTCGTCCTCGAGCACCCGCAGGATCCCGAGCGGTTGCGGGTCGTGGATCAGGACGACGTCGTAGCCGTCGGGAAACGAGAGCGCGTTCGCTCGCATCCGCTCCCAATAGACCGACTCCATCCCGGAGGTCCAGCCCACGTCCATGCCCTGCAAGCCGTTGTGCATCGCCTTCGTCACGGCGAAGAACTCGTCCGAACCGTCGATCACGGCCCACTCGGCCTCGATCCCGAGGTCCTTCAGCAGCGGCACCTGGGAGGACAGGAGCTCCGCGACGCCACCCCCGTAGGAGGTGCTGTTCACGTGGAGGAGCCGGAGCCCGCGAATGGGCTCCGCGGCCGCGCGGAGGCGTTCCACGGCCTCGTCGCCCGCGTCGGCGGCGTAGTCGTCGAGCTTGCGCGGCTGAACCTCGACCTCGTGCAGGACCATCGATTCGAGTCTACCGACGCCCGTCGTCGGGGCCACCCGAGACGATCAGATGCGCTCGTGCAGGAGCGTGCGCAGCGCCTCCGTACGGTGTGCCTGGCGGTCCTCGACGCTCATCAGCGTGAGGCTCTCCAGCATTTCCGTCAGCGCGGCGGGCGAAAACGGCTTCGTCACGTACTCGGAGGCGCCCGCCTGCCACCCCCGGACCCGGTCTTCCCACTTGGCCTTCGCCGAGAGGATCAGCACGGGCACGGCGCACAGGTCCTGGGCCGCCTCGAGCTCCCGGAGCACGTCGAATCCGTCCCGGCGCGGCAGCATGAGGTCGAGCACGATCGCGTCCGGCTTCTCGGCGTGCGCGAGCTGGAGCCCGCGTTCGGCGTCGAGGGCTTCGAACACCTCGTGCCCGGCGTGCTCGAGGTTCACCCTGCAGAGCAGGAGGACGTCGGGTTCGTCGTCGATGACGAGGACGCGGGCCATACGGTGTTCCCTTCCTCCAAACGGGGGTCGTGCGGTCTCCCTACAGGGGTTGTCGGCAAGGAGCCGATGGGGCTCCATAGCTCGGAATGGCCAATCGTCGATTGGGCCGAACGCCGCGTTGACGAGGTCCGATACCCACCCTACGCTGGCCTGCGGAGGTTCCCGTGCTCAAGGTCTCGCAAAAGCTCGAATACGCGATGCGCGCGATGATCGAGCTTTCCCTGCGCCGAGAGGAGGACGTGCTCGTGCCCGCGCGCGAGATCGCCGAGCGCCAGCAGGTCCCGCTCCGCTTCCTCGAGCAGCAGCTGGGGGCGCTGTCCCGGGCCGGCCTCGTGGAGAGCTTCCGTGGGTCCGGCGGCGGCTGCCGGCTGGCCCGCGCGCCGGAGGACATCACCGTGGCCCAGATCGCCGACGCGATCGAGGGGCAGATGTTCCCGATGTTCTGCTTGGAGCCCTCCGATCACACATGCTTCCAGGACTCGAGGTGCGGGCTCCAGGGGTTCTGGGGGGACGTGGCCCGAGCGATCCAGCAGGTGTTCGAGCAGACGACGGTCGCCGAGCTCGTCGTCCGGCACCGGCGCATGGCGCCGGAGCGGTTGCTGATCTCGCTCGAGGCTCTCCGCTCCGGCCCCTAGGATCTGTCCCTATCGGGTCTGACCTGGGTTTTTCTAGCTCTTGCCCAGGATCCGCATCACCTTCGTGCCGCAGACCGGGCAGGTGCCCTGCGCGGCGCGACGGCCGTTCTTGAGCGTGACCTCGGTGCCCTCGAACTCACGCTTGGCGCGGCACTTCACGCAGTACGCCTCGTACTGGGCCACGTTCTGCCTCCTTCTTCCTTCCGGCCGCGCTCCGCGGTCCCGGCTCAGGTAGCTCTCGAGGCCGCCCAACGGCGGCCTCAGGCACGATGCTCCCCCGGCTCAGGCACGGATGCAAGCACCTCCAGGCACGGGTCTTCCTCCCGATGCGGGGCGATTCCTTCCTGATTACGATGGTTCCTTCGCCGATCAGGAGGATCTCGTGAGCGACGTCGAGCAGAACATCGCCGCGCTGCTGCAGGAGGACCGGGTGTTCGAGCCGCCCGCGGCCTTCGCGGAGCGCGCCATCGTCTCGGATCCCGACGTCTACGCACGGGCGGCGGCCGACCCCGAGGCCTTCTGGGCCGAGCAGGCCGACCGGCTCGCGTGGTTCAAGCGCTGGGACTCGGTGATGGAGTGGAGCCCGCCGTGGGTGAAGTGGTTCACCGGCGGCACGCTCAACGTTGCGTACAACTGCCTCGACCGCCACGTCGAGGCCGGCGGCGGCGACAAGGTCGCCTACCAGTGGGTCGGCGAGCCCGGCGATACCCGCACGATCACCTACCGGGACCTGTACGAGGAGGTTTGCCGCTTCGCGAACGCCCTGAAGTCGATCGGCGTGCGCCGAGGCGACCGCGTGAACATCTACCTGGGCATGGTGCCCGAGCTCCCCGTCGCGATGCTCGCGTGCGCGCGCATCGGCGCCCCGCACTCGGTCGTGTTCGGCGGCTTCAGCGCCGAGTCGCTGAAGGATCGCATCAACGACGCCGAGGCGAAGATCCTCATCACGGCCGACGGCGGGTACCGGCGCGGTCAGGTCGTGCCGCTGAAGCAGAACGCCGAGGACGCGCTCGTGGACTGCCCCACGATCGAGCACGTGATCACCGTGCGCCGCACCGGCGGCGAGCACCCGTTCACCCCGGGCCGCGACCTCTGGTACCACGAGCTCATCGAGAACCAGCCCGTCGAGTGCGAGCCCGAGCAGATGGACGCCGAGGACCTGCTCTACCTGCTGTACACGAGCGGGACGACGGGGAAGCCGAAGGGCATCGCACACACGACCGGCGGCTACCTCACGCAGGTGGCCGCGACGCACCGGATGATCTTCGACATCCACGACGACGACGTGTACTGGTGCGCGGCCGACATCGGGTGGGTCACCGGCCACTCGTACATCGTGTACGGGCCGCTCGCGAACCACACGACCGGGATCATGTACGAGGGGGCGCCCGACTGGCCCGAGAAGGACCGCCTGTGGGAGATCGCGGAGACCTACAAGGCCACGATCCTCTACACGGCGCCCACCGCGATCCGCGCGTTCATGCGCTGGGGGATCGAGTTTCCCCAGCGGCACGACCTCTCGTCGCTCCGGCTGCTCGGGTCGGTGGGCGAGCCCATCAACCCCGAGGCATGGGTCTGGTACTGGAAGTACATCGGTACCGAGCGCTGTCCGATCGTCGACACGTGGTGGCAGACCGAGACCGGCTCGATCCTCATCACGCCGCTCCCCGGCATCACGCCGCTGAAGCCGGGCTCGGCGACCAGGCCCTTCCCCGGCATCCAGCCCGACGTCGTGGACGAGCAGGGCGAGTCGGTGCCGCTCGGGTCGGGCGGCTACCTGGTGCTCCGCCGTCCGTGGCCCTCGATCGCGCGCACGATCTGGGGAGACCCGGACCGGTACGTGCAGACCTACTTCTCGAAGTACTCGCCCGACGTGTACGTCGCGGGCGACGGTGCCCGGCGCGACGAGGAGGGCTACTACTGGCTCCTCGGTCGGATCGACGACGTGATGAACGTGGCCGGCCACCGTCTGTCGACCTACGAGATCGAGTCCGCGCTCGTCGACGACCAGAAGGTGGCCGAGGCCGCCGTCGTCTCACGGCCCGACAACCTCGTGGGCGAGGCGATCGTCGCGTTCGTCACGCTCAAGTCCGGGTTCGAGGGGGACGAGGCGCTCGCCGAGGAGCTGCGCGAACACGTTGCGAAGATGATCGGGAAGATCGCGCGTCCGCACGGCATCATCTTCACGCCCGACCTGCCGAAGACGCGGTCCGGAAAGATCATGCGACGCCTGCTCCGCGACGTCGCACACGGGCGTCCGCTCGGCGACGTCACCACGTTGATGAACGCGGACGTCGTGGCGGAGATCACCGACCTCGTGGGCACGTCGGCGGGCGACGAGTAGGCACGGTCGCGTGGCGATCCTCGACGAATTCTCGTTCGAGCCGATGGTCGGTGACCCCGACGACCATCGGCCGGATTCCGTGTGGACGTTCGTGTTCGACCCGCCGACGGCAGACGGCGCGTACGTGCGCGACCTCACGATGCTCTTCGAGCGGATCGCCCCCGGCGATCGCATCCCGCTGCACTCCCACACGACGAGCGAGGCCGTGTTCGTCGATCGGGGAGAGGGGCTGTACACGCTGGGTGAGGAGACGAGAGCGGTGGGCCCGGGCTCGGTGGTCTTCATCCCCGCCGGCACGCCGCACGGCACCCTCAACTCGGGCCGGGACGCCATGCACATCCGCGCCGTCTACCCCTCGCAGACGATCGACATCACGGCGCTCGAACGCAACCCGGCGCCCGGGACCGAGGAGGACCCGCCTCGCCCGCCGTACGTCTTCGACCCCCGCTCTCAGCAGGCGTAAGCCCTGGGTCACGTACCGGGGGGGTTGCCACAGCATCCCTCCGAGCCGCTACAATCCTTAGCACTCGGCACGTCCGAGTGCTAGCAGTCGGTAGGCCAGGCTGAGAAGCAAGGAGGCACGGATGGCTCCGAAGATCATTACGTTCGACGAGGACGCGCGGCGGTCCCTCGAGCGCGGGATGGACCAGCTCGCGAACGCCGTGAAGATCACGCTCGGCCCGAAGGGCCGCAACGTGGTCCTCGAGAAGAAGTGGGGCGCCCCCACCATCACGAACGACGGCGTCTCGATCGCGAAGGAGATCGAGCTCGACGACCCCCAGGAGAAGATCGGGGCCGAGCTCGTGAAGGAGGTCGCGAAGAAGACCGACGACGTGGCCGGTGACGGCACGACGACGGCGACGGTGCTCGCGCAGGCGATCGTGAAGGAGGGCCTCCGCAACGTCGCGGCCGGCGCCAACCCGATGGCCCTGAAGCGCGGGATCGAGCGCGCGACCGACCTCGCCGTCGAGGCGATCAAGAACCAGGCGAAGGACGTGGACTCCAAGGAGGACATCGCGCACGTCGGTGCGATCTCCGCGGCCGACCCCGAGATCGGCGAGAAGATCGCCGAGGCCGTCGACAAGGTGGGCAAGGACGGGGTCATCACGGTCGAGGAGTCGAACACGTTCGGCATGGAGCTCGAGTTCGTCGAGGGCATGCGCTTCGACAAGGGCTTCATCTCGCCGTACTTCCTCACCGACCCCGAGCGGCAGGAAGCCGTCATCGACGAGCCGTACATCCTCATCGCGAACAGCAAGATCTCCGCGGTGAAGGACCTGCTCCCGCTACTCGAGAAGGTCATGCAGACGGGCAAGCCGGTCATGGTGCTCGCCGAGGACGTCGAGGGCGAGGCGCTCGCGACGCTCGTGGTGAACAAGATCCGCGGCACGTTCAAGTCGGTCGCGGTGAAGGCTCCCGGGTTCGGCGACCGTCGCAAGGCCATGCTGCAGGACATCGCGATCCTCTCTGGAGCCACGGTGATCAGCGAGGAAGTCGGCTTGAAGCTCGAGAACGCGACGCTCGACCTGCTCGGCTCCGCGCGCAAGGTGATCGTCACGAAGGACGAGACGACGATCGTCGAGGGCGCCGGCTCCGAGGAAGAGGTCAAGGGCCGCATCAACCAGATCAAGTCCGAGATCGAGAAGACCGACTCGGACTACGACCGGGAAAAGCTCCAGGAGCGGCTCGCGAAGCTCTCCGGGGGCGTCGCCGTGATCAAGGTCGGCGCGGCCACCGAGGTGGAGCTCAAGGAGAAGAAGCACCGCATCGAGGACGCGGTGCAGTCCACGAAGGCGGCCGTCGAGGAGGGCATCGTTCCGGGCGGCGGCGTGGCGCTCCTGAACGCACAGACCGCGCTCGACAAGGTCGACCTCGTTGGTGACGAGCTCACCGGCGCGGCGATCGTGCGCCGGGCGCTCGAGGAGCCCATCAAGCAGATCGCGCACAACGCGGGCCTCGAGGGCGGCGTGATCATCGAGCACGTCCGGAACATGTCTCCCGGTGAGGGCCTGAACGCGGCCACCGGCGAGTACGGCGACATGTTCAAGTTCGGCGTGGTCGACCCGGTGAAGGTGACCCGCTCGGCGCTGCAGAACGCCGCGTCGATCGGGGCCCTGTTCCTGACGACGGAGGCCGTCGTCGCCGAGAAGCCCGAGAAGCCGCAGGCAGCCCCTGCGATGCCGGGCGGCGGCGACATGGACTTCTGAGGTCCAGGACCCGCGGTGGTGGGAGGGCCCCGGCCTTCGGCCGGGGCCCCTCCCGTTTCTCAGGTGCCTTCACACATCTGCAACATCCGCCGCCCGAACCGTCGGGTGGCGGGCGTCGAAGGACTGGGTGGAGCCCCTCTCTCCGACGAGGAAGGCCCGGACTGCCCGGTCCGGGCCTTCTTCACGTCCATGGGAGAATCGCGAGGCCGTGGCGCACGTCCAGCTGCACCTGACCTTTCCGGAGCACCTCGTGCGCGAGCCGATGGTGTACCGCGTGGGGCACGACTTCGGCCTCCAGACCAACATCCGGCGCGCGAACGTGGACGAGCACACGGCCTGGTTCATCATCGACGTCGAGGGCGACGAGGCCGAGATCGAACGGGCCGTCGCCTGGCTCGCGGGCGAGGGCGTGAGGATCGACCGCATCCCGACCGGCCGGTAGTCTGCGCCGGTGTTCGAGCGACGAATCCCGATCCGGTGGCGTGACATGGACGCGTACGGCCACGTGAACAACGCGGTGTACCTCACCTACCTGGAGGAGTGCCGGGACGCGTGGGCGCAGTCCGTCCTCGGGCGCGTGAGCGACACCTGGGACTTCGTGCTCGCGCACGTGGGAATCGACTACCGATCGCAGCTCACGCAGGACGATCGCGAGGTCGTCGTGCGGTGCTGGCTCGCCAGCTACGGCCGCTCGAGCGTGCGCACGCGCGAGGAGATCCGCACCGATGCAGGCGTCCTCAGCGCGAACGCGGAGTCGGTGATCGTCCCGCGCGACCCGCGGGCGCTCACGGCTCGGCGCCTGAGCGACGAAGAGCGGGCGGTGCTGGACGAGGAGCTCGCTCGCGACGCCGGCTGAGCGTCAGCCGATGATCCGGCGGCCGTGCACGAAGTGGTCGTCGTACCACGAGCCGTCGCCGGTGAACGTGATCGTCACGCCGGCGTTGCTCGATCCCGAATCGAGCGACCAGCCGTTCCCGATGAACGTGTCGACGTGGTCCACGGTGCCGTCCTCGTCGCCGTCGTAGAACATCAGATCACCGACCTTGAGGTTCTTCCAGCCGATGTGGCCGATGGCCGCCATGACCGCCGACGTGCGCTGGGGGAGGCTCCATCCCGCGTACGGCCGCGGGGGCGTGTTGTCCCAGCCACCGCCCTGGCGCTTCAGGAGCCACCAGGTGAGCCCGGAGCAGTCGAATCCGCCGACCGGCTGGGTGCCGCAGCAGTAGCCGGTGCTCGTGGCCTCGTCCCACTCGCCGCCCCAGACGTACGGGTAGCCCGCGTGGTCGATCCCCCACTGCACGATGTCGCGCTTCTTCGGGCCCATCGCCGGCAGCTCGATCGTCTCGTATGCGGCCATGTCGTCGAGCGCCCACGAATCGAGCGTGGTCGCGCGGTAGAGCGACCACGCGACCTCGGCGCGCGGGAGCTGCGTGCTCGGGTTCACGTCGAGCGACTCGTCGGAGTGGTTGTAGCGCATGCCCAATCGCATCCCGATCACGGTCGTGCCGAAGTTCGGCCACGTGTCGAACTCGAACCCGTTGTGCGTGTGAATCTCCCGCAGTCCCTTCGCGGCCGAACGGAGATGGAGCGCGTACACCAGCACGCGGTGCACGAACGACATCGTGACGGGCTGCAGGGGATGGAAGGCGCCGTCGTTGAACGGCATCCAGCCGAGCTTCACCGCGACGTTCGCCTCGTCGTAGAACGCGCCGCCGTCGGGTAGATCGGTGAAGTGGAGGTCGGGATCGATCGGCTCGTCGGGCGCGAAGGCACGCACGACGGCGCGCGCGAAGAGCTTGCGCGTCTCCAGCTTGTCCGGCTTGAACGGGTAGTCGCCGTTCTCGTCCTGCGGGTAGTCGCGCATCCAGTCGTTCGTCTTGCCCACGTAGTCGATCGCGTTATCGGCCCAGAGCGAGTTCGGCACGTCCGACCAGTGGATGGCGGCCGCGAGCTTCTGGGGCGAGGACGCCAGGACGAACGGGTAGGAAGGTGGGCCGGAGCCCTGCTCACCGGCCTCGGCGGTGCTTGGTCGGGAAGTGGGCTCGTCGGCGGCGCCGGCGCGCGTCGTGAGGCTGAGGGACATCGCGGACGCTACGACCAGCGAGAGCGCCGCGTGCCGACGACGGCGGAGCCATCCCCCCGGACGCATAGGGAGGGGGTCGGCATCGGGCCGGTGATCCTTGAGCGGGCGAAGGGGCCGAACGATCGACTCACGGTAGCCGAGGCCGGTGCCGAAACTCCAGGGGTGAAGGTCCTACGCCCCGCGAGGTAGGGGAGGTACCCTCACGATCGGAGAGAGGCGGGACGCGTGATGTTCGATTGGGCGTATCTGGACGGGGCGGGGGCCGAGCTCGGCCGCTCGCCGGCGTTCGACGACACCGAGGCCGCGGAGGAATGGATCGGCGGCTCGTGGCAGGACCTCGCGGACATGGGCGTCGAGGAGGTCGTCCTGTACGACCGCGCGCGCGACCGGCACCTCTACCGCATGGGACTCGCCGCCGAGTAATCGCGGCGAGCGCCGCGCTCCGTTACTGCGGTCCTTCCTCGCGTGCCCGCTCGACATGCTCGAGCGCTTCGCGGAGGTCCTTCAGCCATTCGTCCTGGTTCTTCTCGACGAGACGCACGCACCACGCGAGCGCGTGGCTCCGGGACCGCGCCACGCCGGCCTCGATGAGCGTGTCGAGGACGCGCCGCTCCGGCATCCGCAACCTGGTCATCGCGGGCACGGCCACCGTCGTGAACAGCTGACGCTGGTCGGCGCACGCGGCCCCCCACGAGACGTGCCGGCGGAACCGGTGCTGCGCCTCGTCGGCGATCCGCATGCGCTGGCCGCGGGTGTCCTCCCGGAAGCCCTGGATGCGGGAGGCGAGCGCGGCGGAGCGTGTGTCGTCGGAGGCGTCCTGTGCGAGCTCCGGCTCGGCGAGGGTTCCCACGACGAGGATCTCCTCGCGATCGACCGTGATCTCGGGCGCCTGGGTGAACCAACCGTCGGGGAGACGGCCGGCGAACCACCCCTGGATCTCTTCGGATGAGGTGTTCATGTCATTCGTCATGTAACGAAGATTACAGCATTACACACTAGCGGTCAACCGATGCCCCGGGTACGCTCGCCGGCCAGATGGAGCCGCCGTTCGACGTTCACGCACGCGGACGACGCCGGCGAGCCGGCTCCCGGGTGTACCTTCCGTCCATGGTGCAGACGGCGCAGGTATCCGGCCTGTTCATCAAGGATTGGTGCGGCCTCTCGCGCGTGTGATCGGCGGCACGGGGACGTGAGCCGATCGGAGCCGTTGCGCGGGATCGCCGAGATCCGTTCCTTCTTCCGCACGAACGAGACCCCCGTGTACTTCGTGAGCGCCACCGCGTTCAACCTGCTGGGGATCGACCGCTGGGTTCGCAACTTCGGGTTCGTGAACTACTACGACTCGTTCGACGGCACCCATCCGAGCGTGTTCGTCCCGAAGGAGCAGAGCCCGCGGGAGTTCTCGTCGATCGAGGAGATCTGCAACTACCTGCTCGCGCACAAGGAGGTCGTCGATCACGTGGCCGAGCGCGGGGCCGGGAAGGTCGTGTTCCTCATGTTCGACGAGGAGACCGAGGAGCTCGCGCGGGAGCTGCACTTGGACGTCGCGTTCCCCTCGTCGGCGCTTCGCCATCGCCTCGACTCGAAGATCGAGACGACGCGGCTCGGGAACGAGGCGGGCGTCCCCTCCGTGCCGAACGTGATGGGAACCGGCACGACGTACGGCGAGCTGCTGCAGCTCGCGGGCTCCGCGGGCCTCGGCGAGGACCTCGTCGTGCAGACGCCGTACGGCGACTCGGGCCAGACGACGTTCTTCCTGGCGCGCGAGGACGACTGGAAGCAGCACCGGCGCAAGATCCAGGGCGAGCCGATCAAGGTCATGAAGCGCATCGAGCCCCGCGAGCTCGCGATCGAAGGAGTGATCACTCGCCACGGAACCCTCGTGGGACCGCTCATGGCGGAGCTCACCGGCTTTCCCGAGCTCACGCCGTATGACGGCGGCTGGTGCGGCAACGACGTGTCGCCGAACGTGCTCACCGAGCACCAGCGGGCGCTCGCTCGCGAGCGGACGGTCGCGATGGGCGAGCGTCTGCGGGCCGAGGGGTATCGCGGGTACTTCGAGCTCGACTTCCTGCTCGACGCCGACACCGGCGAGATCTGGCTGGGCGAGCTCAACCCGCGCGTGACGGGCGCGAGCAGCATCACGAACGTCACGGCCGTCGCGTACGGCGACATGCCGCTGTTCCTGGTCCACCTGCTCGAGTTCCTCGACGTCGAGTACGAGATCGACGTGAACGAGCTGAACGAGCGTTGGGCGAGGAGCCAGAGCCTCGACGAGTGGACCCAGTTCATCCTGAAGCAAACCGAGGACGCCGTGGAGCTCATCACCGAGGCGCCGTCATCGGGAATCTGGCGGGAGGCCGGGGGCGGGATCTCGTTCGCGCGCCGGGACACCGATTGGCACACGGTGTCGTCCCCGTCCGAGGCCTTCTACCTGCGCATCGCGGGCGCCGGGCACTACCGGTATCCCGGCGCCGACCTCGGGATCCTCGTGACACGCGGCCGGTTCATGAGCGAGCAACACGAGCTCCTCGATCGCGCGCGCTCGTGGATCACCGGCATCAAGGCGCAGTTCCGGAGCGTTCCCCCCGGCGGGGAGGCGCCGATCGCGAAGCCGGAGCCCTTCGGCTTCAAGATGCTCTGATGCAGGAGATCGCCTTCGACTTCCGGTCGATCGAGGAGCTCGAGCTCGGGCCGAAGTGGCAGGCCGTCTTCGAGGAGCGCTGGCCGCACTACCGCACCTGGTTCCTGCGAGAGGGCGAGGAGGCTCGTCCCACCTACGCGACCGGCGCGCGCATGATCCGCGAGCACATGCCGGAGCTCGCGCCGGCATACGACCGCGTCGTCGAGCTCGCGGGCGGCGGGGACCTCGCCGCGCGCATGCTCTCGCTTTACACGCCGCCTCCGTATCTCGCCGCCTGCTCCCAAGGGGTGTGGACGCGCGATGGCGGAACGCAGCTCGTCCGGAACTACGACTACTCGCCGTCGAGGATGGAGGGCATCGTGTGGTCGACGCGGATCCTCCGCCGCGTGATCGGCATGAGCGATTGCCTGTGGGGCCTGCTGGACGGGATGAACGAGGACGGGCTCGCGGTGTCGCTCACGTTCGGCGGGCGCCAGGTCCTCGGCGACGGTTTCGGCATCCCGATCGTGGTGCGCTACCTCCTCGAGACGTGCACGACGGTCGGGGATGCTCGGGAGAAGCTCGCGAGGCTGCCGTACTCGCTCACGCACAACCTCACCCTCGTCGACGCGACGGGTGAGGTGCTCACCGCGTACCTCTCACCCGACCGGGACCCGATCTTCCACTCCCTCCCCGCGGCGACGAACCACCAAGGCGTGGTCGAGTGGCCGGAGCAGGCGCGGGCCACGCGCACGATCGAACGCGAACGCCGGATCCTCGAGCTGCTCGAGGATCCGGACGTCTAGCCCACTTCGTTCGCCGACGCGTTCCTCCAGCCGCCGCTGTTCTCGGCCGCGTACGAGAGCGGGTTCGGCACGCTGTACACCGCCGTCTACCGGCCGCTCGACGGGCTGCTCACCCTGCGGTGGCCCGCCCACGCCTGGTCGCTCGCGTTCGGCTCGTTCGTCGAGGACGTGCACACTGAGATCCTCGTCGAGGGATCGGTGGCCTGATCGTGCGCACGGCCGAGCTCCATCTCGACACGCGCGGCCGCCGCGTGGTCGACCTCACCGGCGAGGTGGCGGCGTTCGTGGCCGAGGCGGGCGGCGACGGGCTGCTGCACGTGTTCCTGCCGCACGCGACGGCCGGCCTCGCGTTGATGGAGACGGGATCGGGCTCCGAATCGGACCTCGAGGAGCTCTTGGAACGCGTCCTGCCGCGGGACGATCGCTATGCGCACGCGCACGGGTCGACCGGCCACGGCGGCGACCACCTGCTGCCCGTGCTCGTCTCGCCGTCGCTCGTGCTCCCCGTCGTGGCGGGCCGCCTCGCGTTCGGCACCTGGCAGAGCGTCGTGGTGGTCGACCCGAACCGCGAGAACGACCGCAGGACGGTTCGGCTGTCGTTCCTGCCCGGGTGAGACCCCGGCTCAGAGATACTGGCCGCCGGCCGGCCGGTCGTCGCCCTTCGGCGACTGCACCGCTTGGACGTCGCGCTCGCGCAGCAGCACGAGCTCCTCGCCTTCGAGCTCGACCTCGAGACCGGACTGCGGCAGGAACAGCACCTGGTCGCCGGTCTTCGCCACGCGCACGTCGGGGCCCACGAGCGTGACGTTCCCCCACTGGAGGCGCCTCGGCGCGGGCACCGCGGTCGCCGGGATCAGGAGACCGCCCGCCGACTTGCGCTCGCCGTTGCCCGGGGTCCGTACGATCAGCCGGTCCCCGGTGAGCCGGAGCTCCGCGATGCCGCTCGTGCGCGCGCGCGGACGTCGCGGTCTTCGCGCGGCCGGCGTCGACCCCTCGCCGTCGCCGCGGCTCTTCGAGATTCCCTTCGTCTGGGCCATCGCCGAACCGAGTGTAACGACCCGCCGACGAGTACCATGCGTCTCCGCATGCGCGCCTCCGAGCTGATCCAACGGGCCGTGGAGGTCCTCGAATCCTCCGATGCCATCGACCACTGGCAGAAGGATCGCGACCTGATCGAGGCCGAGGACCTGCTCATGTACGTCATGGGGGGCGAGGAACCCGATCCCGACGACGAGATCCCGGCGCGCGCACGCCGGCGCTTCGAGGCGATGATCGTCCGGCGCGCCACCGGTGAGCCGGTGCCGTTCATCAAGGGCTACGCGGAGTTCCGCGGCATCGAGCTCATCGCGAAGCCGGGCGTGTTCGTGCCCCGCGACTCGTCGGAGTTCCTCGCCGAGCAGGCCGTGCGCCGGCTCCGGGGTCGGCGCCGGCCGGTCGCGCTCGACCTCGCCACCGGCGGAGGCACGATCGCGCTCGCGATCGCGCACGAGGTCCCGAAGGCCGAGGTGGTCGGCGCCGACGTGTCCGACGAGGCGGTGCGGCTCGCGCGCGCGAACGCCAGGCGGCTGGGGCTCCGCGCCTCGTTCGCCGCGGGCGACCTCTTCGACGGCGTGCCGCGGCGACTGCTTGCGACCGTCGACGTCGTCACCTTGCACCCGCCGTACGTCCCTCGCGGCGAGGTTCGCCATCTTCCCGACGAGATCCGCGCCTGGGAGCCGGCGCACACGCTCACCGACCACAGCGTCGACGGCATGGGATTGGTGCAACGCGCGGTAGCCGAGGCGCCGGCCTGGCTCCGCTCCGGCGGCTGGCTGTTGATGGAGGTGAGCCCCGACCGCTCCCGCGAGGTCAAGGCCATCTATCACCGAGGCGGGTTCCGGGACGTTCGCAGCACGAAGGGCGGGGACCTCCAGGTGACCAGGGTCGTGGTGGGCCGGGCTCCTTGAGCGACCGGACGACGTCGCCGTACGGGTCGTGGTCCTCGCCGATCTCGGCGGACATGTTCGCGACGACCGGCGTCGGGCTGGACGCCACGCGGCTGGAGGGCGGCGCGGCGTACTGGCTCGAGTTCCGGCCGACCGAGGACGGCCGCTCGGTGGTCGTGCGCGCCGACCCCGGCGAAGACCCTCGCGACGTCACGCCGGAAGGCTTCGACGTGCGCACGAAGGTGCATGAGTACGGCGGCGGGGCGTACTGGCTGCACGGCGCCACGGTGTTCTTCGCGAACTTCGAGGACCAACGGCTGTATCGCCAGGAGATCGGAGCCGAACCAGCGCCGATCACCGAGGAGAGCGGGGGGCGCCACCGGTACGCCGACGGCCGGGTGACGCCGGACGGGCGGCTCGTGATCTGCGTGCGCGAACGACACGAGGGTTCGTCCTCCGCGGAGGTGGTGAACGAGCTCGTCGCGATGGCACCCGACGGCTCCGGCGGCGTCCGGACGATCGCTTCGGGACACGACTTCTACGCCTACCCCCGACCCTCGCCGGACGGAACGCACCTCGCGTGGATCAGCTGGGACCACCCCGAGATGCCTTGGGACGGGACGGAGCTGTGGGTCGCCGACCTCGGTGGGGACGGCTCGCTCGCGAACGAGCGGCAGGTGGCCGGCGGTCGTGAGGAGTCGATCATCCAGCCGGAATGGGGTCCGGGCGGCGAGCTCCATTTCGTCTCGGACCGCACCGGCTGGTGGAACCTCTATCGCGAGCGCGACGGCGCAACCGAGGCACTGCATCCGATGGAGGCCGAATTCGGCGGGCCGCTCTGGGAGTTCGGCCTCTCCTCCTTCGCGTTCCTCGACGACGGGCGGATCGCGTGCGTGTACGGCCGCGACGGGCTCCAACAGCTCGCGGTGCTCGATCCCGGGTCCGGCGAGCTGGTCGACCTCGACGTGCCGTACACGGTGGTCGCGTGGCCGACGCTCTCGGCGGAGGGAACGCGCGTGAGCCTGGTCGCGGGGGGTCCCTCCATCCCTCACCAGGTCGTCGTCGTCGACTTCGCGGCGGCGTCGATCGAGGTCCTCCGCGAGGGTCGGACGGTCACGTTCGACCCGGCGTACATCTCGATTCCACGCGCGCTCGAGTACCCGACCGGCGACGGGCAGACCGCCCACGCGCTGTTCTATCCCCCCACGAACCCGGCCTTCGAGGGTCGGGTGGACGAGCTCCCTCCCTTGATCGTGGCGACGCACGGCGGGCCCACCGGCGAGTCGGTGGCGAACTTCGACCTCGGGATCCAGTACTTCACCAGCCGCGGGTTCGCGGTCGCCGACGTGAACTACCGAGGGAGCACCGGGTACGGCCGCGCCTACCGGCGCCAGCTGGAAGGCGGTTGGGGGGTCGTCGACACGATCGACTGCGTGAACGTGGCGAAGCACCTCGCAGCCGAGGGCCTCGTGGACGGCGCGCGGATGGCGATCCGAGGCGGGAGCGCGGGCGGCTACGCGACCCTGTGCGCCCTCACGTTCCACGACACGTTCGCGGCCGGCGCGAGCCTCTTCGGGATCGCCGACCTCGAGGCCTTGTTCCACGCCACGCACAAGTTCGAGTCGAGGTACGGCGACCGGCTCGTCGGACCGTACCCCGACGCGCTCGACGTCTACCGAGCCAGGTCGCCGATCCACTTCGTCGACCGGATCTCGTGCCCGATGATCATCCTGCAAGGCTCCGAGGACGAGGTCGTGCCGCCCGCACAGGCCGAGATGATGGTCGAGGCTCTCGAGCGCAAGGGGCTGCCGTACGCGTACTTGCTGTTCGAGGGCGAGCAGCACGGCTTCCGCAAGGCCGAGCACATCAAGCGATCGCTCGAGGCCGAGCTCTCGTTCTACGCCAGGATCTTCGGCGTCGAGCTCGGCGACCCGATCGAGCCGGTCGAGATCCACAACCTGCCCTGAAAAGGGGGGCGGGGAGTCGGCGAACCGGCTCCCCGCACCGAAGAGGGGGCGCGACCTCTCGGCGAGCTCAACCTAGGGGCGGCCGGTGACGGGGCGATGACCGTCGGATGAACGGGCGCCGACGATTGGGCTTGCTTCAGCCGCCGATCATCGACATCGAACGTGCGGGCTGCACGAAGTCGGGGTGGTTGATCCGGTGCCCGGACCACTTCCGCCACACGGTGGCTCGGATGAGGCGCTCGAGCTCGGCGTCCGTCGCGCCGTCGCGCATCGGTCCCCGGAGGTCGGTCTCCTCGAGCGCGAAGAGACACGCGCGCACCATGCCCTCGGCGGTGAGACGTAGCCGGTTGCACGTGTCGCAGAAGGGCTCGGTGACGCTCGCGATCACCCCGATGCCTCCGGGCGCGCCGTCCGCGAACCGGTAGGTGGCGGCCGGCTCCACGCCGTGACTCCCGGCGACGAGCGGGTACGCGGCGTCGATCCGCTCGAGCACGTGAGCCATCGGGACGACCTTGTCGCGCTCCCAGGCGTGGTCGGCGTCCAGCGGCATGTACTCGATGAACCTCACCTCGTACCCGGTCTCGCGGCTCCACCGCGCGAAGTCCACGACCTCGTCGTCGTTCGTGCCGCGAATCACGACGCAGTTGATCTTGATCGGCGTGAGGCCGGCCGCCTCGGCGGCTCGGAGGCCGGCGAGCACTTTGTCGAGCGCGTCGCGGCGGGTCATCTCGGCGAAGCGGTGGCGCATCAGCGAGTCGCAGCTCACGGTCGCGCGGTCGACGCCCGCCTCGGCGAGCGGCGCGGCGAGACGGTCGAGCAGCACGCCGTTCGTCGTGAGCGAGATGTCGAGGTCGGGGCCCACGTCGCGGAACATTCGCACCAGCAGGGGGAGGTCGGCGCGCACGGTGGGTTCGCCGCCCGTCACCTTGATCGCCCGCACGCCGAGCCGGACGAAGACGGCGAGCACGCGCGTGAGCTCCTCGAACGTGAGGATCTCCGAACGCGGCAGCCACGCGAGGCCCTCGGCCGGCATGCAGTAGGTGCAGCGGAAGTTGCAGCGGTCGGTCACCGAGATCCGCAGGTCGTCGGCCGCGCGGCCGAACGTGTCGACGAGCGGGCCCTCGGCGGGCGGTTCGGAGGTCGGTGGCGTCCACGGGTTCGTCATGGCGAACCTCCAGCGTACCGCCGAACTCGCGTCAGCAGCCAGGACTCCGTACGGAGCGAGGGCAAGATCGCACCCTCATGGCTCGGGACCGTCGTCGGCCTCCGGCGGCAGGACGCCGGCGAGCGCGGCCAGCACGTCGTCGAGCGCGGCGGCGCTCGACGATCCCCCTGCGATCCGCCGGCCGGCCGCCGCTCCGAGGAGGTAGGCGGCGAGCGGCGTCGCCTTGCGCTCGACGCGGTGGGCGACGTCCCGCGACGCGGATAGCAGCGCGGCCGTCTGCGCGCCGTCGGGCGCCTCCTCGCCCAGAGCCTCCGCCAGCCGATCGATCCACTCCATCGCCGAGCCCTCCATCCGTCGCGTGTCTGGCAGGATAGGCGCATGGGTGAGGAACGCGCGGCCGTGCTCACGGTCTCGGACGGCGTATCGGGAGGCACGCGGGCCGACGAGTCGGGCGACGTCGCGGCGGCAGCGCTCGCCGACGGGGGGTTCGAGGTGGCCACGAGAACCGTGGTCGCGGACGACCGTCCGCGGATCGAGGAGACGCTTCGATCGCTCGCGTCGGAGCACCGTCTGGTGGTCACGACCGGAGGCACCGGCTTCGGGCCACGCGATGTGACGCCCGAGGCGACGCGCGCCGTGATCGATCGCGAGGCTCCCGGCCTCGCGGAAGCGATGAGGCTCGCGGGGGTCGCGAAGACCCCGATGGCGGCGCTGTCGCGCGCGGTCGTCGGGAGCATCGGGGGCACGTTGATCGTGAACCTGCCCGGCAGCCCGGCGGGCGTGCGCGAGTCGCTGGACGCGATCATGCCGGTGCTCCCCCACGCGGTCGAGCTGCTCGCGGGCGCGACGGGGCCGCATCCCACGGGGCATCTACACGAGGCCGAGTCTCACCGCACCGCGTCGGCCGACGCGACGGTGACGGTGACGGCCGTCAAGCAGATGGGCGCGCCGCCCTGCCCGGTGGGCGCGCGGATCGTGATCGGTCCCGGCGGGCCGCTCGAGGGCACGCTCGGGTGCGCGGAGTTCGACACGGCGGCTCTGGAGGCGGCCCGGGAGGCCCTCGCGACGGGTGAGCCCGGCACGCGCGTGTTCTCGCACGAGGTCGGCGACATCGAGGTGTTCGTCGAACCGCACCTCGCAAGCCTGCGTCTCGTGGTGTTCTCCGCGACGCCGGTGGGCCTCGAGCTGCTTCGGCTCGGACGGTCGCTGGGCTATCGCACGACGCTCGTGGAATCGCGCGAAGAACGCGTGACGGCCGAGCACCGTGCGGTCGCCGACGAGGTCCGGACGTCGCTCGACGGGCTCGCGCTCGACGATCGGACCGACGCCGTGCACACGGATCACGACGCCCCCGGCGTGGCCGACTCGGTCGGGGAGCTCCTGCGGTCGCCGGCGCGGTTCGTCGGGGTCATGGGGAGCCGTCGCCACATCGCGCCGCACGTGGCCGAGCTCAAGGAGCGCGGGTTCGACGACGACGACGTCGCTCGCGTGCGATCCCCCGTCGGCATCGACCTTGGGGCGAAGACGCCGCAGGAGATCGCGCTCTCGATCGCCGCCGGTCTGGTCGCGTCACGGTCGGGCCGCGACGGCGGCTGGCTGGATCGCTGATCTTGTCTCGGAATCCGTTCACGGAGCTCGCGTCACGGCGTCGGGCCGCGCTGGCGGCGGCGATCGCGGCGCTCTGCGCCGCTATCGCCTTCCCTGGGACCGCTCCGGGCGTCCCCCGGGACGCCCGGCCCAACGTGGTCCTGATCCTCACGGACGACCAGTCGCTCGACTCGTTTCCCTCGAACCCGCCGGCGATGCCGTGGCTGCAAGAGCACGTCTTCGATCGCTCGGACCACTGGCTCTGGTTCCCGAACGCGGTGATCTCGACCCCCCTGTGCTGTCCCAGTCGCGCGACGATCCTTTCGGGCGAGTACTCGCACCACACGGGGGTCCTCGACAATACGCTCGGGGACAAGTTCGACGAGTCGAACGCGCTGCCGGTCTGGTTGCAGCAGGCCGGCTACCACACCGGCCTGGTGGGCAAGTACCTCAACGAGTACCCGTTCGGGAGGCCGCCGTACGTGCCGCCGGGGTGGGATCGCTGGTTCGCGAAGCTCAACCCTTCCGGCGCGGCCACGTACTATCGCTACCCGATCATCGACCAGGGCGAGCGGGTCGACTATTCCGATGCCCCGGCGGACTACTCGACCGACGTGCTCGCCGAGCAGGCCGTCGAGTTCGTTCGCGCGGCGCCCGAGAACCGCCCGTTCTTCCTGGAGTTCACCCCGAGCGCGCCGCATGGGCCGATCCAGCCGCCGCCGCGCTACGTCGGCGCGTTCGCGGGCGTGGACTTCCCGCGTGCGCCGGCGTTCGCCGAACAGGACGTTTCGGACAAGCCGGCCTGGGTCCGCGCGCTCCACCAGATCAAGCCGCCCGACGCCGAGCAGATCGCGGTCGCCCGGCGAAAGGAGAGCGAGGCGCTCCTCGCGGTGGACGACGCGGTGGAGCGGATCGTCCAGGAGGTCACCGCTCGCGGCGACCTCGATCGCACCGTCTTCGTCTTCCTCACCGATAACGGGTTCTCGTTCGGCGAGCACCGGCATCTCGGCAAGACCTGCCCCTACGAAGAGTGCGTGCGCACCCCCCTCGCGATCCGCGTGCCGTGGCTGCCCTCGGCGAGGATCCCGTTCCTCGCGTCGAACGTCGACCTCGCGCCGACGATCGCGGGTCTCGCCGGCCTGCCGCCGAGGCCGACCGACGGGCTCGACCTCCGACGCGTCTTCGACCCACGCTTCGGTCCGCCGCCCCCGCGCGAGGGGGCCTTCATCGAGTACCTCGGGGGAGGCGAGGTACCACCCTGGCGCGGCGTGCGCACGGCGGCCTTCACGTACGTCGAGTACACCGACGGTGAGGCCGAGCTCTACGATCGCGCCGGCGAGCTCGGGCCGGCCGATCCCGACGAGCTGGAGAACCGGGTGACCGATCCCGCGTACGCGGCGCAACGAAGATCGCTCGCCGCTCTCTTGCACGCGTTTCGCGCGGAGTAGACTCAGCGCTCCATGCAGCGAGGCACGGGCCCGATCATCCGTCCCGCTTCCGTCCGGCGACGTCGACCCACACGCCGCCAGATCGCGCGCCGTCGCGCCGTTGCCACGGCGCTCCTGCTGGGCGTGGTCCTGGCCGCGTGGCGCTTCCTGCCCGTCGGCGGCTCCGAGCACGGCGCCCCGCCGCCATCGCCGACCGGGGGCGCCTCCGGCCCGGGCGGCAGCCACAGCCAGCCGGGCGAGATCGGGCCGGACAGTCCGATCAAGCACGTGGTGTTCATCATCAAGGAGAACCGCACCTTCAATAACTATTTCGCGACCTACGGTCACGGAGCGGTCGGCGCGACCGTCGGCAAGACGATCCGCTGCACCGACTTCGGCTGCAAGCCCGGTCCCGACTATCCCCTCAAGAAGGGCGTCGACATCCAGCCGCACGACATCACGCACGGGTTCTCGAGCGGGCTGCTCTCGATCAACGGCGGCGCGATGAACGGGTACAACAAGATCGGCCTCGGCGAGGACATGAGCGGCTACGTCTACCTCGACCGAAGTCTCATCCCGCATTACTGGGCGTACGCCGACCGGTTCGTCCTCGCCGACCACTTCTTCACGTCGATGTACGGGCCGACGTTTCCCGAGCACCTGTACACCGTGGCGGCGCAGTCGTACGGCATCGTCGACAACAAGACGAACGCCGACACCGAGGGGAACTACTGCGACGACCCGCAGGAGTACACGAAGCACTTCCCGCTCGACGAGCTGAGCAAGGCGGACCTCCGCAAGATCATGCACTACGAGGACACGTACACGAGCAATTGGCCCAACCGCATCTACCAGATCGGCGCCTACTGGAAGTCGATCCGCACCTGCTTCAACATCCCGGTGCTCCCGGACCTGCTCGAGGAGGCCGGGGTGAGTTGGAAGTACTACGCGAACGACAACGTGTGGATGAACGGCATGCAGTCGATCCGGCACATCCGCTACGACCCGAGCATCTGGGGACCCAAGGTCGTGTCGCCCTCACAGTTCCCGAAGGACATCCGGCATGGGGAGCTGCCGGAGGTCTCGTGGCTGGTTCCGCCCGAGCCGTACAACGAGCATCCGGGCGACTCCGACCCGAACAGCCCCACGTACTCGCCGATCAGCGTGTGCGCGGGCGAGAACTGGACCGTCGCGCAGATCAACGCGATCATGAAGAGCGAGTACTGGCCGAGCACCGCGATCATCGTCGTGTGGGACGACTTCGGCGGCTTCTACGACCCGGTCGCACCGCCGCACTACGACATCATGGGCCTCGGGCCGCGGACGCCGGCGCTCATCATCTCGCCGTGGACGGTGCAGGGCGACAACCCGGACGGGGGATCGGTCGACCACACCGTGTACGAGTTCTCGTCGGTGCTGAAGTTCATCGAGGACCTGCATGGACTCGACTCGCTCACACAGCGTGACGAGCAGGCGGACCCGCTCTCCGGGGCGTTCGACTTCACGCAGGAACCGAAGGACAAGAGGTTCGTGCTCCCGCTGCGCACCGACTGCCCGTACGGGACCTCCGAGAGCGCCTTGTTCGGTGGGATCGCGCCGCCCGGCGTCGGCTGGCCCTACGGGTAGGGCCGGCCTCACCGCCCTCGCGGTCGGCGCAGCGATCGCGTGGCCGGCGCCGCACGCGTCCGCCGCGCCCGCGCTCGGCGCGACGGCGCAGAACGACCGGCCGAACGTCGTCGTGATCGTCACCGACGACCAGCGATGGGACGAGCTCGACGGGATGCCGATCGTGCGCGGCGAGCTCATGGCGAAGGGCATCACGTTCACGAACGGGTTCGTCGTGAACCCGCTTTGCTGCCCCAGCCGCGCGTCGATCCTCACGGGGGAGTGGTCGCACACGACCGGCGTCTACCGGCAGGTGCCGCCGTTCGGACGCTTCGAGGCATTGCGGGACGGCTCGACGATCGCGACGTGGCTCGACGCCGCCGGGTACGACACCGCGCTCGTCGGGAAGTACATCGACGGGTACCAGCACGCGGCGCTCACCGGCTACGTCCCGCCGGGATGGGATCGCTGGGTGGCGTTCGCGCACTCGAGCTACGGAGACTACGCGCTCACCGTCGACGGGCGAATCGAACGCCCGAACGAATATGCGACCGACGTGCTCGCGAGGTATGCGGTCGACTTCGTGCGGACGGCGAACGGCCCGCTCTTCCTGTACTTCGCGCCGCCGGCGCCGCACGCGCCGGCGACGCCGGCCCCCGAGTTCGCCGGCGGGGCGGTTCCCGCCCCGCCGGCGCCACCTCCCAGCCTCGACGAGGCGGACGTGTCGGACAAGCCGGCGTACGTACGGGCGCTGCCGCGCCTCGGGGCCGCCGGCACGGCGGCCGCGGCCGCGTTCCGCGACGAACAGGAACGCACGCTGCTCTCGGTCGATCGCGCGGTGGGGGAGATCCTTCGCGCGCTCGACGACACCGGGCGCCTCCACAACACGCTCATCGTGTTCGTGTCGGACAACGGCCTGTTGCTCGGCGAACACCGGTGGACGAAGAAGGAGGTTCCGTACGACGAGGCGATCCGGATCCCGTTCGTCGTGCGGTTCGACGCCGCGGGCGGCCCGCAGGGGATCGAGGACGATCGGTTCGCGCTGAACGTCGACATCGCGCCGACGATCGCCGCCGCCGCCGGCGTGCCGGCGCCCGGAGCCGAGGGGTCGAGTCTCCTTCCGCTCGTCGAGGGCGAGCACCCGTCCTGGCGCACCGACTTCCTCGTCGAGCACGTGCGCGGCGCGAACCCGGTGCCGACGTACTGTGCCGTGCGATCCGAAACGAGCCTCTACGTCCGCTACCAGACCGACGAGGAGGAGTTCTACGACCTCGCCGCCGACCCGTTCGAGCTCACGAACCTCGCAGGCGATCCAGCGGACGTGGCGGCGCTCGAGGCGGCGAGGAAACGGCTCGCCGAGCTCTGTGTCCCCCCGCCGCCGGGTCTCTACGGCGGCGGGGGGCTCGGCATCGGCTGGTCGGCCGTCCTGGGCGTTGCCCTGGTGCTCGTGGCGGAGGCCGCTCGCCGACGCCGAGCCGGTCAGCCGTCGCCGAGCGTGCGGTAGTGCTCGTACGCGCCCTTCGGCGCCGCACGCACGTGCTCCAGCAGCCGGTTGAGTCCCCGCGTACCGTGGGCGCGCACGGCGGTCACCCGGTCGAGGTCGAGCATCTCCGGGAGGAACTCCTCGCCGACGCCGCCCTCGAATAGCACGCGCCCCTCCGGGTCGATGGCGATGCTGCGCCCGCCCCCGATCGACGTCGACGCGTTCACGTTCACGACGTAGCACTGGTTCGCGATCGCGTTCGCGCGGGCAAGCACCACCTCCTCCTCCCTGTCGGGGGTGGTGGTGAGCGTGGGATGCGCGATCACCTCGGCGCCGCGAAGCGCGAGACCGCGCGCCATCTCGGGGAACCAGCCGTCGTAGCAGATCATCAGCCCAACCTTGCCGACGCCGGGAATGCGGAGCACGGGAGGCGGCTCGGTGCCGTGCGCGAAGGTCTCGAACGGCCGCCACGTGAACATCTTGCGGTAACGGGCCACGAGCCGCCCGGCCGGCGAGAACGCGACGAGCGTGTTGTACAGACGGTCGCCTTCCCGCTCGACGATCGAGCCGGCAACGATCCATCGCTCAACGCGCTTCGCGATCGTGCCCACGGCGCGGGTGAGCGGCCCGGGGATCGGTTGCGCCACGCTCGACTCGAAGCCAGGCGGCGTTTCGGGCGAGAACGGGTGCTCGCCGGTGAGATACAGCTCGGGGAACACGTACAGCGCGGCGGCGGGAAAGGCCGCCCGGATCATGCGGACCTCGCGCTCGAACTTCTCGAGGGTCGCGCCGGGATCGAACGGCACCGGACGGACCTGGGCGCCGACGACCGTGAGTAGGCGGCTCACGAGACCGGCCGTGCGTCTTTCGGTTCGCTCACGCCGCCTGCCAGTCGACGTCGCGCTCGTCGACGCCCGGCGTGTGCTTCACGCGCTGCGCGTCCGAGCCGTCGACCGCGATCGTCCACAGATCCGAGAGCGTCAACGAGCTCGTCCCCACCGTTCGCGAGAACGCGATCCTCGTGCCGTCGGGCGACCAGACCGGCGCGAACTCCCACCGCTTCACGGTGTGGGTGACCTGCGTGAGGTTCGAACCGTCCGCGTCGACGGTGTAGACGTCGAAGCGCTTGTTCGTCCGCCGCGTGAACGTGAGCGCGGCTCCCGTCGGGTCCCAGTTGGGCGCGTGCGTGTCTGCCGCGGTCACGATCGGCGTCCGGGTGCTGCCGTCGACCGAGAGCAGCACGATGTCCCCGTTGAACGTGTCGTCGAGGCTCTCGACCGCGATCGTCATGCCGTCGGGCGACCACGCCGGGAAGCAGTCGTCGTCGTCCGGGCCGGAGAGCTTCGTGAGACCCGATCCGTCGGTCCCGATCGTGAAGATCCTGTTCTCGAACGCGGGCGTCTTGAACGCGCAGAACGCAAGCGTGGTCCCGTCGGGAGACCAGGCAGGCTGCGAGATGAACACGAAGCCCGACGGAAGGTCGTCGAGGTTGACCACGAGCTTGACGTTCGATCCGTCTTGGTCCATCACCCGGAGGCTGCTCGCGCCCGTGTTCACCACGTAGCGGGTGAATGCGATGCGCGTCCCATCCGCCGACCAGGCGGGGTCGGCGATCACCGCCTTCGCGGAGTCCGTGAGGCGCGTACGGCTCGTGCCGTCCGGATCGATCGTGAAGATCTGAGGTGGGTCCCCCACGAAATCCCAATACACCAGCTTGCCGTTCGTCCCCGGAAACGCGGCGCCCGCGAGCGTGGGCGGGAGCGACACGATCGACGGCACGACCACGGCTGCAAGGATGATGATCCGCCGCATCACGCGGGCTGCAGCTCGAGCTCGCCCTTTCGCGTCTGCTCGCGCCACCATGCCTGGCCCTCTTCGGGCAGGGTGTGGATGGGGTCGTAGTAGGGGTAGCGACGGTCCAGCGCCTCGGGATCGTCGTACTCGATGCCGGTCCGGTAGTTCTTCGTCCAATACGAGATGCCCTTGGTGTGGTCGTACTCGGCGACCATGTGCACCCATCGCTTGCCGACGAAGGGCACGTCGCACACGACGCGAGGCGTCGCGAACCCCGGCATGTAGCCCAGCAGCTGGTACTGCAGGTGCTGGGCCTCGGCGACCGAGATCCGCCAGTGTTCGGCGTTCGGGATCATGTCGCACATGTAGAAGTAGTAGGGGAGGATCTTCGCGTGGTCAAGGAGCATGAAGCAGAGCTCCAGAAGATCGCCCGGCGACGTGTTCACACCGTGCAGCAGGACCCCCTGGTTCCGGACGTCGCGGAAGCCGGCCTCGAGCACCATCCGCGCGGCCTTGCCGACGAGCGGCGTGACCTGCTGGGCGCAGTTCACGTGCGTGTGCACGGCGATGTCCACGCCGCGATCGAACGCTCGTGAGCCCATCCGCTCGAACCCCGCGCGCACGTCGTCCTGGAGGAAGTGCTGCGGGATGCCCATCAGCCCCTTCGTGGCGAGGCGGATGTCGCGGATGTGCTCGATGTCGAGCAGCTGCATCACGAAGTCTTCGAGGCGCTTGATCGGCACGTTCGCCATGTCGCCGCCCGACACGACGACATCGCGGATCGAAGGCGTCCGACGCAGGTAGTCGAGCATCGCCTCCCAGCGCTCGTTCTGCCTCGTCTCGAACTTGTACTTGAGGACCTGGAGCGTGTCGTTGCCGACGAGGTCCATCCGCGTGCAGTGACCGCAGTACTGCGGACAGGTGGGGATGAGCTCCGCGAGCACCTTCGTGGGATATCGGTGGGTGAGCCCCTCGACGGCCCACATGTCTGCCTCGTGCAGGGAGTCTCGTGACGACATCGGGTGGCTCGGCCACTCCGCCTCGCGATCCGAGAGCGCGGGCGCCATGTAGCGGCGGACGCGATCGTTCCGCAGGTCGCGCTCGTCCATCGTGTTGATCATCTGCGGCGGCAGGAGCATGGACATCGTGGCCCGGCGTTCCTGGTCGGCGCGGATGTCCTCCAGGAGATCGTCGGTGAGAGACGGCCCGAGGGCCTCCCTGAGCTCTCCGAGGTTCTTCACGGTGTGGGCGCGCTGCCACTGCGCCGACTCCCACTGCTCGGTCGTCACCTCCGCGTATCCGGGCAGGCGGGTCCAGTCCGGCTCGACGTACGCGCGCTCGAGGGGGTACGCGAACGGCTGCCGCGCCGCGTGCGCGTGGGGGTCCCGATGCCCGGGTCGCTCCTGGGATGGCTGGGGATGGAACTCGACCGTCACGCGCTCGCACCTCCTTGATGGGTTTCGGCGCCCGGGGCTCCGCCTTGAACGGATCCGTGCTCCAGCCCCATCATACCCGGACGTGATCCGGCAAAACGACGGACAGACCGAAGGATATCCGGCGGATCCGGGGGACGCGGACTAGCGGCGACCGCGAGGCGGGCCGCCCGGGCCGTCGCGGCGCGGTCGTCGCTCGATCCGGACCTCGGGCGTCGCCTTGGGCAGGCGAGCCTTCAGCGGCGCGTGCCCGGTTCGCTCGAAACGCACCATGACGTGGTCGGGATGGCGCTGCCGGTCGGTCTCGCGCCAGCCGTTCGCCAGCAGATGCTTGAGGCGCGCCGAAGCGGTCTTTCGCAGCTGCTCCGACCCGGGCACGGTGACGTAGAGACGCTCGTGCCGCACTTCTTTGTAGTCCGCCATGGTCGCGAAAGCGTAGCAGCCGTCGCAGGGCGACACCCGACCGGGGGACACGGCGGTTTCAAGCGTGCCCGGTGGAGGGTCGATGACCCTAGCGATGGAATCCCAGGTCGCCGTGCAGGCCGTCCTGCGCTCGGTGGCGTTCGCCACCGAGCGCTTCGTGCACGACGACGCGTGGCGAGATCGCGTCGTCGAGGTCCTCGGGGAGGTGGGCGGCGCGGTCGCCGCCGACCGGGCGTACCTCTTCCATAACGTCCGCGACTCCGTCGGCCGGCTCTGGATGGACCTCACCGACGAATGGCTCGCCCCCGGCGTGCGTCCGATCTTCGACGAGCCGGCGAACCACCTGCACCCGTATGCGCCGGTGTTCGGCCGCTGGATCGAGGTGCTCGGCGACGGCGGCGTCGTCGAAGGACCGGTGGAGGAGCTTCCGGAGGAGCTGGAGCGTCACGTCCTCTCGAGCGAGGACGTGCGCTCGATCGCCCTCGTGCCCGTGTTCGTCGGCGCCGAGTGGTGGGGGTTCGTGGGGTTCGACGACTGTCACGCCGAGCGCCGCTGGTCGGACGTGGAGATCGAGGCGCTGCGCGCGGTGGCTGCGGCCTTGAGCTCGGCTGTGGAGCGCGACCAGGCGGCCGAACGAGAGCGCTTCGCCCAGGAGCAGTACCGCTCGATCGTGGAGCACATCCCGGCGATCACGTACATCGACGACGTGAACGACCAGGCGTCGAGCATCTACGTGAGCCCCCAGATCGAGTCGATGCTCGGCTACGGCGCGGAGGAGTGGCTGGGCGATCCGGACTTCTGGCCGAAGATCCTGCATCCGGATGACCGCGCGCGTGCGCTCGCGGAGAACGCGCGGCACAACGAGACCGGCGAGCCGTTCCGGCTCGAGTACCGATTGTTCGCGAAGGACGGGCGCGTCGTCTGGGTGTTCGACCAGGCCTCGATCGTGCGTGACGCGAACGGTGTCGCGCGCTATTCGCACGGCGTGATGATGGACATCTCGGAGCGCAAGCGGGCCGAGGAGCACGTGGCCTTCCTCGCGTATCACGACAAGCTCACCGGGCTGCCGAACCGGTCGATGTTCGAGGAGCTGCTCGAGCTCTCACTCGCACGCGCTCGTCGCCACAGCGGGTCGGTGGCGGTCGTGTGCGTGGACCTGGACGACTTCCGGCTCGTGAACGACTCGCTCGGGCACCACAACGGGGACGAGCTGCTGCGTCAGGTCGCCGACCGGCTTCGCGAGGCCACGCGCGACACGGACCTCGTCGCCCGGCGCGGCGGCGACCTGTTCCTGCTGCTGCTCGCCGACCTCGAACGGGAGGCGTCGGGGGAGATGGACGCAGCCATGATCCGCACCGAGTCGGTCGTGCAGTCGATCGCCGATGCCCTGCGAGACCCTTTCTTGGTGGACGGCACCGAGCTCTACGTCTCGGCGAGCATGGGCATCAGCCTGTTCCCGCAGGGCGCGGCCGACGCCACCACGTTGCTGCGCGACGCAGAGGCGGCCATGTACGAGAGCAAGAAGGCCGGGCCGAGCAGCTATGTCGTCGCCATGGACAACTCCGACGACTCCAACGGCAAGCTCGCGTTCGTCACGCGGCTGCGAAAGGCCGTCGAGGCCCAGCGCTGGGTGCTGCACTACCAGCCGATCGTGCAGCTCGCACGCGGCGACATGATCGGCGTGGAGGCGCTCATCCGCTGGCAGGAGCCGGACGGCACGATCATCCCGCCGAACGAGTTCATCCCGGTCGCGGAGGACCTCGGCCTCATCGAGGAGATCGGCGACTGGGTCGTCGAGGAGATCTGCCGTCAGGACGAGCAGTGGCGTGCGGAGGGCCTGCGCATCGAGATCGGCTTCAACCTCTCGCCGCGGCAGTTCTGGCAGCCCGATCTCGCCGAGCGCGTGCTGTCGCGCATCGCGGAGGGGGGGATGGACCCGCGGCGTATGGTCGTGGAGATCACGGAGTCGTCGGCGATGCTCGATCCCGACCGGGCCCAGCGCATCCTCTGGGAGCTGCACGCGGGGGGCCTCCGCGTCGCGATCGACGACTTCGGCACGGGCTACTCGTCGCTGTCGCGCCTGCGGGAGGTGCCGGTTGAGGTGCTGAAGGTCGACCGGTCGTTCGTGGACGGCGTGCACGGGGACCCCGCGTCGGCAAGCATCGTGACGGCGTTCATCGAGCTCGCGCGCGGCCTCGGGATGACGACGCTCGCGGAGGGCATCGAGACGGAGGACGAGTGGCGGTTCCTCCGGGCACACGGCTGCCAGCTGGGCCAGGGGTACCTGTTCAGCCGGCCGATCCCGGGCGAGGCCATCCTCGACTACTGGCGGCGAGGCACGCTCGATCCGAGCCGGGCGTCCAGCCGTTCGGCCTGAGCCCTCAGCCGGCGAGCCGCTCGCGGACCGCGGCCGCGATGGCATCCGAAGAGATGCCCGCCCATTGCCGGAGCTCCTCCGGCGTGCCCGACCCCGGCATCGCGTCGACCCCGAGCCGGACGACTGTTCCGCCGAGCGGCCCGGTCGACGCGAGGGCGGCGAGCACCGCGTCCCCGAGCCCCCCTTCGACCCGGTGGTCCTCGACGACGACGAGCAGCCCGGTCTCGTCGAGCGCACGCCGGAGCGTGGGCGCGTCGATCGGCTTGACGCTGTAGCAGTCGATCACCCGCGCCTCGATGCCCTGCGTTGCAAGCAGCTCCCGGGCCTTCAGGCCTTCGTGCAGCGTGATGCCGGCGCCGACGACCGTCGCGCGATCGTTCGAACCCGACCCGTGCGTCTTCGACCCGCCGATCGGGAACTCCTCGGCCGAGCCGTAGAGCGCCGGCGTCTTCTCGCGCGTGGTGCGCACGTAGGAGATCCCCGGCAGGTCGCACATCTGCTCGACGAGCTTGCGGGTGGAGGTCCCGTCGGCCGGATACAGCACGGTCGACGAGTCGAGCGCTCGCATCGTCGCGAGGTCCTCGAGCGCCATCTGCGACGGACCGTCCTCGCCGATCGACACGCCCGCGTGCGAACCGCAGAGGCGGAGATCGGCACGACCGATGGCCGCCATGCGCACGAAGTCGAGCGCGCGCGTGGTGAACGCGCCGAAGGTCGCGCTCCACGCCACCTTCCCGAGGGCCTGCAGCCCCACCTGGGTCCCGATCATGCACTGCTCGGCGATGTAGAGCTGGATGAACCGCTCCGGTGCCACCTTCTCGACGTCCTCGGTGTGCGTCGAGTTCCCGACCTCACCGTCGAGGACGACGAGGTCGGGTCGCTGCCCGGCGAGCCACGCGAGGGTTTCGCCGAACGCCTTGCGCGTCGGGATCGCCACGCCGTCGTAGGACGGCGCGGCCGCCGCGGCGAGCTCACCGATTTCGCTCGGCTTCCACGCCGGCGGCGCGGGCGGAGTGACGGTGATCGACCGCACGCCGCCGAGCTCGGCGATCGCCTGCTCGGCCTGCTCGGCATCGAGCGCCTTGCCGTGCCATCCCTCCGCGTTCGCGAGGAACGACACGCCGTGCCCCTTCTCGGTGCGCGCGACGATGAGCGCGGGGCCCTCGGCCTCCTCGGCCTCGTGATAGGCGCCGTCGATCGCCTCCACGTCGTGGCCGTCCACCTGGATCGCCCGCCAACCGAACGCTTCGGCGCGGTTCGCGTACGCGTCTGCGTCCCACTCGAGCATCGTGGGGCCACGCTGACCGAGCCGGTTCATGTCGACGATCGCGATCAGGTTCTGCACTCGGTGAAACGAGGCGGCCTGCATCGCCTCCCACACCGAGCCTTCGGCGGTCTCCGAGTCGCCGAGCAGGCACCACACGCGACCGGGGGCCCCGTCCAGCCTCATCGCGAACGCCATGCCGAGCGCGATCGGCAGCCCCTGCCCGAGCGAGCCCGTCGCGACGTCGACCCAGGGCATCCCCTCGACGGGCACGGGATGCCCCTGGACGGGCGAGCCCATCCTGCGGAGGGTCATGAGCTCATCGTCGGAGATCGCGCCGATCGCCTTCAACACGGAGAACAGCAGCGGCGAGGCGTGGCCTTTCGACAGCACGAATCGGTCGTTCGCGAGCGAGTGCGGGTCGGAGACGTCCGTGCGGAGGTGATCCGCGTACAGGACGGCCGCGAGGTGCGCGGCCGACATCGACGAGGTGGGATGGCCGGACCCCGCGGCGGTCGTGCAGCGGATGCTGTCGACGCAGAGCTGCGCCGCGAGCTCGTTCCAATGGGTCGTGCGGTCGTTCATCGTTCCCCCTCGTTGAGGCGACGAGGACAGCGTACCCGTGGGGTCGAAGAAGGAACATCGACGAAGCGGGGCGGTACGCTTGCCTCGCAATGTCATCCGGCACCGCGACGTTCGGCGACCTCGGCGTGTCCGATCCGGTCGTCGCCACCCTCGCCACTCGAGGCATCCTGGCGCCGTTCCCGATCCAGGTGATGGTCATCGAGGACGCGACCCGGGGGCGCGACACCCTCGCAAAGTCGCAGACGGGCTCGGGCAAGACGCTCGGCTTCGCGATCCCGATCGTCGAGCGCCTCGACCCCAAGGCGTCGGCCCACCCCGCCGCGCTCGTGCTCGTTCCGACGCGGGAGCTGGCCGCGCAGGTGGCCGAGGACTTCTCCGACATCGCCGAGGTCAAGGGCCTTCGCGTCGGGCTGGCCTACGGGGGAACGCGCGTCCACGACCAGCAGCGCGCAGTCCAGCGCGCCCACATCCTCATCGCGACCCCTGGGCGCCTCGAGGACATCGCCCAGCGTGGCATGGTCGACCTGAGCGGCGTGCGCATCTTCGTCCTGGACGAGGCCGACCGGATGCTCGACATGGGGTTCCAGCCCCAGGTCGACCAGATCGTGCGAAGGCTGCCGAAGGATCGGCAGACGATGTTCTTCTCGGCCACGCTCGACGGCGCGGTCGGGAGGATCGCGGAGGTCTACACCCGCGACCCGGTGCGGCACGAGGTCGCGAGCGCGCACCAGACCGTGGAGGAGATCGAGCACCGTTTCGTCCCCGTGCCCTCACACGGCAAGCTGCAGGCCCTCGTCGACCTCCTCGAGGCCGCGCGCGGCCACGCGCTCGTGTTCGTCCGCACGAAGCGAAACGTGGATCGGCTCGTCGCGAACCTGAAGGGAAAGGGCGTCCAGGCCGCCGCCCTGCATGGCGACATGAGCCAGCAGGCTCGCGAGCGGGCGCTGCATCGGTTCGCCGAAGGCAAGGTCGCCGTGCTGGTCGCCACCGACGTCGCGGCCCGAGGGCTCGACCTCGAGGACATCACGCACGTCGTGAACTACGACCCGCCGGTCGACGACAAGGGTTTCGTGCACCGCGTCGGCCGAACGGCGCGCGCCGGCAAGTCCGGAATCTCGATCACATTCGTCACGGCCGAGGAGCAAGGCGACGTGAGCCGCATGGCCGCGCGCCTCGACCTCCGCGAGGAGTTCGAGCAGGAGGGGATGAAGGTGGCGCCGCCCAGGGTCGTGTTCAGCGGATCGAAGGGCGGACGTCGAAGCGGACTGCGGAAGCCGCCGCGCCGCCGGGTCTGAGCCGCTAGCCCGCCTGCCCCTCGATCACGCGGAGCTCCGATCGGCGGTAGAACGCGAGGAGCTCGTCGGCGGGAACCGGCCGGGAGACCAGGAAGCCCTGTCCGAGCGTGCATCCCCGTTCGAGCAGGAACGCCCGCTCGGCCTCGGTTTCGATGCCTTCGGCGAGCGCCGTCATCCCGAGGTTCGCGGCGAGCGCGATCATCGCCGACACCATGCTCTGCGCGTCGCGGTCGCGATCGACGTCGCGCACGAACGACCGGTCGATCTTCAGCACGTCCACCGGCAGGTGCTTCAGCCGGGCGAGCGAGGAGTACCCGGTGCCGAAGTCGTCGATCGCGAGACGCAGGCCGCGGGCGTGCAGGTCGAACAGCACCTGCTGCGTGCGTTCCGGATCCGTCATCGCGGTGGACTCGGTGATCTCGGCCACCAATCGGCGCGGATCCATCCCGGCGGCGGTGAGGCGGGAAACGATCTTCGCGACGAGGTTCGGCTGCCAGAGCTGGCGCGGCGAGAGGTTGAAGCCGATCTCCGTCGTGAGTCCCTCGGCGCGCCAGGCCTCGTCCTGCCGGCAGATCTCCTCGACCACCCAGTCGCCGATGACCTCGATGAGCCCCATCTCCTCGGCGAGGGGGATGAACTCGTTCGGCGGCACGACGCCGCCGTTGGGCTGCTGCCAGCGGATCAGCGCCTCGACACCGATGATCGATCCGCTCTTGATCGCGAACACCGGCTGGTAGTGCAGCGTCCAGTCCTGGCTCTCCACCGCCTTGCGGAGACGGGTCGAGAGGGAGAGCTTGCCCTTCGCGTCCAGACCACCGGCGGCGTGCAGGACGAACCCGCCGGGCCCCGCCTTCTTGCTCCGCACCATCGCGGTGTCGGCGTTCCCGAGGAGCGTCTGCGGGTTCTCCGCGTCCATCGGGAAGACGCTCACGCCGAGGCTTCCCGAGACGTATACCTCGGTCCCGTCCAGGTCGAACGGCGCCTGGAGGGCCTGCTGGATCCGCGCGGCCACCGATTGCGCCACGAGGATCGCCCCGTCCGTGCCGCCGGGCACGGGCGCGGTGCGCTCGAGGTCGGACAGCAGCAGGAGGAACTCGTCGCCCCCCGGCCGCGCGACGAGGTCGGTCTCGCGCGTCGCGCCTCGCAGTCGTTCCGCGAGCTCGAGCAGCAGCCGGTCACCGGCCTCGTGCCCGAGCGAGTCGTTCACGAGCTTGAAGTCGTCGAGACCGAGATGGAGCACGGCGACCCCGAGGTCATGGCGTCGCGCGCGAGCGAGCGAGAGCTGCAGGAGCTCCTCGAACAACACCAGGTTCGGAAGACTCGTCAGCTTGTCGTGATACGCGAGAAAGGCGAGCTGCTCCTCCGCCTCCTTGCGGTCGCTGATGTCCAGCATCACGCCGTGGATGAGGGGGAGCTCGCCGGCGTTCTGGATCACGACCGCGCTGTCCCGGAACCACACGACTCGGCCGTCCCGCGAGATCATCCGGTACTCGTAGGTGAACTCCGTGCCCGCCTCGCGGCCGCGCAGGTAGGTACCCAGCGCGAGGTCGTGATCGTCGGGATGCAGCATGCTCGCCCAGAGGTCGGGGTCGTCCAGGTACTCCTGCGGCGTGATGCCGAGGATCGCCTCGATCTGCGGGCTCACGTAGCTCGTCGTCATGCGCTCGTCGGCCACGTCCACGTACACGATCGCCGGGATCTGCTCGATGAGCGCGCCGTAGAGCGCCTGCGCCTCGTCGAGGTCCCGCCGCGTGCGCTCGTCGTTGGTGACGTCGAGGATGAACCCGAGCCACGCGACCGGTTCGTCCTCCTCGTCGCCCACCGGCACGGCGTCCTCGCGCGCGAACACGACCCTGCCGTCGGGCGTGGTCACGCGGTACTCGGCGTGGAACGGCGTTCGATCGGTTCGCGACCGCTCGAACGTCGTGGCGACTCGCTGGCGGTCGGCCGGGTGGATCGCCGCGCAGCGCGCCGCGGGATCGGCGAGCCACGCGTCGCGGGCCACCCCGAGCATCGCCTCGACGTTCGGGCTGACGTCCAGTGGCGGCGCCGAGGGGTCGAGCGGGTCCACGTAGACGACCGCCGCGATGTGCTCGAGCAGGCGTGAGACGTGGTCGCCCCATACGCCGCCGCCGAGCACGTCGTGGCGCTCGCTTCCCGCCGCGCTCGGATGGGCGGGCTCGTGATGGGCGCTGGACTGTCTGATGGCGGTCCTCCGGCACGGTCGAACAGGCAGGTGGGCCTCTCTTCCCATCGGCGGCGCCGCTTCGGCGCTTGAACCGGGGGCCGAGGGGGTCGCGCCCCCGGCTCAAGCGCTTGTTGGGAGGTTCAGCAGCCGCTCTCGTCGGGCAGGAGCGGCCGAAACACGAGCCCGAACCGCTCCCCGTCGCTCTTCCACGGCGTGAGCTGGTTCGCCTGCTCCGCAAGGGGGAGCAGCGCCGAGAGCTCGTCCCCCATCACGGTCCCGCAGCGGGTGCCGTAGGTCTGGGACACCGATCCGAACTCGGCGAGCGGCGACGACCCGGGCCACGCGACCCCCGGCTCCTGCAGGGTCTCGTCGGGCTGGTAGGTGTCGACCCAGACGCGCATCTCGTGGGTCACGTAGGCGCCGTCGTCGGTGACGTCGTCGGCCCCGACGAACGTGCGCAGATCCCCGAGCTTCGTCGAGAGGTCCAGGAGCGCGATCCGCGCGTCGAACTCGTCTTGGGTCATCTGTTCCGGCTTGGACCCGAGCTCGCCCAAGGCGTAGACACGCACGACGTGTGTCTGGCCGTCGGCCGTGAGCGTGAAGGTCGTGGTGGGCGCGTCGGCGATCATCGTGCTGCCCAGGTCGACGTAGTCCGCGTCGGTGCCGAGCCCGGCCGCGAGCGCGGCTTGGAGGATCGCCTGGACGCCGGCGGCGTCGACCCGCGAGACCATGACGGGCGGGAGCGCCGGCTGCGGGTAGATCTCGATCTGCGCGCCGAGCGTGATCACACGCCCGTCGGCATAGAGCGAGAACCCGGGGATCTGCCCCTGCGAGAACGACGGGGCGACAAACCCGCCCGAGGTGTCCATGCGGAGCACCAGCTGGTCGGAGTGGGCGGGAAGCCCTCCCCCGGTCGAGCCGGCGCCGGGCGCGGCGGACGAGTTCGCGCATGCGGCGGCGAGGATCGAGAGCACGAGTGCCGCGGCGATGGATCTGGCCTTCACGGGGTTTCCTCCTCGGGTCGGGCGGTTCCGCTTCGACGATCATCGGCACGCTCCGGGTTCCCGGCACAGGGTACGCTCGCAACATGCCCCCAACGATGCAGGCGCTGCGCAAGCCCGACGGCCGGGCGGGCGCCGAGCTACAGGAGATCCCGGTGCCCGAGCCGGGAGAGGGCGAGGTCCTCATCCGGGTGCACGCCGCGTCGATCTGCGGGACCGACCTCCACATCTACGACTGGAACGAGTGGGCCGCCGCGCGGATCCCGCGGGTGCCGATGACGTTCGGTCACGAGGTCGCCGGCCACGTCGAGCGGGTGGGTCCCGAGGTCCACCATCTCGCGCCCGGCGCGTTCGTGGCCGCAGAGACGCACATCGCCTGCGGGTACTGCGCGACGTGCCAGAGCGGCCGCGCGCACATCTGCGAGAACCTCACGATCCTCGGCGTGGACACCGAGGGCGCGTTCGCCGAGTTCGTCGTGCTTCCGGCACGGAACGCGTGGGTGGTGGGCGAGGGGATCCACCCCGACGTGGCGTCGATCATGGAGCCGTTCGGCAACGGCGTGCACGCGGCGTTCGGGACGGGCGGGGGCGAGGACCTCGCGACGAACGCGGTTGCCGTGATCGGCTGCGGCCCGATCGGGCTCTTCTCGGTGGGGATCGCTCGCGCGCTGGGCGCGTGGAAGGTGATCGCGATCGAACCCAACCCCGAGCGCCGGCGTCTTGCCGCCGACATGGGGGCGGACCTCCTGGTGGATCCCTCCGAAAGCGATCCCGTCGCGGTCGTCCTCGGAGAGACCCACGGCAGCGGCGCCGAGGTCGTGCTCGAGATGAGCGGCAACGCGCGCGCGATCGACCAGGGCACGCGGATGCTCGCGCGCGGCGGCCGGATGTCGCTCCTCGGCCTCCCCGACTCCTCGGTCACGCTCGACTTGAACGACCAGGTCATCTTCAAGGAGGCTCGGCTGCAGGGGATCACCGGGCGGGAGATGTTCCGGACGTGGCAGCAGACCACGACGCTGCTCTCGACCGGTCGCGTCGACGTTACTCCGGTCATCACCCATCGGTTCCCGCTGAGCGACTTCCAAGAGGCGTTCGCGACGACCGCGTCGGGCCGGTCCGGCAAGGTGATCCTGTTCCCGGGAGGATGATCGGATGAGTGCGCTCGACGAGCTGAAGGCGAAGCTGGCGGAACTCGAGGAGCAGGGCCTCCTGCTCCATCCTCGGACACTGGAGGGCGCGCAGGGGGCCCGCGCGCGCTTCGACGGGCGCGACGTCATCAACCTCGCTTCGAACAACTATCTGGGGCTCGCGAACCACCCGAGGCTGAACGAGGCTGCCTCGAAGGCCGCGCTTCAGTTCGGGGCCGGCACCGGTGCGGTGCGAACGATCGCCGGCCAGATGACGATGCACCTCGAGCTCGAGCGGCGCTTCGCCGACTTCAAGCACGCGGACGACGCGCTGATGTTCCAGTCGGG
>DATBIS010000131.1:0-8257 GCA_036556805.1 Actinomycetota bacterium | reverse complement strand
TGCTGCGACATCAACAAGGTGCGACCGATGCTCGAGGCGCTGCGAGGGCTCGACGCCTGGGTCACCGCGTTCCGTCGCGACTCGTCGCCGACGCGCGCGTCGAGCCCGATCGTCGATCGCTACGACGTCGAGTCGGGTCGGAGCATCTTGAAGATCAACCCCGTCGCCACCTGGACGCGACGCGACACGTGGGCGTACCTGAAGGAGCACGACCTGCCGCACAACCCGCTCTACGACCTCGGGTACGCATCGATCGGCTGCGCGCCGTGCACGCGGATGCAGTTCCCCGGCGAGCCCGAGCGGGCCGGGCGCTGGGCCGGGCTCTCGAAGTGGGAGTGCGGCATTCACCAGGCGGAGGCCGCGAGGCAGGAGTAGGTCGGGTCGGGCGTTTCAGGCCACGACCCAGAGGGCCTCGCGCGCAAGGTCGACCTCCAGGCGGTGGTGGTCCCCCATCGAGTCGCCGTCGACCTGGACGGGGAACTTCTTTTCGCTCGTGATGAGCACGTGCGAGGCGTCGTGCACGTAGTCGATGTCTCGTCCGTGCACGTGCCGCGCCGAGCCGAAGACCTGCCAGGCGATACGCGGGATCGCGCGTCGCGCCAGTTTGCGGACGGAGAGGACGTCGAGGCCCTCGTCGAGTGAGGCCTCCGGCGTCAGCCGGAGGCCTCGGCCCCGGTAGAAGGTGTACGGATCGGTCCGGCCGACCATCACGGAGAGCGCGGCGAGCGGCTGCGCGTCGTCGACGGTGACCGTGAGGTCCGCGCGCCGGCCGGCGTAGCCCACGAGCAGCTCCCACGCGACCGCGCGGAACGCCGCGCGGTCGAAGCTCGACTTCTTCTTCGGGAACTTCGCGTCGAGGCGGTTCATCGCGGCGGCGTCCACGCCGGCGCCGCAGTTCACGGCGAAGTAGCGACCGTCGGCCCGCCCGAGGTTGAGCTTGAACGCGTCGTCGTCGAGCGCCTTCGAGATGAGGACGCCTGCGGCCTCCACGGGGTCGAGGGGAAGCTCGAGCGCACGCGCGAGGATGTTCGTGGCGCCGCCGGGGAGCACGCCGAGGGCGGTGTCGGAGCCGGCGAGGGCGTTCAGGACCTCGTTGATCGTGCCGTCGCCCGAGAAGACGACGACGAGGTCGATCCCCCCGTCCATCGCCTGGCGGGCGATCTCCGAGGCGTGCCCGCGCTGCTTGGTCTCGGTGACTTCCAGACGGAAGTCGGCGCTCAGGGCCTTCTCGATGACCGCGAGGACCGGCTTGGAGAAGGTCCGCGCGACGGGATTGACGATCAGCAGCAGCCGCTGGAATCGCATGGGATGTCCACGAGTATGGCAGGCATTGGTTGGTTGCGCTTCGGCCCTTCGACGGGCCCCCTGTTGGCGGAGGGGGTGGCCCCGAGAGGGCCTAGCGACAACGTGTTGTCGGCCGAAGAGTGACAAGAAGTTGTCGTAGGTCTCCAAACAGAGCCGAGAAAGTCGGCCGTGTGGCTGGACGGGGTTCTCGTTCAGCGTCTCGACAACGTGTTCTCGTCCGGCGGATGACAACACGTTGTCGAGTACCCGTGCGAGAAGTGTGGAGGTGTCGTTCGCCCGATCATGTCGGCCCTTCACGGTATGCAAGCGGGCATGACCCGCTCCCTGAAGGAGACCACCGACGAGGGACAGGTCGAGACCGGTTGGATCGACATCGGCCCGCTCGGCTGGGACCTTCTCCTGCAGACGCGGAGCGTCAATCGCCGCATCGAGCGCATCATCGATCGCGTCTTGTCGGTTCAGGGGCTGACGCTCACGCACCTCGAGGTCCTCAACCAGGCCGAGCTGTACGCGATTTCGGCTGCCTCGGTGGCCCGAGGGATCGGCGTCACGCGCCAAGCCGCTCGTCGAAGCATGACGAAGCTCGAGGTTCACGGTCTGCTCGAGCCGTTGGTTGCCGAGAGCGGCCGTCCGATCGCGCGCCTCACCCCGTACGGACGCGACCGCCTCCGCGAGGGAGTGTGGTGGATCGCCCCGATCCTCGACGCCGTCGAAGGCATTCCCGTGGAGCACCGGCGGGGCCTGGAAGAAGCGCTCCAGCGCCTCGACGTAGCGGTGGCGTCCCGACGCCTCACCTCATAGCCGCTCGACGATGCCTGAGGCCGCTCAGCCTCCCGACACCGGCGGCAGGATCGCCACCTCGTCGCCGTCGGCGATCGCCGTCGAGCGCTCCGCACGGTCGCCGTTCACGACGAACGAGCTCACCGCGGCGATCCGTTCGAACCGATCGCCGAAGCGCTCGGACAACGTGTCCGCGAGCTCGCCCACCGTCGCCCCCGCGACGTCGGAGACCTCGCCGCCGCCGGCGAGCTCGCGGAGGGCAGCGAACAGCCGGACCCTGATCACGCCGCGAGCCCCTCGTCGATGACACGCGCCAAACGCGCCGCAAACGCGGGCGTCAGCCCGTCCTCCGCGTGGCCGAACCGCGTCCCGAGCAGCAGTCGCTTCGGCTCGCCGGCGGCCTCGTACAGCCTCATCGCGTGATCGACGCCGAACAGGTGGTCGTTGCTTCCGTGCACGATCACGACCGGCGTCGGCGCGATCTTCGCGATGACGTCCTCGGGTGACTCGGGCGCCTCCCATCTCCCGGGGAGCCGGACGCCCCACGCGCGCAGGAGCCACCGGCCCGACTCGGTTGCCGTGCGCGCGCGCATCGCGCGCGCGGCTCGCGGTTGCGCGCCCGCGTGCCACTCCCAGTACGCAAGCGAGGAGATCGAGACGACCGCATCCACGCCGCCGAGCAGCGCCGCGTGGCGCAACACGGCGATGCCGCCCATCGACGTCCCGACCGTCACGACGCGGGTGTGAGCGTCCTCGCGCGCCTTCGTGACGACCGCGTCCACGTCGTGGATCTCGCGGCCGCCGTAGTCGCACACGCCGCCCGACGAGCCGTGTCCTCGAGAGTCGAACGCGTACACCCGGTATCGCGCCGCCAGCAGCTCTGCGAACCGCGCGAAGCGGGGCTTGCGGTGCCATCCCATGAGCCCGTGCGCGAGCACCACGGCAGGTTCACCGGCATCGTCGGGAACCCCCAGCCGCGTCCCGACCACCTCCACGCCGTCCGATGTCCGCACGGCAAACCGCTCGAAGGGCACCGAGAACGCGATCGGCAGCATCCGTTGGAGCGACGTCATCGCAGGTCAAGCGTACCGGCGCGATGGCCGAACGAGATATCGTGCCCTCGATGCTCGTCCTGCTCACGGATCGATCGCCCGCCTCGGCGCTGCCCGCCCTCGAGGACCTCCGCCTCGACGTGAAAACGGAGCCCCTCGCGTCCGGTTCGATCGCGCACGTCGTGCGCCTCGGCCCCGACGCGGTGCTCGTGGACGCCGGCGAGAACCCCGCGCAGGGCTTCACGATCTGCACGCAGCTCCGGTCCGCGGAGGGCCGCCCGCCGGTGATCGTGCTCGTCGAACGAGCGTCGCTCGCGCGCTACCCCTGGCACGAGGTGGCCGAGGACTTTCTCTATCCCGGCGCCCCCGAGACCGAGATCCGAGCGAGGCTCGCCCTGCTTCGTTCGCGTCACGGAACGGGCGACGGGAGCGTCATCCGGCTCGGGCCTCTCGCGATCGATTCGGAGTCGTACCGCGTCACCGCCGCCGGCCGCCCGCTCGATCTCACGTTCAAGGAGTTCGAGCTCCTGCGCTTTCTCGCCCAGCGGCCGGGGCGCGCCTTCACCCGGCCCGCGCTCCTGCGGGAGGTCTGGGGCTACGACTTCTACGGAGGCACCCGGACCGTGGACGTGCACGTCAGGAGGCTGCGGGCGAAGCTCGGGCCGGAGCACGAGCACCTCATCGAGACCGTCCGGAGCGTCGGGTACCGCGCCGCCGAGCCGGAGGACTGAGGGCCGAAGGCTTAGCCGTCCCGAGCCATCGAAAGATGACTCGAACGTGCTCTGCGCCAAGACGCCCTCGGAGCCGACACCTTCAGCACCCCGAGAGAACGTCAAGCGGACCCCATCCCCTCGACCCCCCGGTCTCCCCGCCGGGGGGTTCCGCTTTCCGGCGCGTTACAGAGAGTTAACGTCGCGGTTACACCGTCGCGCGCATGCGCTCCTACCCTGACGGGATCGATCCCGACGGACGAGGAGGCACGGCGTGGCATCACCGAAAGACGTCATCACCACGGTCAAGGAACAGGGGGCGGAGATCGTCGACTTCCGCTTCTGCGACCTACCGGGGCTCATGCAGCACTTCTCCGTACCGGCGGCGGAGCTCACGGACACCGTGTTCGAAGAGGGGATCGGCTTCGACGGCTCGTCGATCCGCGGGTTCCAGGAGATCCAGGAGTCGGACATGCTTCTCGTCCCCGACCCGGACACCGCGTACCTGGACCCGTTCACGAAGCACGTGACGCTGAACATCAACTGCTACGTGAAGGACCCCGTCACCGGCGAGATGTACAGCCGCGACCCGCGCAACATCGCGAAGAAGGCCGAGCTCTACCTCAAGCAGACCGGCATCGCCGACCTCAGCTACTGGGGACCGGAGGCCGAGTTCTACATCTTCGACTCGATCCGGTTCGACCAGAACCAGTTCGAGGGCTACTACCACATCGACGCCGAGGAGGGAGTCTGGAACTCCGGCGCCGAGCAGGGCGGCAAGAACCTCGGGTACCGGCCGCGCTACAAGGAGGGCTACTTCCCGCTGCCGCCGATGGATCACTATCAGGACCTTCGCAGCGAGATGGTCCTGAACCTCGAGCGGTCCGGCATCAAGATCGAAGTGCACCACCACGAGGTCGGCACCGCCGGCCAGGCCGAGATCGACATGCGCTTCGACACGTTGCTGCGCACCGCCGACAACGTCATGAAGTACAAGTACGTCGTCAAGAACACGGCGTGGCAGGCCGGCAAGACCGTCACCTTCATGCCGAAGCCGATCTTCATGGACAACGGCTCGGGCATGCACACGCACCAGAGCCTGTGGAAGGACGACGAGAACCTCTTCTGGGACGAGGTCGGCTATGCCGGCATCAGCGACATGGCGCGCTGGTACATCGGCGGGCTGCTCGCCCACGCGTCGTCGCTGCTCGCGTTCACGAACCCGACCACGAACTCGTACCGGCGGCTCGTCCCCGGGTACGAGGCGCCGATCAACCTCGTGTACTCGCAGCGGAACCGCTCGGCGTGCATTCGGATCCCGGTGTTCTCGAAGAGCCCCGCGCAGAAGCGGCTCGAGTTCCGCACGCCCGACCCGACGTGCAACCCGTACCTCGCGTTCCCGGCGATGCTCATGGCCGGCCTCGACGGCATCAAGAACAAGACCGAGCCGCCCGAGCCGATGGACAAGGACCTCTACGACCTGCCGCCCGAGGAGAAGGCCACCGTCAAGCAGGTGCCGGGCTCGTTGGAGGAAGTGCTCGACAACCTCGAGAATGACCACCAGTGGCTGCTCGAGGGCGGGGTGTTCACCCAGGACGTGATCGACACGTGGATCGAGTACAAGCGAACGCACGAGCTCGACCCGGTGCGGCTGCGGCCACACCCCCACGAGTTCCACCTGTACTTCGACGTGTAAGGGTCGTTCGGGCCTCCCACCCGATCCACCTCGCGCGCACGCTCGCCCCGCTGCAGCGCGGGAAGGGCGATCCCACGACGCGGATCGAGGGGACAAGGGCGTGGCGAGCGATCCGCACGCCCGACGGTCCCGCGACGATCCACGTGGCGGCCGAGGGCCCCGATCGGTTCCGGGCCGAGGCGTGGGGCGACGGCGCCGACTGGGCGCTCGAGCACGCGCCGGGGCTGGTCGGAGCCGAGGACGACGACGAGGGCTTCGTCCCGCATCACCCGGCCGTCGCCGAGCTCTGGAAGCGTCATCGCGCCGTGCGGCTCACGCGCACGGGCGACGTCGCGCCGGTGCTGCTCGCCGCGATCCTCGAGCAGAAGGTGGTGGGCGCGGAAGCGAGGCGCGCCTGGCGCACGATGGTCCGAGCGGTCGGTGAGCCTGCGCCGGGGCCGAACCACGGGCTCCTGCTCCCGCCGGATCCCGCCCGCCTCGCGGAGCTCCCCTCCTTCGCGTTCCACCCCTTCGGCGTCGAGCGCCGCCGCGCGGAGGTCATCCGGTCGATCTGCGCGCGCGCGGACGTGTTCGGTCGCGACGACGTCCTCGAGCGCCTCGCACGAATGCGCGGCATCGGGCCGTGGACGATCGCGGAGACCGCGCGCCTCGCGTTCGGCGACCGCGACGCGGTGAGCGTGGGCGATTACCACCTGCCGAACCTCGTGGCATGGGCCCTCGCCGGCGAGGCCCGCGCGACCGACGAGCGGATGCTCGAGCTGCTCGAGCCCTACCGCGGGCAGCGGGCGAGGGTGCAGCTCCTCATCGAGGCCGGTCACGTGGGCGCGCCCGCGTTCGGCCCGCGCATGGAGGCACGCGCGATTCACCGGATCTGATCCCAGGGTTGCGCGCGACCGCCCCCTGGGCGCAGAGTCCCGGTAGTCGTTCGGCGGGAGGGCACATGGCGAATGAGTACGACTACACGGGGCTGCACGCGTTCGTCTTCATCGATCGGATCGCGGGAGGCCGCTCACCCGCCGAGGTGGTCTCGGCACTTCGCGCGCTCGGGGAGCCGCCCGACGGCCCGGTAATCTTCGCGTCGGAGTTCGTCGGCCGCTACCTCGCGTTCGCGCACCTCTGGGTGGACGGGGAGGACAACCTCTCGGGCCTCCACGACCTCATCACCGGGCCGCTGTGGGAGCTCGGGGTCCACTGCCAGTACTGCATCGAGGCGGCCGTCTTCAGCGGTGATGAGAACGGCGAGGCGGTGAAGAAGGGAACGAAGCGCGCGACGCCGGAGGTGATCGCGCTCGCGTCGATCGTGGTGGAGCCCGGCAAGGTCGGCGACGTGCTCCAGGAGCTCGGCCACCTGCCTCACTTCAAAGGAGCGTCGGTCGTGACCGGGGACATCGACATCCTTCTGCAGCTCGGGGGGGACAGCCTCACCGAGCTGCTCGAGACGGCCCTCTCGGAGCTGCAGGGCATCGAGGGCATCGTGCATACGTCGACGGCCGTCGCCGACGGCACGCGCTAGGCGCCCGACGTGAGCTCGCGCTCCATGCGTTCGGCGCGCGCGGCCGCGCCCTTGCGCACGTAGCGCTCCGCCGCTTCGCGGCGGAGCGCCCCCGCCTCCGCGTCCCGACCGAGCGCGCGCAGCACCTCCGCAAAGTTCGCGCGCGCGTCCGCCTGCATCAGCAGGAAGTCGGTGCCGTCGGCGAGGTCGATCGCCTCCTGCGCGAGCGCGCTCGCCCGGTCCGCCTCGCCGCGATGCGCGGCGGCGCGGGCGCGCACGAGCCGCCACTCGACCTGGGTCTCGAGGTCGTCGACCGGCGCCTCGCGCTCGACGTCGGCGGCAAGCGCGTCGGCCTCGTCGGTCCGGCCGGCCTCGAGGAGCGCGGCAGCGAGCGACATCGCCGCGGGGAGCGCGTTCGCGGCGTCGCCTTGCTCCAGGAAGAACGCGTGCACCGAGCGGCCGAGCTCCGCGGCGCGCGGCGCGTCCTCCTCCTCCATCGCGAGGTCGGCGAGGATGTCGCTGCAGCGGGCGAGCCATCGGCGTTGTCCGAGATCGCGGAACACCTCCTGCGCGCGGTCGGCCTCTGCGCGCGCCTCCTTCGGGAAGCCGCGCAGCGACCGGATGACCGACAGGTCGAGGCGGAGCGCGGCCTGCGACAGGCGGTCTCCCTCGAGCTCGGCGACGAGCGCCTGCAGGCGAGCCTCGGCCTCGTCGAGCCGGACGGGCCCGCGCATGAGCGCGTTCGCGAGCGAGGCCGCCGCGTCGGTGAGCGCCCGGCGGTTGCCGCTTCGGCGCGCAAGTTCCAGGCCCAGCTCCGCGTGGGTCTGCATCGCGGCGGCGTCGCCCTCGAGCCACGCGACCAGCGAGCGAGCCCAGTGCGCCGTCGCGAGGTCGCGCTCGTCGCCGGCCGCGGCGAACGCCTCGAGCGCGCGGTCCGTGCGCGCCCTGAGGTCCTCCGCCGGGATCGCGCCGGGGTCCACGAGGAACCGCAGCAGCACCTGCTGGAGGCGCGCTCGCTCCGCGAGCGTGCCTCCTCCGTCGGGGTCCAGCTCGGCGAGGAGCTCCGCGACGGCGACGCCGGCGGCGTCGGCGTGGCCGGCGTAGAGCAGCGCATCGTGCAGGTCGGCAAGGATCTCCAGGCGGGCGGGGGCGCCGCGCGGCGACAGCCGCGCGGCGCGGTCGAGCAGCTCGGCGGCCGTTCCCACGTCGCCGCGGCTCGCCG
>DATBIS010000130.1:0-2997 GCA_036556805.1 Actinomycetota bacterium | reverse complement strand
ATGGGCCTGCCGGGCTTGTCGCCGTGCCAGAACGGCATCTTGCCGGGCTCGCCGGGGGCGGGGGAGACGATCACCCGGTCGCGCGTGATGTCCTCGATGCGCCAGGCGCTCGCGCCGAGGAGGAACACCTCGCCGCGCCGGCTCTCGTACACCATCTCCTCGTCGAGCTCGCCCACGCGCACGCCGTCGGGGAGGAACACGCCGAACAGCCCTCGGTCGGGGATCGTGCCGCCGTTCGTGATCGCGATGCGCCCGGCGCCGTCGCGCGCGCGCACCGTGCCCTGCGTGCGATCCCAGACCAGACGCGGGCGGAGCTCGGCGAACGCGTCGCTCGGATAGCGACCCGACAACATGTCGAGCACGGCGTCGAACACGTCCCGCGAGAGCTCCGCGAAGTTCGCGGCGCCGCGCACGGTCTCGAACAGCTCGTCGACGCTCCATTCGTCGACCGCGCACATCGCGACGAGCTGCTGCGCGAGGACGTCGAGCGGGTTGCGCGGCGAGCGCGTCTCCTCGATGAGGCCCTCGCGCATGCGATGCACGACGACCGCCGTCTCGAGCAGGTCGCCGCGATACTTCGGGAAGATCTTGCCGCGACTCGGTTCGCCCACCTGGTGACCGGCCCGGCCGATCCGCTGCAGGCCGCTGGCGACCGAGCCCGGCGATTCCACCTGCACGACGAGGTCGACCGCACCCATGTCGATGCCGAGCTCGAGCGACGACGTGGCGACGATGCCTCGCAGCCGGCCCTCCTTGAGCGCGTCCTCCACCTCGAGCCGCTGCTCGCGAGCGATCGAACCGTGGTGCGCCCGCACGAGGTCCTCGCCGGCGAGCTCGTTCAGCCGCGCCGCGAGGCGCTCGGCGAGGCGTCGTGCGTTCGTGAACACGATCGTCGAACGGTGCGCGCGGATCAGCTCGAGCAGCTGTGGATGGATCGCCGGCCAGATCGAACTGCGATCTGCGCCGGGCGTGTCCTCCGGGACGTCGACCGCGCTCCCGAGCTCGGCCATGTCCTCGACCGGCACCACGACCTCGATCTCCATCGGCTTGCGGTGACCGGCGTCGACGATCGTGACCGGCCGCGGCTTCCCGGCCTCCATGCCGCCGAGGAAGCGAGCGATCTCGTCGAGCGGTCGCTGCGTGGCCGAGAGCCCGATGCGCTGGGGCGGTTCCTCGGTGAGCTGCTCGAGCCGTTCGAGCGAGAGCGCGAGATGCGCGCCGCGCTTCGAGCCGGCCATCGCGTGGATCTCGTCGACGATCACCCAGCGCACGTTCGCGAGCGTCTCGCGTGCCGACGACGTGAGCATCAGGTAGAGCGACTCGGGAGTCGTGATGAGGATGTCGGGCGGCCGGCGGAGCATCCGCTGGCGATCGCGCGCCGGCGTGTCGCCGGTTCGGATCGCGGCCTGCGGCACGTGGCGGAGCGGGACGCCGAGCCGCTCGGCGGCGTGCCCGATGCCCGCGAGCGGCGCGCGCAGGTTCTTCTCGACGTCGACCGCGAGCGCACGAAGCGGCGAGATGTACAGCACCCGCGTGCGCCGTTTCGGGTCCGGCGGGGCTTCGTTCGCGAGGCGGTCGATCGCGAACAGGAACGCCGCGAGCGTCTTGCCGGATCCGGTCGGCGCGAGGATCAGCGTGTGGTCGCCGCGCGCGATCGGCGGCCAGCCCTTCGACTGCGCGTCGGTGGGCGCCGCGAACGAGGATGCGAACCAGTCGGCGACCGCGGGGGAGAAGGGGTCGCCGCTCACTCGTGGCCGAGTCTTCGAAGGGGCCGACGCATCGTTCCACGGTACCGGGAACGACCGACACGCGAGGAGCCCTCGATAGGATGCCGCAGGTGTCGAGGGTGCTCCGCGTCGGACTCGTGTTTCTTGCCTCGGTTGGGGCAGGCTGGGTGCTCGCCGGGACCGCGAGCGCGCAGGCTCCTCCGACGCGGGAGCCCGCCGATCTGATCGTGCTCTCCGGTCGGGTGTCCGTCCCACGAGGTCAGGCGATCGGTGAGGTCGTCGTCTTCCACGGCCGCGTGCAGATCGCCGGGGTCGCGAGGAAGGACGTCGTGGTGCTCGACGGGCCCATCGCGGTCTCCGGCCAGGTGAGCGGCAGCGTGATCGCGCTGGGCGGGGACGTACAGCTCGCCACGACCGCGCAGGTGGCCGGCGACGTCTTGGCCTCGGGCGACGTGACGGCCGCGGAGGGCGCGCAGGTCGGCGGCCATCTCCGGCAGCACGTCGGGTTCACCCTGCGAGGCCGGCTCGACGCGATCGGCCGCCTCCTCTCGTGGTTCGCCGTGAGCGTGTCGACGTTCCTCCTCGGGGGTCTTCTCGTATGGTTCGCGCCGCGCGGGCTGGACCGTGCGGAGCAGGCGTTGCGAACCGCGCCGTGGGCGTCGCTCGGCTGGGGCGTGCTGGTGACGATCGCGCTGCCGCTCGTGTCGATCGCGTTGCTCGCGTCGATCCTCGGGATGCCGCTCGGGCTCGCTGTGCTGCTGGGTTTGTTGCTGCTCCTCTCCATCGCGTACGCGGTGGCCGCGTACCTGCTGGGCCGACTGATCGTGCGACAGCCCCGCGGTCGGCTGCTCGCGTTTGCGGCCGGGTGGGCGATCGCTCGCGTGATCGGCCTCATTCCGATCGTGTCGGGCGTGACGTGGGGGATCGGGGCCGTCGTCGGTCTCGGCGCGCTCACGGTCGCGACCTGGCGGGCGCGCGGCGGACCCCGCCGCGGCAAGCACCGGCCCGGCCGCATCCCCGCGCGTGAGCCCGACGAGATCGTGATCGAGGAGACGGCGAGCGGCCTCGCATGACGACCGGTCGGCGTACGCTTGCACGTCGTGCAGCCGGATGGTCCACGCCCGCCGGCGGATCGGCCGGGATGTCACCTCTGCGGCCGCGCCACCTACGACCCCGACAAGCGCTCTACGCCGTGGGCTCGCGGCGTCGTCGCCGGCCGGCAGGTTTTGATCTGTCCCGAGTGTCAGCGTGACCGCGAGGATTGGGCCGC
>DATBIS010000129.1:0-42729 GCA_036556805.1 Actinomycetota bacterium | reverse complement strand
CGCGAGAGGATGCCCTCGTCGACGAGATACCGGCGGAGCGACGCGTAGTCGTTGAAGAACCGCCCGACGATGCCGTTCACCTCCTTCTCGTGGTAGCGGACGCCGGGTTCGAACTCGAGGCCGATGCGCTCGAGCACGATCAGGCGTTTCGAGCGCTTCATCGGGATCTCGGTGAGACGGCCGTTGCGGAAGAACGTCCGCAGGACCTGCTCCTCGTCCTCGTTCGCGGCGCCGAGCGCGAGGCCGGCCTCGCGCGGCGGCCCGACCTGCTCGGCGGCCCACCGGAGGGTCTCCGGGTCCAACCGGTACGTGCGCCGGTCGGACTGCAGCCGCACGACGCCGGCGGCGGTCAGCCGGTTCAGGTGCTTGCGGACTCGCGCGACGGCGAGGCCGAGCGACTCGGCGAGCGTCGCCGACGTGGCCTCGGATCGCGCGAGCGCGCCGGCGATCGCGAGGCGCTCGGGATCCGCGAGCGCGCGAAGAATCTCGTCGGGGGTCTCGGCCATGTCGGCCTCTATCCCTACCATGCACCCGTGAGCCTCACCCTCACCGACCCGCAGCGGCGCACCCTCGAGCAGTTGATCGGCACGGGAGAGCGGCCCACGTTCCCCTCGGACGTGGCGCAGCGGCTTCGCGACCGCATCGAGGAGGCCGCGCGTGGCCTCGACCTGCGGGATCAACTGTGGATCGGCAAGGAGAGGCTCTCGAACCGCGACCGGTGCGAGGGTCTGTTCGCCGCGGACCTCGGCGGCGAGGCCACGCCGTTCGTCCACTCCGCGAAGTCGGCCGGCGGCGTGCTCTCCCACAAGGCGATCGAAGTGGACATGGCGAGCACCGAACCGCTCGACCCGCTGTCCGCGGCCGAGGTTGCCGCCACGCGTCTCAGGAACCGCGAGGAGCGGTTCGCGGAACACTGGGGCTCTCTCGCCGACGCCGATCGCGACGAGGCGCTGATGGAGGCGGCGCGCCGGCTCACGCTGCTCCGTGCGTCGCTGCCGCCGCTGCGGTCGCTGCGCCGGCAGCTCGCCCCCGTCACCGAGTTCCGCGCGCGCGCCGAGCTGCTCGGCGGCGCGCTCGTGCTGTCGGGCCAGATCGACCTGCTCCTCGGGGTCGCCGACGAGCTCGAGCCGAACCGCGCGACGAGGCTCGCGCTGGACTTCAAGAGCGGCGACGCGCGGCCCGAGCACGCCGAGGACATGCGCTTCTACGCGCTCGTGCTCACGCTGCGGTTCGGCGTGCCGCCGTACCGGGTCGCGTCGCTGTTCCTCGAGAGCGGCGAGTGGCAGGCCGAAGACGTGGGTGAGGAGATGCTCGGGCGCGCCGTCGACCGCGTGATCGCGACCGCTCGCAGCGCGAGCGCGGTGGAAGGCGGGCGCGAGCCGGAGCTCACCCCCGGCGTCTGGTGCGGGTGGTGCCCGCGCGGCGAGCGCTGTCCGTCGTTCGATCCGAACGCCGGCCGGCGTCAGGTTGAGGCGACCACGTAGCGCGCGGCGACGCGGTCGGCGAACTCCGCGAAGCGCACGGCGTGGTACTCGCTCACGACGAACAGGACGTTCTCGGCGTTCCCCTCGCCGTGCTTCGAGAAATTGAAGCTCCCCGTGATGACCTCGTCGTCGACGACGACGGCCTTCGCGTGCATGTAGTCGTGCACCGCGTCGGGCCGGTAGCGCGTGGAGACCTTGCCCGCGAGGTACGGCGCGATCGTCTTCCAGGCCTCGATCTTCCAGCGGTTGTGCGGGACGAGCCCCCACTGACGCTGGACGTCCTCCATCTGGGTGAGGTCGTACGCGCCGCCGACATCGAGCCTGCTGCGCGCGATGTGCTCGCACAGCGTGCCGAGGACGGCGCCGCTCGTGAGCACCGGGGACAGCACCCGGATCCTGCGGTTCGCCTCGACGATGCGGCCGGCGACGGCGTGCCCGAGGAACGGCGGGAACGGCGAGAACATCGGCCGCACGCGGACCCCATGGTCGAGCTCGAGGACGTCGCCCACCGACCCCGACCGATCGATCCGACCGCGCGTCCACAGCCGCTCGAAGTTCGCGAGGAACGCGGACGCGACCTCCGGCGAGTCGATCGTGACGAGCACGTTCTCCTGCACGCCCAAGGAGTCGGGCGTCCAGTTCATCGAGCCGGTCCAGACCGTCTGGGCGTCGCGCACGATGTATTTGTGGTGCATCAGTCCGGCGCGGCCGTCGATCCCGCGCGTGGGGACCTCGAGGCCGTCGATCGCGGCCGGCGAGCCCTGCATCGGACGCGGATCGGCCGGGTTGTCGCTCGGCTCGAGGTTGAAGACCACGCGCACCGCGACGCCGCGCGCAAGCGCGGCCTCGAGCGCGTCGGCGATCCGCACGGTCGGGCCCTCGCGCGCCTCGAAGTCGTAGATCGCGACGTCGAGGCTTCGCGTTGCCTCGTCGAGGAAGGCCACGACGTCGGCGGCCACATCCTCGGCGGAGCGCGCGCCCGCCTCGACGAAGGTGGAGCGGAGCTCGCCCATCGATCGGGGACCTTACCCGCCTCGCCGCGCCGGGAAGCCGCTTGCTAGGCTCGCGCGCGACCGCGAGCGACGGAAGGGTGAGACCGTGGCGAAGGACCTGTACGAGATCGGCGAGTTGCCCCCGATCGGCGAGGTTCCCGCTCGGATGCACGCACAACTCGTGCGTCCCGAGCGCTTCGGCGATCCCGAGACGGCGATTCAGGACGAGGTCATCGACGTTCCGGAGATCGGCCCGCACGAGGCGCTCGTGATGGTGATGGCCGCCGGGGTGAACTACAACAACGTCTGGGCGGCGCGCGGGGTCCCGATCGACGTCACGAAGACGCAGGCTCGCTGGGGCGAGCCCACCGACTTCCACATCGTCGGATCGGACGCGAGCGGCGTCGTGGCGGCGGTCGGCTCGGGGGTCACGAACGTCGCGGTGGGGGATCGCGTGGTCGTGCACGCCGGCCAGTGGGACCACGACGATCCGAAGGTGGTCGCCGGCGGCGACGCCGGCCTCGCGGACTCGTTCCGCGTCTGGGGCTACGACACGTGCTGGGGGTCGTTCTCGCAGTTCTGCAAGGTGCAGGCGCACCAGTGCTTACCAAAGGCGGAGCACCTGACCTGGGAGGAGGCCGCGGCGCCCACCCTCACCGGCGCCACCGCGTACCGCATGCTGCACGGCTGGCCGCCGAACACGGTGAAGGAAGGTGACGTCGTGCTCGTTTGGGGCGGCTCGGGCGGCCTCGGCTCGCTCGCGATCCAGCTCGTGACGCTCGCGGGCGGCCGCGCGGTCGCCGTCGTCTCCAGCGAGGAGAAGGCCGACTATTGCCGTCAGCTCGGCGCGGTCGGCACGATCAACCGGCGCGACTTCGACCATTGGGGCGTGCCGCCGAAGTGGGACTCGCCCGACTGGAAAACGTGGTTCGACGGGGCGAAGGCGTTCGGCAAGGCGATCTGGGACGCGCTCGGCGAGCGGAAGAATCCCGCGATCGTGTTCGAGCATCCGGGCGAGGACACGATCCCGACCTCGAACTTCGTGTGCGACCGCGGCGGCATGATCGTGATCTGCGCGGGCACCTCGGGCTTCGACACGATGATCGACGTGCGGTACCTCTGGTACCTGCAGAAGCGCTACCAGGGCTCGCATCTGTTCAACGACGAGCAGGCGGCGGCGTTCAACGACCTCGTGCGTGAGCGCAAGGTGACGACGACCCTGGGCGAGACGTACGACTACGCGCAGGCGGGGCACGTGCACAAGCTGATGGGTGTGGGGAAGCTTCCCGAGGGCAACGTGGCGGTGCTGATCCAGTCGCCCGAACGGGGCCTGCGCGACCTGCCCTAGGCGGGCTTCTGCACGAGCTCGACGAGCACGCCGCCCATGCCGCGCGGGTGGACGAACGCGATCGTGGTGTGGCGCGAGCCGCGTCGCGGTGTTTCGTCGATGAGCGGAACGCCCTCCGCGCGAAGGTCGTCGAGCGCCGAGGCGACGTCGTCCACCCGGTACGCGACGTGGTGGAGGCCGGGGCCGCGCCGACTGAGGTAGCGGCCGACCGGCGTATCGGGCCCGAGCGCGCCGAGCAGTTGCACCGCGGTGCCGCCGATCGCGAACAGCACCTCCTCGACCCCCTGGTCCTCGACGCGCTCACGGTGCGTCGGGGTCATCCCGAAGGTCCGCGAGTAGAGGACCGCCGCCGCGTCGAGGTCCTCGACCGCGATGCCCACGTGATCGATCTCGAGGAGTCGGATGGTCACGAGCCTCGCTTCCTGCGGTTGCCAGTCGTCGCCGGCTGCAGGCGCGCGACGAGCTCCATCGCCTCCGTCACGTGGTAGGCGGGCAGCGACAGCGCGCGCATGATCGCCGCCACGCCCTGCGCGCGGAGGTCCTCGACCGGTTTCGCGCCGTCCACCCTGGGCGCTTCCAGCACCGTGAAGCCCACGAGCTCCAGGAACTGCTGCAGGCTGGGCGTCAGGCCGCCCCGTTCGTACGCATAGATCGTCTGGCGGGCCGCGGGGCAGGCGGGGAGGGCCGAGAGCGCCTCCACCGAGCGATAGCCTGCCGCCTTGCGCAGGTCGCGGAGCAGGCGTCCGATGACCTCGCGGTCGTGGTCGCTGAGCGGTGGGGTCTTCTTGCGAGCCACGCTGCACCCTATCGGCTCCGCGCGGGCCCGGGCCAGCCATGCTCGCGCCCCTTCCACGCACGCACTGGGTCCGAAGGTCGGATGGCGTGTACCGACCGACCGACGATACGATGCAAGAGGCCGCCGGGCGCTTCTTGCCCCCGATCCGGAGCGATGCCCTGAACGAGACCAGTCGCTCGACCGCCAGCGCCCTTCTCGAGGGGTCGACACTCCTGCAACAAGGCCGCGCCGACGTGCTCAAGGTCCGCCACCGGACCAAGATGAAGCGCGTCCTGCGGGCCACGATCGTGGTCGGCGGGCTCGACGCGTTCCTCTGGTATCGCTACATCACTCACAACCCGCTGCAGCTGCCCTCGCTGCCCGAGGGTTGGGTCATCTACCTGCCGGTGCTGGGGCTGTTCGCGGTGATCCTGCTGATGGCGGCGCTCCCGCTCATGAACGGGCGCTCACCGCACCTCACCGTGTATCCAGAGCAGGTCGAGGTGGGCCTGAGCGACGTGCGCGGCCTCGACGGGCAGGTCGAGGAGGTCGTGCGTTCGCTCGACGTCTTCCTCGGCTACGCGACCTTCCGCGACGAGCTCGGGGGCACGCCGCGACGGGGCATCCTCTTCGAGGGCCCGCCGGGGACCGGCAAGACGTACCTCGCGAAGGCGATGGCGAAGCAGGCGGGCGTGCCGTTCCTGTTCATCTCGGCGCCGGCGTTCCAATCGATGTGGCAGGGCATGACCGCCTACCGCATCCGGTCGTTCTTCAAGATGCTGCGGAAGATCGCGCGCAAGCAGGGCGGCGCGATCGGGTTCATCGAGGAGATCGACGCGATCGGGATGAACCGGGCGGCGTTCAACGCGTCGCCTCCCCCGGAAGGGCTCGCGCGCACGGTGTCCGCGATGGTGGGCGGGGGCGACACGGGCGCGATGGTGAACGAGCTGCTCATCCAGATGCAGTCCTTCGACCAGCCGCCGTTCCGCGCCCGGCTGCGCGCGAAGTTCATCGACTGGCTGAACGGCTACCTGCCCGAGAGCCGCCAGCTCCCGCCCATCAAGGGGACGTACAGCAACATCCTGCTGATCGCCGCGACCAACCGCGCCGACACGCTCGACCCGGCGCTGCTCCGTCCCGGCCGATTCGACCGGCGCTTGTACTTCGACCTCCCGACGAAGCAGGGCCGGCGCGAGCTCATCGACTTCTTCCTGAACCGCAAGGCCCACGCCGACCAGCTCGACGAGTCGGGCGATCGCGACAAGATCGCGCACGAGACGTTCGGCTACACGCCGGTGATGATCGAGCACCTCTTCGACGAGTCCCTCCTGCTCGCGCTCTCCGACGGCCGGCGCGAGATGTCTCTCGCCGACGTGATGGAGGCGAAGCTCACCGAGGAGATCGGGATCAAGCAGCCGGTCGTCTACACGGAGTACGACCGCGAATCCGTGGCCGCGCACGAGGCGGGGCACGCCACCGTCGCGTATTTCCTCGGCAAGGGGCGCAGGCTCGAGGTGCTCTCGATCATCAAGCGGCGCGGCGCGCTCGGGTTGCTCGCGCACGGCGACGAGGAAGAGCGGTTCACGCGCACGCGCACCGAGGTCGAGGCGAACATCGCGATCGCGCTCGGCGGGCTCGTTGCCGAGGAGATGTGTTTCGGCGAGTCCGGTACGGGGCCGGCGAGCGACCTCGCGCACGCGACGGATCTCGCGGCGCGCATGGTGGGGTCGTTCGGCATGGCGGGCTCGCTGATCTCCTTCGACGCGGTGAGCGAGGGACCGATCAGCCGGTCGAACCTCGTGGCGAAGGTGCTCGCCGACCAGGAATCGAAGGAGCGCGTCGAGGACATCCTCGACGGCCAGAAGGAGAAGGTGGCCGCGGTGCTCGCCGAGAATCGCGACGTGCACACCGCCCTGAAGCAGGCCCTCGTGGACCGCGACGAGCTCGTGGGCAACGAGATCCTCGAGGTCATCGAGAAGGCGCTCGCGAACCGCCCCTGAGGCGGCCCCGAGATCGCCGAGCGACACGGCGGGGCTACACTGAGCTCATGACGACCTCCGTGATCGTGGCCGGCGCGCGCACGCCGATCGGGAAGTTCAACGGGGCGCTCGCCGGCTTCCAGGCCGTCGACCTCGGCGGCGTCGCGATCCGCGCGGCGCTCGAACGATCGGGGGTCACCGCCGAGCAGGTCGAATACGTGATCATGGGCCACGTGCTGCAGGCGGGAGCCGGGCAGATCACGGCGCGTCAGGCTGCGATCCGAGCCGGTATCCCCAAGGAGATCCCGGGCGTCACCATCAACAAGGTGTGCTTGTCGGGGACCGCGGCGATCGCGATGGCCGACCAGATGATCCGAGCCGGCGAGATCTCGGTGGCCGTCGCAGGCGGCATGGAGTCGATGACGAACGCGCCGTACGTGGTGCCGAAGGCGCGCGCGGGCTCGCGGCTGGGCGACGCGCAGCTCGTCGACACGATGATCCACGACGGGCTGTGGTGCTCCTTCGACGACCGGCACATGGGCGCCGGCACCGACGCGATCAGCGCGGAGCTGGGCATCGCGCGGGAGGAGCAGGACGCCTGGGCCTCGAGGTCGCACCGGCGCGCCGCGGCGGCCTGGGACGCCGGCGCGCTCGCCGAGGAGGTGGTCCCCGTCGGCGTGCCCCAGCGAACCGGCGACGACCTGGTGTTCGACCGGGACGAGGGCATCCGCGCGGACTCGACGCCGGAGGGCCTCGCGAGGCTGAAGCCCGCTTTCTCGCCGGAGGGCACGGTCACGGCGGGCAACGCGTCGCAGATCTCCGACGGCGCCGCCGCGGTCGTCGTGACGAGCGCCGAGCGCGCGCAGGAGCTGGGTCTTACGCCGCTCGCCGAGGTCATCGCGTACGGCATGTCGGCCGACCGCTACGCGTCGCTGCACACGGTGCCGGCGCTGGCGATGCAGAAGGCGTTGAAGAAGTCGGGGCTGGACGCGAGCGACCTCGGGCTGCTCGAGGTCAACGAGGCCTTCGCGGCGGTCTCTCTGCACGCGAGCCGCATGCTCGGCGTGGACGAGGAGCTCGTGAACGTGAACGGCGGCGCCGTCGCCCTCGGTCACCCCATCGGTATGAGCGGCGCGCGCCTCGTGCTCACGCTCGCGCTCGAGATGCGCCGTCGCGAGGTCGACCTCGGCGGGGTCGCGATCTGCGGCGGCGGCGGGCAAGGCGACGCCCTGATCCTGCGACGCGTGAGCTAGGGGTCATGGACGGCGCGAGGTACGAGCTTCCCGACGAACTCGAGGAGTTCCGGGCGCTCGTTCGCAAGATCGCGGAGGAGAAGATCGAGCCGCGCGCGGCGGAGATCGATGAGACCGACGAGTGGCCCGAGGACGTCTACCGCACGCTCGTCGAGCACGACCTCATGGGCGTGGGCTACCCGGAGGAGGACGGCGGCTCGGGCGGCGGCTCGCTCGCGTTCGGCGTCCTCATCGAGGAGCTCTCGCGAGTCTCGGCGGGCGTCTCGCTGACGCCGATCGTGTCGAAGCTCGGCGTGATCCCGCTCACGGTCGCGGGCCCCGAGGACCACCGCCGCGCGTGCATCAAGGGGATCTGCGCGGGCGAGCTGCTGATGTCGTACGCCCTCACCGAGGCGGGCGCGGGATCCGACGCGGGGGCCCTCTCGACCCGGTACGTGCGCGACGGCGACGCGTTCGTCCTGAACGGGACGAAGCGGTTCATCACCGGAGCCGGCGTGTCGCACGCGTACGTCGTGTTCGCGACGAGCGACCCGGGGCTGCGCACGAAGGGCATCGCCGCGTTCCTCGTCCGCAAGGACGATCCCGGCGTGTCGTTCGGCAAGGCCGAGCACAAGATGGGCATCAAGGGCTCGCCCACCCGCGAGGTGATCCTCACGGACGCGCGCATCCCGGTCGATCGGCTCGTGGGGGAGGAGGGGGCGGGCTTCGGCATCGCGATGCGGACGCTCGACTACTCGCGACCGGTGATCGCCGCCCAGGCGGTGGGGATCGCGCAGGGCGCGCTCGACTTCGCCGCGCGATACGCGACGGAGCGCCGGCAGTTCGGAGAGCGCATCTCGGACTTCGAAGGCATCCGCTTCATGCTCGCGGACATGGCGATGCGCCTGGAGGCCGCGCGGGTGCTCACGTACCGCGCGCTCGCCGCCTGCGACGCGGGCGACCCTCGCATGACGTTCCACTCGAGCGTCGCGAAGTGCATGGCGTCGGACGCGGCGATGGCGATCACCACCGACGCGGTGCAGATCCTCGGGGGATACGGTTACATCAAGGAGTACCCCGTCGAACGCTACATGCGCGACGCGAAGATCACGCAGATCTACGAGGGCACGAACCAGATCCAGAGGGTCGTGATCGCCCGGGAGCTGCTGAAGACCCTGGAGGTCTGACCGAGCTAGCGGTCCTCTTGGTGCGAGAGTCGCTGGAGCTCCTGCATCAGGAGCTGCCCCGCCGCCCACGGGTCGTTCTCGAGATCGAGCTCCTCTTCGGTCTTCTCCGGCTTCTTGTCGGGCTCGGCCAGCGGGCTCTTCACGGTGATCTGCAGCGTCTCCTCGGCGTCGTCCTCGGCCGTCGGCTTCGGCTCGGCATCTTCCGGGCGCGGGCCGTTCGCGTCGGGGATGAACACGCGGAACGACGAGCCACCGTTCGGCCGGCTCTCCACGGTCGCCCAGCCACCCATCACGGTCGCGAGGCGAACCACCACCGGGCTCATCGAGCCGTCCGAGGACGGCTCCTTGTCCTCGACGGAGATCAGCGCGCCGCCGTCCTGGCCCGAGAGTCTCACGGCGATCTGCGAGCCCGGCGAGGTTCGATCCGCCGACGTCCGCAGCAGCCCATTCAGGATCTGCTCGGTCCGAAGCGGGTCGAGCGCCACGACGAGTTCCTCGGTGTCCACGCGGACGTCGTGGTCGGCGCCGACGCCGGACTCCTCCACGACGCGCTCCACGAGCGCCTCGAGGTTCGTGCGGCGGTTGCTGAGCTCGATCTCGCCGCGCGCGAGCTTGTCGGCCTCGCTGAGGTCGCTCACGGTGCGGTCGAGCCGCTTCACCATCGCCGAGAGCTGCCGGAGGAACGGCGCCTGCTCCTGCGCGCTCTTCTTGTGCTTGAGGGTGAGCGTGAGGCCGAGGATCTGTGTGAGGGACTTCTTGGCGTCGAGCGACAGCTCCTTCACGAACGGTGAGGCACCGCGACGGTCCTCGAGCGGGTCGCCGACGGTGGGCGGCAGCGCCTCGCCCTCCGCCGTGCTCTGCGCGCGCTCGAGCACGGCCCGACGGGCCTCGTGCTCCGCATGCTCGAGCTTCGCGAGCGTCTCGTGCAGCTGGCGTTCGGCCGCGTGCGCGCGCTCCTCGGCGTCGTTGAGCTTGTCGGCCTGCGCCGCGAGCCGCTCTTGGTTGACGCGCAGGGCTTCCTGGAGACCCTCCTGCTCGGCGCCGGCCGCGGCCGTCGCCATCTGCTGGTCCCTGAGCATCGCGAGCTCCTGCTCCGCCTGCTCCGCGCGGGCGGTGATCTCGACGCCCCGGGTGAGCTCGGTCTGGATCTCTGCCTGCGCGGTGAGGAGCTCGGCCCGCGCGACGTCGAGCTCGCCCTGGAGGTCCGACAGACGGGTCTGCCACCGCGTGGCCTCGTCGTGGGCCCCGCCGGCCTCCGCCTCCACGTCGGTGAGGCGCGCCTGCGCGGAGGCGACCTCGGCCTCACGCGCAGCGATCTCGGCCCGCGCGCCCTCGAGCTCGGCGGTCAGTGCCGAGACCCGTTCCTGGGCGGCCTCGGCCTCGCGGCGGGTTGCTTGCGACTCGGCCTGCACACGCGCGAGCTCGTTTTCCTCGTCCGACTTCTCCGAACGCAGGGCGTTCAGCTCGTCGTTCGCAGCCGCGAGGGCAGCCGCGACGCCGTCGAGCTCGGTCCGGGCGGCCTCGGCGGCCGCGAGCTGGTCGCGCACGGCCTGGAGCTCCGCGAGCGCCTGCGACGAGGCCTGCCGGCTGACCTCGAGATCCTCTTGCGCCGACGCGGCGGCGATCTTCGTGGCGCGCAGCTCGGTCTCGGCTTGCTCCGCGTTCTGACGCGACGACTCCAGCTCGGTCTTGCTCCGCTCGAGCTCGGCGCGGATCGACGCGGCATCCTGCTGTGCGCCCGACATTCCCGAGCGCAGGGCGTCGAGCTCGGCGTTCGCGGCCGCGAGCTCCTGCTCGACCGAACGGATCGCGCGATCCCGGTCCTCGGCCTCGGCCTTCGCGGCCTGTACCTGGCCCTCGGCGAGCGCCGTGCGGGACTCGGCGTCGGTGATCTCCTCGCGGAGCTCCGCGACGGTCGCGTCGAGCTTCGCCTTCAGGTCCAGCTCGATCGCATCCAGCTCAGACTGGAGCCCGGCGCGGTGCTCGGCCACGCGCTGCTCCAGCTCGAGCTCTTTCGCTGCGAGCTCGTCGGCATGGCGCGATCGCACGGCATCGAGCTCCGCGCGAACGGCGTCGGCGTCGGCGCGTGCCGACTGCGTCTCCGCCCGGGCCGAGCCGAGGTCGGTGAGGGTGGACTCGAGCTGGGACTGCGATGCGGTGAGGCCCGCGCGCAGGGTCGCGTGCTCCTCCAGCGTGACCTCGAGCTGGGCCTGGATCGAGGAAAGCTCGGATTGCGTCGAGGCGGCGTCGCTCCGAGCGGTCTCGAGCTCCGCCCGGGCGGCCTCGAGCTCCTCCGACGTCGCGCCGTGGGTTGCGCGCGTGGACGCGAGCTCCTCGCTCACACGCGCAAGCTCCGCTTGCGCGGACTCCAATTCGGCCCCGAGCTCGGCCTTCACGGTCTCCAGCTCGGCGCCGAGGCCGGCCCTTGCGGCCTCGAGCTCCGACTCGAGCTGCTCGACGGACGCGCGCGCGGCCCGCAGCTCCTCGTCGAGCGCCGTCGTGCGGGTCTCGCCGGAAGACTGCAGCTCCGCGAGCTCGGCCCGCACCTCCTCCAACGCCGTGGTCGCTGCGAGCGCCTCGGCGCGGCTCGCCTCGAGGGATCGCTCCGACTCCTGCCGTGCCGCCGTCGAGAGGTCGAGATCCTTCGCCAGCCGGGCCGCGAGCTCCGCGTCGGGCCGGAGCGTCTCGAGCTCGGCGCGCATCTGGTCCGCCTCGCGCTCCACGATGCGGAGCCGCTCGACCTCGCCGCGCACGACCTCCGCGTCGCTTGCCGTGCGCTTCGCGGACTCGATCTCGACCGCGAGGTCGTTTCCGCGCGTCTGCTGGGTCGCGAGCTCGCGTTTGGCGACCTCGAGCTCCGTCCGCGTCCCCTCCAGTTCCGCGCGCAAGGCGATGCTCTCCTGCTCGAACCGCTGCAGCCGGCGCTCGACATCGGGGTCGGAGCGAGCCGCGGCCGCCTCGGCGCCGATCTTCTGGGCCTCGATGAGATCCGCGGAGAGCTTGTCGCGCTCCGCGGTCGTCGCGGACAGCTGAGCCTCGAGCAGTCGCGCCTGGCCCTCGGCCCGGAGCACGCGCTCCTCGAGTCGAGCGTCGGGCCGCTGCGCGGGGGCGGCGGTCGTGACGGAGTCCTGGAGCTTGCGCTGGGTGGCTTGGAGCTCGCCGAGGGAGTTCCGGTATTGCTCCTGCAGGAGCGCCACCTGTTCCTCGAGCGCGGTCGCGCGGTCCTCGGCCCGCCGGCGAGCCTCCGCCTCTTCGCGGAAGCCGGTCATGGCGAGCTGCGCCTCCTCGCCTCGCTTCGCGCGGCCGATCTCCTGCGGAGCCTGCGAGACGTGCCCGAGTCCCGGGGTCGGCCGGAACGCCGCGTTCGCCGCCGAGGACGCGATCGAGCGCGACAGGCGGAACATGATGTAGATCGTCCCCACGAACAGGAGCGCGAACAGCCCCGCCGCAAGGTGCATCGGCCTGCCGGTGGCGGCGATCGGCCCGTAGGGACGATCGAACTCCACCACGGCGCCGTTCGCGAGGGGCGCGTACGCGGAGAAGACGTCCTCGACGACGCGGCTCGAAGCTCCGTCGTCGATCACGGCCTTGAGGTGGCTCACCTCGGCGGGAACCTGGTCGCCGAGCCGGTTGCGGTCCGACGAGTACACCGCGGTGCCGTCCCCGCTCCACACCGTGACGGTGTCGAACCCGGTCGAATCGAAGCGCCCGTCGCGCAAGGCGTCGTCGATCTCCTTCGCGCGCTCCAGCGTCACGGTCGCGGTGAGGTCCTCCGGCGTGAGGATCCCGTTCACCAGGGAGTCGGCGACGCCCTTCGCTTCGAGGGTTGCATCCGAGCGGGCGCTTGCGACGGCTTTCGAACTGATCGCGTAACAGGCGATGGCGCCCACGATGAGCAACAGCGCGAAGGCCAGTACCCCCATGCGCATGGTGCGCAGAGCGCCTTTGGTCCCTGCCATCCCCGGCTCGTTCCCCCTCGGTGCGGCGACGTCCTCAGGTTCTATCGGCAGGCGATCGTGCTGGGGTTAGCCCGAGAGGCCCCCAATCCGGCTGGAGATCCGACCCGTTCGGGCTACGCCCTCGGACCGGTTTCGAACGGATCCTTCAGCCGGGCCGTCACAGACGGTGGGTATCCTTCGCCACGTGCCCACCGTCGGTCCTCCCGTCGCCCTCCCCGAAGACCTCATCGGCGCCGATCGCGTCGGGTCGGGCCAGCTCGAGCGGGCGGCGGCCTTCGTGGTGGGCCTGCTCGAGGACCCTGCGACGGAGATCCGGGTGGCGGGAGGGCAGCTCGAGCTCGGCGAGGATCTCGTCGTGCCGGGTCACCCCGACGCGTTCGAGCTCGAGCGACTCGAGCCCCGCGACCCCGCCACCGTGTGGGCGATCGACGGCGGCTCCTGCACGGTCGCGGACGCGCGGTCGTTCTCGATCGCGGCATACCGCGTGGCGCGCGTGCGCTTCGCGGCCGGCTCGACCGAGCTGGTGGAGTCGCCGCCGCTCGAGATCCTCGCGGTTTCCGGCGAGGGTCTCGCGCGCGCCGCGCGGAAGGCTCTCGCGGAGCTCGGCGAGTCGCCCGAACAGCTGCCCGAGCTGCCGCGGCCGATCGACGCCTTCCGGGAGTGGGCCGAATGGCGCGCGGTCCAGACCACGGTCGCCGAGTCCGAGCCGGGAGACCTGGTGCTGGTCGACGGGTCCCTGCACGGGGGGCCGCTCGTGCCTCCCGGCGTCGTGCGCCGCGTGCACGCGGAGGCGCTCGAGCGCGGCGTCTCGCTCGCCGGCGTCGTGAAGGCGTCCACCTTGTACTGGGGCCGTCACGTGCCGCTGGTGACGCTCCTGAAGCGGCGGGGCGATCGCGAAGTCGGCGGCGTCCCGTGGGCCGCCCGGATCTCCACGGATCCCGTGTTCGGCAGGCTGTACGTCGGCGAGATCTTCGTCGCGCACCTCGCGTCGACGGCCCCGTACGCGTTCCGCGTGGACGTCGGCCGTGGGGGCGCGCCCGAGCGCGAGACGCTCGAGCGGCTTGCGGGCCTCGCGACGGACCCCGCGTTCGTCGGCTATCCCTATCCGCTCGCGCGCGCGCACCAGGCTGCACGCGTCACCGGCTACGCGGTGGCCGACCTCCGCCGTGCGTTCCGCGCCGAGCTCGCGCGGGCCGGCATGCGCGAGGACGACATCGAGGTGTTGTTCCAGGACTTCCACGTGGTGCTGAACAGGAGCTGACGCGATGCACCAGGACGACAAGGGGCGAATCTTCGGCAAGAGCGTGCTCGAGGCGACGTTCCGCTCCTACTACGGCACGGACCTGTTCCTCGGCGAGCTGCTGGCGGCGGAGGACCCCGAACGTGCCCGGCGCTTCCTGTTCCGCGTGATCCAGGTGACGTACGGCTCGGACTCGTCGGACCCGGGATGGGCCGAGCGCACCGCCGGCGCGTACATGGCCGGCGACGCGGCGGGGACGCCGTACGCCCTGCACGACCCCGAGCAGCGGCTGTACAAGGTCGCCACGTGCCAGCCGCTCGGCTACATCGACGCCGGCGGCGCCTTCCGCAAGCCGAAGTCGCTCCCGGCGCAGTTCGCGCGCGTGACGGCCCCGACGGTGGACGACTTCGCGTTCCTGCGCGAGCGCATGGGCGACCTGTCGCTGGGGCTCCTGCGCAGCGGCGAGGAGACCATCGACCTCGAGGTCGGCGTGAACGGCGATTCGCTCACGTCGCACGTGGGCGTCTTCGCGACGACCGGCATGGGGAAGTCGAACCTCATGAAGGTCCTCGCGGGGCAGATCCTCGCGTCGCGCGGCCGCTACGCGTGTCTGGTGTTCGACCCGCACGGCGAGTACCTCGAAGGTGGAAGCGGCCTGCGTCGCGGGCTGCGCGACCATCCGTGGGCCGCGGAGCGACTGAAGGTGTACGCGACGCGGGGCGGTCCCGCGGCCGGATTCACGGCGCTCCGGCTGTCCCTGGGAGAGCTCACCCTCGGCGACCTCCAGACCGCGTACGAATGGAGCCACGCGCAGGAGGACGCGATGTACCGGATGATCCGGTTCTTCGGCGACGAGTGGATCGTCACCGTCGGGGAGGAATCGGACGTTTCGGCGCTCGCCGAGCAGCTCTCGGTGGCGACGAGCACCGTGCAGGTGATCCAACGTCGCGCGCAGCGCATCCTCGACATGCCGTGCATCTCGCGCGACACCTCGAGCGCATCGCTGTCGGGGCGCATCGTGGACGAGCTGTCGTCGGGCTATTCGGTGCTCGTGGACACGAGCGGGCTCTCGTCCACCGAGGAGATCCTCGTGGCGTCGGTGATCACGCGGCGACTCCTCGAGACGTACGCGCAAACGTTCCTCGAGGATCGTGATCGGTTCGGCGACCTACCGCCCGCGCTCGTCGCGCTCGAGGAGGCGCAACGCGTGCTGTCGCGCGCGAAGCGCGCCGACGAGAACGTCTTCCCGCGAGTCGCGCGGGAGGGTCGCAAGTTCAAGGTGGGGCTCTGCGCGGTGAGCCAGCAGCCGAAGCTCATCGACGACGAGCTGCTGTCGCAGTTCAACACGTTCTTCATCCTCGGCCTCGCCGACGAGAAGGACCGCACGATCCTGCGTGGCTCCTCGAAGCAGGACATCTCCGACCTCGGACCCGAGATCCAGACGCTGATGCCGGGGGAGGCGATCGTCACGAACCTCGAGGCACCGTTCGCGCTCCCGGCCCAGGTGTACCTCTACGAGGACTACCTGAAGTCGGTGCGAGGCCCCTCGCCGCTGCCCGACCGGCCGGAGGGGGCCTCGAGGGGGTTCGCCGAGTAGCCGTGGCGCGCCTCGTCGCGTTCGGTGACGCGCACCTCGGACGCACGCACCTCGCGCACCTGCGCGACGACCAGGGGCGCAACCTCCGCGAGGAGGACTTCCTGCGCTCGTTCGCGTGGGCGATCGACGAGACGATCCGGCTCGAGCCCGACGGGTTCCTCTGGCTCGGCGACGTGTTCGACCACGCGCGGCCGACGTATCGCACGTTCTCGAAGGTGCTCGTGGGACTGAAGCGCCTCCAGGCCGCCGGCCTGCCCGGCGCCGCGATCAGCGGCAACCACGACACGCCGCGCGTGCGAGGCACCGGTTCGCCGTACGCGGCGCTCGAGGAGGTCTTCGGCGAGCTCGCGTTCGCGTGGTCGATGGAGGCGAGGAGCGTCGACCTCGCGGGTGTGCGCGTGCACCTCGTTCCCCAGACGCTCTCGGTCGAGGACTTCAAGGAGCAAGTGGGCGTCGCGTCGTCGTCGGTCGCGGCCGACGCGACGAACCTCATGGTCGCGCACGTCGCGCTCACGTCGCTGCCGTCGCGCGAGTGGCGCGACATGAACGAGCTCGAGGTCGAGGAGGCGGCGTTCGACCGGAGCTTCGACCTCGTGATGCTCGGCCACTACCACGCGTTTCAGAAGGTGTCGAAGCGGACCTGGTACGCGGGATCGACCGACACGTTCAGCTTCGCCGATTCGCCGACCGAGGCGAAAGGTCTCGTCGTGATCGACACCGACACGGGCGTCGTCGAGCACGTCGAGAACCCGGGGGAGCGGCCGCTCGTGAGCTTCGCGGTCGAGGCCGCGGGTCTCTCGGCCGGCGAGCTGGTCGACGCGTGCGCACGCGCGGCGAAGGGGATCCCGTCCGGCGCGATCGTGCGCATCTTCCTCGAGCACGCCGACGCGGCCGCGTTCCGGCAGGTAAGCAAGGACGAGCTCGCGGAAGCGATCCCCGACGCCGTGCACGTGCAGGCCGAGCCGGACTTCGGCACCGAGGCGCTGCCCGTGCAGGGCGGTTCGGAGATCGGGTCGCTGGAGTCCGAATGGTCGTCGTTCGTGGAGCGACAGGACCTCGCCGGGCTCGACCGCGACCGCGTCGTCGCGCTCGGCGCAGCGTTCCTCGAGGCGGCGAAGGGCGACACGGTGTGAGGGTCGTCGAGCTCTCCCTTCGCAACTACCGCGTGTACGAGGAGCTCGACCTCGAGCTGCCCGCTCGCGTCATCGGGATCTTCGGGCCGAACGGCGCCGGCAAGTCCACGATCGTCGAGTCGATCCTCTGGGCGCTCTACGGCCGCGCACGCACGCCGAAGGGCGAGATCCGCACGCACGGCCTGCTCACCGACTGCGAGGTGCGGATCGTGTTCGAGCACGGCGGCAGCCAGTACGAGGTACGCCGCTGGATCCGCGGCAAGAACCACGCGACCGGGGCCGAGCTGTTCCTCGCGGACCTTCAGCTCGCCGCCGGCGTCACCGAGGTCGACGCGGAGATCCAGCGGCTCCTGCGCATGGACCAGCAGGTCTTCCGCTCCTCGGTGTTCGCCGAGCAGAAGCAGCTCGACGCCTTCTCCGATGTGACGCCGGGCAAGCGCAAGGAGATGGTGCTGCGGCTGCTCGGCATCAAGCCCGTCGACGACGCGCGGGCGGCGGCGCGGCGCGAGGTTCGCGCGCGGAGCGAGGGATGGAAGCAGCTCGCGCTCGCGCTGCCCGAGATCGGGGAGCTCGAGGCCCGGCTGAAGGAGGCGACGTCGGTCGCGGCGGAGGCGAGCGCCTCGGCGAAGGCAGCGGCCGCCGAGCTGAAGGCCGAAACCGCCCGCGCCGCAAAGGCCCTGAAGGCGTTCGAACGATCGGACCGCGCGAGGCAGCGCGTGGAGAAGCTCGCCGAGCGCCGCGCCGCCCAGGCGCAGGAGGTCGAGCGACTCGGCGTCGACCGCGAAGACCGGGTCGAACGGATGGAGCGCCTGCAGAAGGCGCTGGTCGAGCTGCCCGGGTTCGAGGAGGAGCTCGCGTCGTTGGAGGGCGTGGAGACCCTGTTCCGCGCGGCCGAGCGATGGGTGGAGGAGTCGTCGAAGCTCATGAAGGCGAACGCGCGACTCGCCGCGCTGCCGGCGGTCGACGCCGCCGTCGCGCTCGCCGAGCTCGAGGGCGCCGACGATCGCGCGCGCGACGCGCAGCGGGCGGTCGCGGAGGCGCGGGCGCGACGCGACCACGACGTCGGCTTGCACGCCGCGGCCGTCGATCGGCAAGAGCGCGCGGCCGAGGCCGATCCCGCCGAGCCGTGTCCCACGTGCGGCCGTGAGCTCGGCAACGACTTCTCCGCCTACGTGCGGCATTGCAAACGGGAGGTCGCGGCGGCGAAGAAGCGGCTCACCGACGCCGAGCGAGCGGTGCGCCAGGCCGAGACCGCGCGACGCAAGGCCGAGTCCGAGCGCGCGAAGGCCGCGGCCGCCGGGGAGTCGGCGCGCAGGACCGCCGAGGAGCGGGCCCGCGCCGAGGAGGAGACCGCCGCCCTCGAGGACGCGGTGCGTGAGCTCGCCGCGGCCTTCGACGGCGGACCGCCCGACCGTGACCGCTTGCAGGCCGGCGTGCAACGGGCGAAGGAGCTCGCAGCGGAGATCGCGGTTCTCAGGGCGGAGGGCAAGCACCTCGAGCAGGCCGAGCGCGACCTCGCGAAGCTCGAGGCCCGCCTCGCGGAGCTCGCCACGTCGCTCGCGGCGATCGACGCGGAGGCCGCCGGCCTGTCGTTCGACCAACTCGAGCACGTTCGCGTTCGAGCCGAACGCGACGAGGCCGTCGAGGCGCGCGACCGAACCGCGATCGTCGATCGGGACGCGGCCGCCGCGCTCGCCGAGGCGCGGCTCACCGTGAGCGAGCTCGAGGGTGAGGTCAAGCAGGCGAAGGAGACGGCCGCTCGCCTCGAGCAGCTCCGCGGCGAGGCACGCTACGTCGACTCGGTCGCGACGCTGCTCGACGGGTTCCGCGACCACCTCGTTGCGCGGATCGGTCCGGAGCTCTCCCGCGAGGCGGGGGCGCTCTTCCGCGAGCTCACGAACGCGGAGTACGAGGACCTCCGGATCCAGGAGGAGGAGCTGAGGATCGAGATCGCCGACGGCGACCGCTATTTCGGCATCGAGCGCTTCTCGGGATCCGAGACCGACCTCGCGAACCTCGCGCTGCGCGTCGCGATCTCGATGCACCTCTCGCGCGTCTCCGGCGCCGACGTCGGCATGATGGTCCTCGACGAGGTGCTCGGCTCGCTCGACGTCGAGCGCAAGGACCTCATGGTGAACGCGATGGGCCGACTCGCCGGCCGGTTCCACCAGCTCTTCGTCATCACGCACGCGGAGCAGGTGAAGGACCAGTTCCCCGCGGCGATCGAGGTACGCAGGATCGGGCGCCGAAGGAGCGTCGCCGAGCTGGTCTAGGCGTTGTGCGTCTCGCGGGACGTGACCGAGAACGCCTCGCCGTCCCACTCCAGCTGCGTCACGCGGTACTTGCTCGGGCAACAGTGCGCGTCGCCGGGTTTGAACACCGACTCGGTAACCAGCAGGCCCACCGGATCGGTCGAGAACTCGACCTGTGCGTCGCACGAGTCGATCGGCTCGATCTGGTCGTCGAGGGCGAGGCCCAGCTGTACGAGGCGCCAGCCCCCGCAGTTTCCGGTTCCGCCGACGCTCTCGAACGTGAGCGCGTCCGGGAGGTCGTCGCCGGTCGCCTCGCCGAGCGTGACCTGGATCCCCAGGACGCCGGCCCGCGCGGCATCGCGGAACCCGTACGTCGCGCGCCAGTGCGGGGAACGGGCGAACCGGCGCCAGACGACGAAGCCGTGCTCCGCCGCGAAGGGGTTCGTACCGCGCACGTACGTGACGACGATGCCGATCTCGCCGCGCGGGAACCTCGGGAACTCGGTGCCGGTGGCGTCGGCGGTCTTCGGAATGAGCTCGTCGACGGGGACGTCGCCGGGTTCGTCGTCGGGGGCATAGGAGGACGGGACGCCCGGCGGCAGGACGATCGGGCTCGCCGTCGGCGACGGCGAAGGGGTCGTTGAGCCGGTGGGCGAGGCCGAGGGCGTCGGGCTCGAGGGCGGCTCGCTCGTCGTCGGCGTCGTGGGTTGCGCCACCGGCACCGGCTCGCCGCCGCAGGCCGACAGCACGCCGAGCAGCACGACGAGGGCGAGGGATCGACGCATGAGCGCGATGCTACCGGCTCGGACGTAGGATTCCGCCGATGGCGGATTGGGACCTCACCCCGCGGCGCGCCGCCCACTCCGCGGTGACGATCTCGCAGCTCATGGAGGTCATGGACGCCAACGTCCTCGGCAACGTGCACGGCGGCGTGATCATGCGGCTGGTCGACACCGCGGCGGGCCTCGCGGCGACCCGGCATTCGGGCGGCGTGTGCGTGACGGTCGCGGTCGACGAGCTGTCGTTCCTCGAGCCGGTGCACCTGGGCGACGTCGTGACGGTGAAGGCGATGGTGAACGACGTCGGCACGACCTCGGTCGAGTGTGGGGTCCGCGTCGTGGCGGAGAACCCGGTCACCGGGGCGACCGTGCACGCCTCGAGCGCCTACCTCGTGTTCGTCGCGATCGACGAGGCCGGGAAGCCGCGACCGGTCCCGCCCCTCGTGACGGAGACCGAGACCGAGCGGCGGCGGCAACGCGAGGCGAAGCTCCGGCGCGAGGTTCGCCTGGCGCACAAGGAAGCGGTGCGGGCCGGCCGTGCGGCCGGTCACGACGCCTCCTGACCCGCGGACGGCCTCAAAGAGGCAGAGCCAGCAGCTGAATCGGGTTCTCGGGATCAGGAGGATCAAGATCCAGCTCTGCCACCGGCACGAATCCCATCGCGAGGTAGAAGGCGCGCGTCTCGGCGTATTCCTGCCCCGGGTCGGTTCGGTCGGAAAGGGTCTTCACCAACACGAGCCGGTCGCCGTGGGTTCGGAGTTGGTCGGTGAGAGCGCTGATCAGCGCTCGGCCGATGCCCCGTCGACGATCTCGAGCATGGACCGCCAGCCACGAGATCTCCGGGGTTTGAGGATAAGGGCGAGCGATGGTCAAGAACCCCCTCACCTCGCCGTCCACCTCCTCGACGAGTCCAGGTTGGGTTCGCACGGCTTTCGCGCACTCTCGAATGCCCTGCTCGAGCCCGAACCAGTCGGGCAGCGACGCGACGATCCCATCACACACGGCGCCGTCGCGAGCGTCGAGCGGCCGAATCATGGCTGGGACGATACCGCTGAGGGACTCCTCGAGCGCCCTCGATCCGCCTCAACGCTCCGGTCGAACGCCCGCGTTTGGGAGGATGGAGGGGAGCACCTTCATCGACTCCACGAGAGGAACGTGAGCGTCATGTCCAGCGACTTCGCGGGCGCGCGATCGCGGCTCGAAACCGCGGACGGCGCCGTCGACCTGTACCGCCTTGGATGGCTCGCCGAGCAAGGCATCGGCGACCCCGCCGGGCTTCCCCACACCGTCAAGATCCTGCTCGAGAACCTCTTGCGCCGCGCCGGTTCGCGCGACGTGAGCGACGAGGATGTCCGGGCCCTCGCGGCGTGGCCGGGCCCCGCCCGCAACGTCGCGTTCATGCCCGGCCGGGTCCTCATGCACGACTTCACCGGGCTGCCGGCCGTCGTCGACCTCGCCGCGATGCGCTCGGCGATGCAGCGCGCCGGCGGCGACCCCACGCGCGTGAACCCGCTCGTGCCCGTCGACCTCATCATCGACCACTCGGTGCAGGTCGACCTGTTCCGCACGAAGGAGGCCTATGAGGCGAACATCGAGTGGGAGTACCGGCGCAACGGCGAGCGCTACACGCTGCTCCGGTGGGCGCGCCAGGCCTTCGACGGGCTGAGGGTCGTCCCTCCCGGCGCCGGCATCTGTCATCAGGTGAACCTCGAGCACCTCGGCCAGGTCGTGACCGTGCGCGACGGGCTCGCGTTCCCCGATACGCTCGTGGGCACCGACTCCCACACGCCGATGGTGAACGGCCTCGGGGTCCTCGGCTGGGGCGTCGGCGGGATCGAGGCCGAGGCCGCGATGCTCGGCCAGCCGATGTTCCTGCCGCAGCCGGTCGTGGTGGGCGTTCGGGTGATCGGTGCGCTCCCGGCCGGCACCACCGCGACCGACCTCGTCCTCACGCTCACGCAGAAGCTCCGGAGCCACGGCGTGGTGGGCAAGTTCGTCGAGTTCTTCGGGGCTGGGCTCTCCTCGCTGGAACTCGCCGACCGGGCGACCCTCTCGAATATGTGCCCCGAGTACGGCGCGACGTCGGGCTACTTTCCGATCGATCGGGAGACCCTCCGGTACCTCCGCTTCACGGCGCGGGGTGATCGCGTCGACGTCGTGGAGCGCCACGCGAAGGAGCAGGGGTTGTTCCGCACCGACGACGACCCCGAGCCGGTGTTCAGCGAGGTCGTCGACCTCGACCTGTCCTCGGTGGAACCGTCGCTCGCCGGGCCGAAGCGGCCGCAGGATCGCGTGCCGCTGGGCGGCGTCTGGCCCTCGTTCGTCGAGGCGTTCCGCGATCGTCTCGAGCCCGACCCGAAGACCACCGAGGTCGGTCGCTTCGAGGACGAGGGCGGCAACGTCGATGTCGCCGTCGACCGCGAGCGAGTCGTCGAGCCCGGCCGGGAGCAGCCGGTCACGCTGCCGGGCGACGGGGTCGTCCGCCACGGCTCGGTGGTGATCGCTGCCATCACCTCGTGCACGAACACGTCCAACCCGTCGGTGATGGTGGCGGCGGGGATCCTCGCGCAGAAGGCGGTGGAGGCGGGTCTCGAGACGAAGCCGTGGGTGAAGACCTCGCTCGCGCCCGGCTCTCGCGTCGTGACCGACTACCTCGATCGCGCGGGCCTCACGCCCTACCTCGAGAAGCTCGGCTTCGGGCTCGTGGGATACGGCTGCACGACCTGCATCGGCAACTCCGGTCCGCTGCCGGACGACGTCGCGGCCGCCGTACAGGAGCAGGACCTCGCGGTGGTGGCCGTGCTCTCCGGCAACCGGAACTTCGAGGGCCGGATCCATCCGCAGGTACGGGCGAGCTATCTCGCTTCGCCGCCTCTGTGTGTCGCGTACGCCCTCGCGGGGCACGTCGACATCGACCTGTCGAACGATGCGCTCGGACACCGCCCGGACGGCACGGCGGTGTATCTCGCCGACATCTGGCCGAGTGCCGAGGAGGTGCGTGCGGCGATCGCGGCGAGCGCCTCGCCGGAGCAATTCGCCGACGAATACCGACGGATCTGGGACGGCGACGAGCTCTGGAACACGTTGCCAACGCCGGCCGGCCCGATCTACGCGTGGGACGAGGCGTCGACGTATGCGCAGGAGCCTCCGTTCTTCACGCCACTCGAGCCCGATCCGGCCCCGTCGGAGAACGTCGTGGGCGCACGGGTGCTCGTGCTCGTGGGGGACTCCATCACCACCGACCACATCTCGCCGGCGGGGTCGATCAAGCGCGACTCGCCCGCGGGCGCGTTCCTGACGGAACACGGCGTGCAGCCGGCCGAGTTCAACTCGTACGGGTCGCGGCGTGGGAACCACCAGGTCATGATGCGCGGCACGTTCGCGAACATCCGCCTCCGAAACCTGCTCGCGCCGGGGACCGAGGGCGGCTGGACCACCCACTTCCCGTCCGGCGACGTGATGACGGTCTTCGATGCCGCCGAGCGGTACCGGTCCGAGTCCGTCCCGCTCGCGGTGCTCGCGGGCAAAGAGTACGGGAGCGGATCGAGCCGCGACTGGGCCGCGAAAGGTCCTGCGCTGCTCGGCGTCCGGTTCGTGCTCGCGGAGAGCTTCGAGCGGATCCATCGGTCGAACCTCGTGGGCATGGGCGTCCTGCCGCTGCAGTTCCACGACGGCGACTCGGCGGCCTCGCTCGGCCTCACCGGCAGCGAGACCTTCGACGTGCGAGGGATCGGCGGCGGCATCACGCCCGGCCAAGGCGTCACCGTGACGGCCACCGCCGACGACGGCAGGGTGACCGAGTTCGACGCCCTGGTGCGGATCGACGGGGCCGCGGAGGTCGAATACTTCCGCCACGGGGGCATTCTCCCGATGGTGCTGCGGGAGATGATCGCCACGTCGGCGTGACCGAGCGGCGGCATCTCCTCCCACGAGCTCAACGGCGACGCTTGCCCCGACGGGCGGCAGCCGCACACCCATTCGCAGCGATCAGGGAAATCTGGACCTCCGAAGATGCGATCAAGCTCCTGCGCGCCGGCGCGGACGTGACGATGATGGCGAGCGCGCTCTTCCGGAATGGGCCGGAACACGTGAAGACGGTGATCGACGGCATGACCACGGGGTTGAAGTCACGAGTACTCCGGCGTCCGGCAGCTCAAAGGCAGCATGAGCCAGGTGAACGTCGCGGATCCGCTCGTCTCTGCCCGGTCGAGCTACATCCAGACGCTCGTGATCTCCGCGAGCCCGTGCGACTGGCGGGAGATTCCGGTCACGGTGCATGCTTGAGCCGGCCGAGGCTCCACGTGGGGCCCTACCCGGACCCGGAGAGGTCAGCATGAGCACGTCGGGATCCTCGCGAGCCATCGTGGGTGTTCCTCGCGAGGCAAGCGGAGAGGCTCGTGTCGCACTCGTGCCCACGGTCGTCCCGCAGCTCATGCGGTCGGGGCTGCAGGTGCTCGTCGAGCGCGGCGCCGGGACGCTGGCCGGTTTCCCTGACCACACGTACGAAGCTCACGGAGCCCGACTCGGTCGCCGGGATGAAGTTCTCGAATCCGACATCGTCGTTCGCGTTGAGGGTTGGGGTATCGACGACGTCCCCGTCGCAACGTCGCACCCCGATCAAGTCGTGGTTGGAATGGTGGATCCGCTCGAGTCGGCGGGCGCCATACGAACCGCCGCGGATCGCAAGCTCACCGCGATCTCGCTCAATCTCGTGCCGCGAATCACGCGCGCGCAGCCGATGGACGCGCTGTCCTCACAAGCGACCGCGGCCGGATATCGGGCGGTTGTGATGGCCGCCGATCACCTTCCCAAGATGTTCCCGATGCTCACGACAGCGGCGGGAACCATTCCCCCGGCGCAGGTGCTGGTGATCGGCGCGGGCGTCGCGGGGCTCCAAGCGATCGCCACCGCCCGTCGGCTCGGTGCCGTCGTCCAGGCCTATGACGTGCGTCCTGCCGCCCAGGAGGAGATCGAGAGTCTGGGTGCCAGAAGCATCCTTCTCCCACTCGCTCCCGGCGACGCCCAAGATCCCAGTGGCTACGCCAAGGAGCTGGGTGATGCCTTTTATCGCCGCCAGCAGGAGCTGCTGGCGCACGTGGTCGAGGGGATCGACGTCGTCGTCGCCGCGGCAGCGATCCCCGGCGCTCATGCTCCGCGGCTCATCACCGCGAACGCCGTCGCCGGAATGCATACGGGTTCCGTGATCGTCGACTGCGCCGCGAGGCACGGAGGGAACTGCGAGCTCACGCGTCGGGACGAGCTGGTCGTGACCGACAACGGAGTCACGATCATGGGGCCGACCAATCTGCCGTCGACGCTTCCCCACGACGCGAGCCTCATGTACGCGAAGAACGTTGCGGCCCTCCTCGCGCTGATAACGAGCGATGGGTCGATCAGGCTGGACATGGGTGACGAGATCCTTCGATCGATGGTGGTCACACGAGGCGGAGCGATCGTCCACCCGCGTGTCGCCCGTGCGCTCGAGGGGGTGCGTGATGTCTGAGAAGCTCGAGGTCAGCCTCTTCATCTTCGTGCTGGCGTCGTTCCTGGGGTACGCGGTCATCACGCGCGTCCCCGGCTTGCTGCACACGCCGCTGATGTCGTTGACGAACGCGCTCTCCGCGATCTCGATCGTCGGGTCGCTGATCCTCGCGGGGGCGGGCGGAGCGACGTACGCGACCTTGCTCGGCGCGATCGCCGTGTTCGCGTCGACGACGAACATCGTGTCCGGCTTCCTGCTCACCGACCGCATGCTGAAGATGTTCAGGCGGGGCTCGCCCCGTCGTGGTCTCCCCGGTCGCGACTCGAAGGCGAAGTCGCCGTGACGGACGTCATGAACGACGTCGTCCTCCCCCTCAGCTATCTGTTCGCGGCGGCGTGCTTCGTTCTGGCCCTGAAATGGTTGTCGCATCCGACCACCGCAGGGCGAGGCTTGAAGACGGGCGAGATCGGAATGCTCGTGGCGATCGTCGCGACGCTCTTCGAGTTCGAGATCGTTCGATACCAGTGGATCGCGGTCTCGATCGCGGCCGGCGTCGCGGTGGGCGTCCCCCTTGGTCTGCTCGTTCCCATGACCGCCGTGCCGCAGCGAACCGCTCTCTCGCACGCCTTCGGGGCGCTCGCCGCCGGCCTCATCGGCACCGCCGAGTACTACCTCCATCGCCCTGCGATCGACACGACCACCATGGTTGCCCTCGGCTTCGAGGTCATCTTGGGCTTCGTGACGTTCAGTGGGTCGCTTCTCGCCGCGAGCAAGCTGCAGGGCCTCGTTGGCGACCGGCCCTGGCTGTACCGGGGCCAGAACCCCGTGAACGCGACGCTTCTCGCTGCAGACATCCTCATGATCGGCGTGCTGGTGGCTCACCCCGACGCCGCGGGGCTGTTTCCGGTCGTGATCGTCGTCTCGCTGTTCCTCGGGATCATGCTGGTCATGCGGATCGGTGGCGCGGACATGCCGACCGTGATCTCGTTGCTCAACGGCTTCGCGGGACTGTCCGCGTCGATGATGGGGTTCGTCCTCGACAACAAGCTGTTGATCGTGGCGGGAGCCCTCGACGGATCGAGTGGACTGTTCCTCTCGATCGTCATGTGCAAAGCGATGAACCGCTCGTTCGTGAACGTGCTCTTCGGAGGCTTCGGAGCGGAACGTGACGCGGACGAAGTGGCCGAGCGGCGCTCCGTTCGCACGGTCGATGCGGAAGAGGCTGCCTTCCTGCTCGACGCCGCGCGGTCGGTCGTGATGGTCCCGGGGTATGGGATGGCGGCGGCGCAAGCACAGCACAAGGTGCGCGAGCTCAGCGACGCACTCCTCCGCCGCGGTGTCGACGTGAAGTTCGCGATCCATCCCGTCGCGGGGCGTATGCCGGGGCACATGAACGTCCTGCTCGCCGAGGCAAACGTGCCGTACGACCGACTCTTCGACCTCGAGTCCATCAACGCCCTGCTTGCTCAGACCGACGTCGTGCTCGTCGTCGGCGCGAACGACGTGGTGAACCCTGCCGCGCGCTCGGACCCCGCGAGCCCGATCTACGGGATGCCGATCCTCGACGTCGACACCGCCGCGTCGATCATCGTCGTGAAGCGCTCGCTACGGAGTGGTTTCGCCGGCGTCGACAACGAGCTCTTCTACCTCAACAAGACGCAGATGCTCTTCGGCGACGCGAAGGACGTCCTGGGCGACGTGATCCACGAGCTCTCGAAGCTGCCCGTGAGGGAGGTTGCGGTGACGTGAGCGCGACCGTCGACAGTCACGACACCGGCGATCAACCCTGGACGGTCGCGGTCCGAACCGGGGGGAGCCCCGTCTTGGTGCCGTTCCGCGGACACGATCTTCTCGAACAAGCCCTTTTGAACAAGGACACGGCCTTCACGGACGAAGAGCGAGACGCATTCGGCCTCCGCGGCCTGCTCCCACCCCGCGTCCGTTCGATCGAGGAGCAGGTCGCTCTCGAGATCGAGAAGAACCGTCGGAAGCACGACGCGCTCGAGCGCTACATCGGGCTCGCTGCACTTCAGGATCGGAACGAAACGCTCTTCCATGCCCTGCTCCTTGCTCACCTCGAGGAGCTGATGCCGATCGTGTATACGCCGGTCGTGGGAACCGCGTGCCAGGAATACAGCCACATCATGCGCAGGGCCCGGGGAATCTGGCTCACGCCGGACGACATCGATCGCATCCCGAACCTGCTCTCGAACGCCCGGCACGAGGATGTGCGCTTGATCGTCGCAACGGACAACGAGCGCATCCTCGGGCTCGGCGACCAGGGTGCCGGAGGAATGGGCATCCCGGTCGGGAAGCTGGCTCTCTACTCCGCCGGCGCCGGGATCCATCCCTTGCTCACCTTGCCGGTCTCGCTCGACGTGGGCACGGACAACCAGCAGCTGCTCTCCGATCCCGACTACTTCGGCTATCCGCACGCGCGCCTGCGCGGACCGGCATACGACGCGCTCATCGAGGCGTTCGTTGAGGGCGTCATCGAGGTCTTTCCTCACGCAGTGCTCCAGTGGGAAGACTTCAAGCAGCACAACGCGATTCAGCTGCTCGATCGCTACCGGCACCGTCTCACGAGCTTCAACGACGACATGCAGGGCACCGCCGCGGTCGTGCTGGCGGGGATCTTCTCCGCCCTTCGGATTCTCGAGGAGCCGCTCGAGGCGCAGCGATTCGTGTTCCTCGGCGCGGGCGCCGCCGGAACCGGGATCGCTCGGCTCCTCCGAGCCCAGCTCATCGGAGCGGGCGTGTCGGACGACGTCGTCGGTCGAGCGATCGTGCAGCTCGACTCGCGAGGTCTCACCTACGCCACTCGCACGCCGCTCGACGAGGACAAAGAGGAGTTCGCCCTCGGAGGCGAGGCGCTGGCGGCGTACGGCTTCCGCGACGGGGACCGTTACGGCCTCGAGGCGGTCGTCCAGCACGTGCATCCGACGTTCCTGATCGGGACCTGCGGAACGCCGGGCACCTTCGGCGAGGAGGCGATCCGGCAGATGGCCGCCCACGTCGCCCGGCCGGTCATCCTTCCGCTCTCCAACCCGACCTCCAAGGCCGAGGCGACCCCGGCGGAGATCCTCCATTGGACGGACGGGCGCGCCGTCGTGGCGACGGGAAGTCCGTTTCCGCCCGTCGTCCGAGGGGGGAGAACCCACCTCATCGGCCAGGCGAACAACGTGTTCTGCTTTCCGGGTATCGGTCTCGGCGCCGTGGTCGCCGAGGCAACGGAGGTGACCGACGAGATGTTCCTGGCGGCGAGCGGGGCGCTTGCCGTGGCGACCTCCCAGGAGCGCTTGCGGGCAGGGTCGTTGTATCCGAGCCCCACCGAACTCCGCGCGGTGTCTCGCCACGTCGCGATCGCCGTTGCGAGAGCCGCACGAGACTCGGGAGTCGGTCGCTTCATCGCGGACGGCGATCTCGGTCGATCCGTGGACGCGATGATCTGGCAGCCGACGTACCTCCCCTACCGGCCCGCCTGAGCGCCGCCGGGCCGCCGCCGATCCGATCCGACGCCGACCGAAAACGCGAGGAGCCACGGAACGATCGCGCCCCATGGCTCCTCGGGCGGCGGGCGATAGGCGCCCGCCTCGCCCCTAGGCAACCTTCACCGGCTTGACGTCGGTCGTCTTGACGGGGATGGTCGTCGCCTTCTGCGGTTTCAGCCCCTTCGCGGCGGCCGGCACGATCACCTCCAGCACGCCGTCCGCGTAGCGGGCTTCGATCGTCGACTCCTCCACCTCGTCCGGGAGCGGAACGAACCGCTCGAAGGACCCGTAGGAGGCCTCCATCCGGTAGTACGCCTCCTCCTTGACCTCCTCGTCGTGCTTCCGCTCACCGCGGATCACCAGGTGTCCTGCCTCGATCGTGACCTTCAGGTCGGCCGGATCGATTCCCGGGAGTTCGACCCGTACAACCAGATCCTCGCCTCGAACGAAGACGTCGGTGGCCGGGACGAACGGCTTCGCGACGAAGAGCGGAAGGACCGGCTTGGCGATCCGGAGCGTGGGCCCGAAGAAGGACCTCATCAGATCGTCCATCCGGCGCTCCAACTCCCCAATCTCCTCATACAGCGCAAGCTTCATCGTCATCACCCCCTTCCCCAGACGAACGTAGGCCTCCGCGAAGGACCCCGACAGAGCAGGAGGTCCCCTCATCTTCGGGCCCATTTCGAGCCGGCCGGGCCCCGGGTCCTTCTGCCCGGGAGGCCCGGGTCTTTCGCCTCTCTCGATCGCGTGGCGCATGCCGGAGACTCCGGGGGGTCGGCACCGCCCTCATGGGGCGGCGATCGCGGTGTGGAGGAGGCGAGTCCGATGAGAACGTTCGAACGGCAACGGCGCGGAGCATCCCACGGCGAACTCGGGGGAGCTGCCGATCACCCTCGCGCCACCTCGAGGAGGACGCTCGTCGTGATGGGCCTTGCCGCCGCGGTCTTCGTGGCCGTCGCCGTGGGTGGAGTCTTCACGTGGCAGCACGCTCAGGTTCGTGAGCGGGACCATCTCTTGGCGACGACCCAGCAAGAACGCGACCAGGCGCGACTGCTGGTTGAGTCGCTGGAGGCCGACGCGTCGCGCTCCGACGCCCAGATCCAAACCCTCGAGACGAATGTGGTCGAACTGACGGCCCGCGTCGACAAGCTCCGATCGAGGGTCGACCGCCTGCAAGGGCAGTCGGCTGTGCCGCTCGTGTGCACGGCTTCAGACCTGCTGTCGGCCGTCCGCGCCCAGGTCGACATCGCGGAGCCGATGGTCTTCGACGCGGTCTCGATCCAGGAGTGCGGAGGTGGATATGCGAGGGTCTACGCCCAGCCAGGCAACGTTCCAGCCGGTTCCAACGTGGACAGCGAGCAGGTGTTCCTGCGCTACGAGCAGCACGAGTGGATCGTGATCGCCTCCGGGACCGGCATCACCTGCTCGGACCAGGACCTGTCCGGTGACGTCGAGCAAGCGTGTGCCGCGCTCGGATTGGCGTGAGGTGAACTCGATGGCGGACCGAGGCGCAACGATGGGGACGGGTGCGAAGCTCGACATGAAGAAGGAGCTCAGGTTCCTCTACGCACCCCCGACGCATCCCGTCTTCGTGGAGGTCCCGGCACTCCGATACCTCGCCGTCGACGGTGCGATCCCGGAAGGGACGGCCGGGCCGGCGGCCGACCCGGAGTTCGGCCGCGCGATCGGCGCTCTCTACTCGGTCTCGTACACGTTGAAGTTCGCGATGAAACCCTCCGGTCGCGACTTCGTCGTGATGCCGCTCGAGGGCTTGTTCTGGACCGACGGCACCGAGAAGCTTGCGCCGGGCGGGTTCGGGGCGATGCGTTGGACGTTGATGATGCTGATGCCACCGTGGATCACCGACGACGACGTGGCGCAGGCCGTCAGCACGCTCGTCGACCGCGGCAGGCTCTCGGGACCTTCGGCGCTCAGGCTCGTCACCCTCGAGGAGGAGCGGGCGGCCCAGATCCTCCATGTGGGCCCGTACGCGGACGAGTCACCCACGATCGAGAAGCTCCACGCGTTCATCGAGGAGCACGGCCTGGAGCCTCGTTCGAAGCACCACGAGATCTACCTCAGCGACCCGAATCGAACGGCGCCGGAACGGCTGAAAACCGTGATCCGTCAGCCCGTTCGACCCCGCCGCGCATGAGTGCCTAGCCTGGCTCACGGTCCGCCTCCCGCAGGTACACGAACCAGTACACGAGCCCGACGAGCACGGCACCGCCGACGATGTTCCCGAGCGTCGCTCCCGCGATATTGCGAACGACGCCCCCGACGTCCAACGACGAGAGCTGCGACGAGGAAAGCGCTGCCGTCTTGGTGAGGGCCTCGTCTCCCTTCAGCATCAGCCCGAGCGGCACGATCTCCATGTTCGCGACGCTGTGCTCGAAGCCCGCCGCGACGAACGCACTGATCGGGAACACGATCGCAAAGACCTTGTCGATCAACGAACGGCCGCCCGTCGCGAGCCAGACCGCGAGGCAGACCAGCGCGTTCGCGAGCACGCCCCGAAAGAAGATCTCGCCGAACGGGAGGCTCGTCTTGCCTGCGGCCGTCGCGAGCGCGGCCGCACCGACCGCCCCTTCGCCTTGGCGCCACCAACCCGCGAGGTAGACCATCACCGAGACGGAGAGGGCGCCCACGAGGTTCCCTCCGTACACGAGCCCCCAGTTGCGGAGAAGTCGCCCGAGCGAGATCCGTCGGCTCACCCAGCTCATCAGGATCAGGTTGTTGCCCGTGAACAGCTCCGCCCCCGCGATCACGACGAGGATGAGACCGAGCGAGAAGCCGATACCGGCGAGCCACTTGGTCGGCCCGTAGCCGAGTGTCGAGCCGGCGGAGATCGTGGTCGCGACCACCGCCCCAAGGCCGATGAAGGCGCCCGCGAGCACGCCGAGGATGAACGTCGTGAGCGCGGGAGCGGTCGCCTTCGTGACGCCCTTGGTCCGCACGAGCTCGGCGATCTCGGTCGGCGTATAGCTGTCGACGGAGGCCATCGTGCGGCGGTCGGTTCGCCCGGTCACGCGACGAGGTCCCTTCGTTCGAATGCCGCGAGGCCCAGGACGACCCACAGCATCGCGATGCCCGCGAGGACGATCACGTCGAGGAGGTGGAACCCGGTCTGGATCGGCTGGTGTCCCGAGTAGTACCGGAACGGTGACAGCAGGTCGATCGGATCGAGCGCGTCGACGGAGACGGCGAGCGTGTTCACCAGGAACGAAACGAACGCCGCTCCTCCCGCGACACCGATCGCCATACCCTTGCTGCCCGTTCCCGCCCCGACGGCCTGCGCGAGCGCTCCGAACGATACCGCGAGCAGGAAGAGGTTCACGACGCTGGCCGTGAGGTTCACCATCGGCACCGTGAGATCGAAGGGTCGACCCAGCACCTCGACGGCCAACCAGATCAAGGCGGCGAGCACGGCCACCAGGCCGACCATGGCGCGGAAGGTATCGAGGTACACCCGGCGCCGTGCGACGGGCGTCGAGAGAAGAAGGTCGAGCGTTCCGGCCTCCTCCTCACCCGCGATCGATCTCGAACCCAGGCCGATCGCGAACACGAGGAGCAGCACCGGACCCAGGACGCTGAAGAGCTCCGATCGCAGGTAGCCCGCGGGCGTGGCGTAGTCCGACCCGATGAGGTTGCGGATCGCCTCGGGCAGGCTCTCCAGGTACGTCGAGAACTGGTGGGAATTGTCGCGGACCGTCGGCCAGAATCCCGAATACAGCACGACAACGCCGACGACGGCCAGGGCCCACCACGAGATCGAGCGCCGATGATCGAAGAGCGTCTTTCGGAAGGTGGATCCGAGCAACGCCTTCGGGAGTGTGAGCTCAGGTTGCACGGCCCGCTCCTTCGAAGAAGGCGAGGAACGCATCCTCGAGCGAGGGTTCCTCACTCGTGAGGCTCACGACCTCGAACCGGGCGGCCGTCTTGATCACCGGGTCCAGATGGCCGGTCGCCGTGATCGAGAGCGTGTCGCCGTGTGCCTCGACCTCGCGTACGCCCGTCACCGAAGCGAACTCCGCAGCGTCGACCGGCGCCGCAAAGCGAATTTCGAGCTTCCGAAGGGCTCGGGCCTTGAGCTCGCCGATGTCCTGATCGGCGACGAGTCGGCCTTCGCGGAGGATCGCGACGCGATCGCAGAGCCGCTCGACCTCCGGCATGTCGTGGGACGAAAGGAAGACCGTCCGACCCTCGGCCCTGCTCTCCGCGAGCAGCGTGTGGAAGGTCCGCTGCACGAGCGGGTCGAGGCCCTGTGTGGGCTCGTCGAGGACGAGCAACTCGGGGCGGTGCATGAACGCCTGGATCAACCCAACCTTCTGCCTGTTCCCGTGGGAGAGCGTTCGGATTCGGACGGAAAGGTCACAGTCCAGGCGATCGGCGAGCTCTTTGACGTACGTATCGTCCACCCCGCCCCGGAGGGCCGCGAAGAACGCGAGGTACTCGGCGCCGGTGAGTCTGGGGTAGAGAGCCATCTCACCGGGCAGGTACCCGATCCGCCGATGAATCTCGGCGCGACCCAGCCGAGCGTCGAGCCCGAACACCTCGGCCTTGCCGCTCGTCGGACGAATCAGATCGAGGAGCGTGCGAATCGTCGTGGTCTTCCCGGCACCGTTCGGCCCCAGGTAACCGAAGACGTGTCCCGCCTCCACCTCGAACGACAGGTCCTCGACGCCGCGGTCCCCACCGTAGGACTTGGTGAGCCGATCGCAGAGGATCACGGGGGCCACGGCTGCGTCCCTTCCCACCTGTCGAGGTCTCGAATGACCGTGTCGAGCACCCTCACAACTCGATCATCCCGCACTTTTCGCTGCCCGGCGCCCGGAAGCGCGGCCGAACACGGGACGATCTGCGGACACAGGCACCGTGTGCACCCAGCTGCAGCTGAAACGGGCCATATGCCACGCACGACGGGAGCCCTTCGACCCGTCTCCGAACGGGGATCCTCGCGCACGATCCAAGTGGAGGTGAGCGACGATGACGATGACCGATCGATCGATGACGCAAGCGACCCGTGCGGGTCGATTCGAGGTGGCACCCCCTCCGAGACGCCGGCGGTGGAGCGTCGTGATCGCGATGCTGGTGGTTATCGCGATGGGAGCGGCCGGGACGGGGGCCCTCCTCTGGCAGCGAGCCCAGCTCCGCGACGAGCGTACGGCACTGGCCACCGCGGTTGACGAGCTGGACGCGGCTCACGCGAACGCGGTCGAGCTCGCGAACCGAATCGAGGAGCTGAACGCGAAGCTCTCCGACGCCGACCACAGCGTGAAGCGAGTCGCGAAGCTCGAAGGAGCGATCGCGGATCTCGAGCACCGGCTCACGTCCATGCTCGGTCCCGCACTTCCGGATGGCCGGCACGTGGGCTTCCTCGAGACGATCGGGGCGACCCAGAAGCCACCCAAGCTGGTGATCGATGTCGTTCAGTTCTTCACCGGCCCCGCGGCCGATGCGGCGGCCAAGGAAGACGGCGCGCTGCCACCGGGCGAGGAGCATGTACCGAACGACATCTACCTTCGCAACGAGACCGATCGGTGGCGCATGCTGCCCATCGATCCCGGAACGACCGTGTCGCTCAGCTCGTATCCGTTCGGGCAGATCGATGGCCCGCTCGTGGTGCCCTTGGGTCGATTCGCGAAGATCTTCGAGAACGGCAAGGGTGCGGTTCGGTACAACCCGTATTGGATCACGGTCCGAGACGGGATCGTCGTCGCCATCGACGAGCAGTACGTCCCGTAGGCGAGCACGGTGACGGCGGGGAGCTTCGCTCCCCGCCGTCGGTCCGTCCGGACGGCTAGCGGCCTCGGGTCCGTAAGGCTTCCATCTCTCGACGGATGTCCTCCTCGGTCGGAGCCACCTTCCGGTAGACGTCCCAGGCGTTGAACACGAGTCCGATCGCCCAGCCGAGGATGGGGAAGATCGGCCAGAAGAATCCATGTCCCGTGACCGCCCAGATCCCGACCACGAAGGCGTTCACCATGACGTAGGCGAGCAGGTGGGCTCGAAGCTCCGTCTTCTTCTTCAGTCGGACGATCGCCTGCTCTCGCAGCGCCTCGTCCTCGTCACTCAAGGTTTCCATGGCTGCCCCCTCGTATTGCGATGTCGCAACTCCTGTACTGCCTTCATCGTGCCCTTGGCGTGCGCTCTCCTCACGGGGCGAGCGACATCAAGCCGGCTACCGGTGAGCCTTCGGTCGAAGACCACCCAACGGGGTCAGGAGCTCCAGTCTTGGAGTCACGTCGTCGTCCTCGTACGCCAAACGGCTCAGCACGTCCACGACACCGTCGACCGATCGAGCCACGGCGAGCAGGACACGGACCTGGCTACGATGCTCGGCCCTTCCTTCGAGCGTTACCACGCCGTCCCTCACGAGCACGCGGATCGCACCCGGTTGAACCCAGCCGGCAGGCCCCATGAGGGCCTCCTCGATCTCGGCCCCGACCTCCGCGTCCTTGCGCAAGTAGATCTTCAGCAGGTCGGTCCGGCTCACGATGCCGCGGAGCTTCCCTTCGCGATCGACGACCGGCAGTCGCTTGACCTTCTCTCGGTCCATCGTGCGGGCTGCCTTCCCGATCTGTGCCTCAGGCTGGATCGTGACCACGGGTGAAGTCATGAGCTCTGCCGCGGTGGTAGCACGTGCCTTGGCACGCCTTCTTCCATAAGGTCCGGCAATGAGGGTCTTTCCCTGCGCTTCGCCGAACTCTGGCTTCAAGATGAGATCGGCCTCGGAGACGATCCCCACGGGGTGCCGATCCTCGTCGACGACCGGAAGAGCGCTCAGCCGATGCTCGCGCAACAAGTGCGCGATCGCCTTGAAGGAAGTGTCCTTCTCCACCACAACGACCTCGGTGGTCATCACGTCTTTGACTTGCTTCATGTCGGCCACCTCCTCTGTTGCCTCGAACGTAGGAGGAAGTGGGGCGGCTCGAGATGGCCGATCGGCCCTCTTCCCGGGGGACAATCGGCCTTCCGCTTCGGTCGATCGAGCCCTAGGATGTCGCTGCCAGCCCGTTCCGTCGCCAATCGATGGATGAAGGGTGGGAACGATCCATGGAGAACCGTGTCTCGATCGAGCGACTCCTGGGGTCGGTCGAGGACGCGATGACGGCCCCGGTGGTGACGATCACGGAACGGACCATCGCGAGTGAAGCGGCCAGGATTCTGGAGCGCTCCGGCGCGTCGGGCGCCCCGGTGACCGCAGAGGTCGGCGGGCAGGTCGTTGGCGTCGTGACGTTGAAGGACCTTATGGCGAAGGCCGGGGTTCCCGACGCCTTGACCAAAGGGCCGTTCCATCGATTCGAGCACCTTCTCGCCGGCATCGAGGTCGACCGAGTCATGAGTCGGGACGTCGTGACCGCTCAAGCCGACTGGCCGCTCACCCGCGCCGTCGAGATCATGCGTCGCAAGGGGATCAACCGGCTTCCCGTCGTCGACGGTTCGGGAAGACTCGTCGGGATCCTCACCCGAGACGACGTGCTTCGTGCGGTTGCTCTCCGCTCAGACACCACCGCGGGCGCCGGTTCGCTGATCGAGCCCGACTAGCGCCGCTCGGTTTCCCATCCCCGCTCCCTTCCGAGAGTCACCACATGGCCCAAACGCTCATTGTTGCCCCGAGGTCTCGATACGGCGATCCCTCGGAAGGGGTCGATCAGCCCTGGGCGTGGGCCTTCCACCTCCACATCCCTTCCGCACATCGACCGGATCAAGCAGCGCCTGAGGGCCTTCGATCGGCGGGTCGAACGGGGAGGCTGCGCCAAACGTCCCCGCGGCATCGGGCCATCCGGCCCATCTCCGACCGCTCCGAAGGCACAAGACTCCCGACGTTCACGCAGGACGTCGCGATGCCGTGCGGCCGTTGCCGCCGACATGTTCGAAGAGAGGAGTTTCCGATGCGCAGAAGCGCGATCGTCGCCCTGATGTCCGTTCTTGCCCTCGCGCTTGTCGCGTGCACCGGCGGCGCCGAATCCGATGGAGGCGCCGGCGAGCGAGCTGCCGCTCAGGACCCCGCGATGGTGCAAGTGACGCTCTCTGACTTCGCGATCTCGCCGTCCACGATCGAGGTTCCCGCGGATCGACCGCTCATGTTCCACGTCGAGAACGACGGCCAGACCCAGCACACGTTCGCCGTCTCGGTTGGCGGTCAGACGTACGACACCGGCACGATCGACGTCGGCGGGCTGATCGCACTCGACGTGCCCGCGCTTGCGGCCGGGTCCTACGAGGCGTTCTGCAGCGTGGCGGGGCACAGGGGCCTCGGCATGGTCGCGACCGTCGTGGCCGGCTCCGCGGCTGCATCGGCCACCTCACCGGTGACGGATCACTCGGCGATGAGCGCCGAGGAGATGGCCGCCATGCACCAGGCCAGCGTGGAAGCCTTCCTCGCGGGCAATCAGACGTCGACGCAGGGCGGACAGCCGCTCGACTTCACGATGAAGGACGGCGTGAAGGAGTTTGAGTTGTGGGCGGAGCCAGCCCAGTGGGAGATCTCGAAGGGTGTGTTCAAGACGGCGATGACCTTCAACGGCACCGTCCCCGGGCCGGAGATCCGCGTGAACCCCGGCGATCACATTCGGATCTTCGTGCAGAACCAGCTGGACCAGCCGACGGCCGTGCACTTCCACGGGCTCACCGTCCCGAACGAGGAGGACGGCGTGCCCTTCATCACGCAGCCGCCGATCATGCCCGGTGAGGCGTGGGTCTACGAGTTCACGGTGAAGGACCCGCCGGGAATGTACGTCTACCACTCGCACTTCAACTCCACCGAGCAGGTCGGAAGCGGAATGTACGGCGCGTTCATCATCGAGCCGAAGACCGGATGGAAGAGCGTCTACGGCGTGTCGCCCGACCAGGAGTACTCGATCTTCCTAGGCGACGGCCCCCTCGATTACGTCATCAACGGCAAGAGCTTCCCGGCCACGCAGCCCCTCGTCGCGACCCTCGGTGACTGGGTGCTGATCCACATGGCGAACGACGGATCGCTCCTGCATCCCATGCACCTGCACGGCTTCCATTTCGAGGTGGTGGGGGAGGACGGCTTCCCGCTCGCGCCGCAGAACCGCTACATGGCCGACACACTCGTGATCGCCCCAGGATCCCGCTACGACATCCTCGTGAAGGCGGATCAGCCCGGCGCCTGGGCCTTCCACTGCCACATCCTCCCCCACGTGGAGGGACCCGAGGGCATGTTCGGCATGGTCACCGCCCTCGTCGTTCAGCCACCGAACTGAACGCCCGCCCAAAGGGCCCGCTCGTCCCGGGACCTCTTTCTCTCTCCGACCTCGTGGCCCGGAGCGAGGCTGGCCGGAGTACATGGCGCCGTCGTGTCGACGGAGGCCAACGAGTTCGTGGAGGTGATGACGATGGCGACCGTGCGAGAGACGGAACGTGTTGGTTCGCCGGTACGCGTGGAGAGCCTCCGAAGCTCCAGCCCGCTCCGGCGGTGGCGAGTCGAGCATTCCCTGACCCTGGCGATCGCCTCGTTGATGGTGGTGACGGCGGCAGCAGGTCTGTTCATCGATGGTCTGTACAAGGACGGAGCTTGGGCTCGTGAGGCGCTGCGAGGCGGCGATCTCACGACGGTGCTCCTCGTCGTACCGATTCTGATCGGAGCGATGCTCCTGTCGGTCCGGGGCTCTCGGAAGGCGCAGGTTGTGTGGGTCGGGGCGCTCGCGTACTCCGTCTACAACTACGCGTACTACGTCTTCGGGTCGGCGTTCAACGACATCTTTCTGTTGCACATCGCGGTCCTTGCGGCGTCCCTCTGGGCCGGTGCGCTCATGATCGCGAACCTCGATGTCTCCACCGTCGCGGCGGTGTTTCCTCGAGCACGAGGTCACCGTTGGGTGGGCGCCTACCTGGTTCTGGTCGGCGTCGTGCTCGGCGGACTGTGGACCACTCTTGCCATTCGGTTCGCCTTGACCGGGAAGCTCATGGCCGACATCCCTCGCAACGCCGTCCATCTCGTGTTCGCGATCGATCTCGCCCTCCTGGTGCCGGCGCTCATCGTCGCGGGAGCGCTCCTGTGGCGTGGATCGTCCGCCGGGGTCGTCTTCGGCGCGGCGATGGCCGTCATGGGCGCGCTGTATCAGGTGAACCTCCTCGTGGCGGGCGTCTTCCAGGCCAGCGCGGACGTTCCGGGCGCGAAGGCCTTCCCGATCGAGGGCGTTGCCGTGGCGGCGGGCTTCGCGCTGGCGTCGGTGTACCTCCTCGCGCAAGGAGCCCGGGACCAGAAGGAGAGGAGCAAGCGATGACTCGTGCATTGCTTGTCTACGAATCGATGTTCGGAAACACGCGCTCGATCGCGGAGGCCGTCGGGGACGGGTTGAGATCTTGCCTTCCCACGAACCTCGCCGAAGTGGGCGTTGCGCCGACCTGGATCCCCGAGGACGTGACGTTGGTGGTCGTCGGCGGACCGACCCATGCGCTCGGCTTGAGCCGGCCCCAGACTCGACAGGACGCTGCGACGCGAACGAGCGGGCCGCTCGTGTCGCCCGAGATCGGGCTTCGCGAGTGGCTGATTGCCTTGAACACTCGCGACGGCGTCCCTGCGGCAACGTTCGACACACGCATCGGCAAGCCGCGGGTGCCGGGCTCCGCGGCACGAGCGGCGGGGCGCCGCCTGCGTCGGGCGGGCTTCCGGCTCGTCGTGCCGGCGAAGAGCTTCTACGTATCGGAGATCCCCGGGCCGCTTCTGGAGGGTGAGCTCGACCGTGCCCGGGAATGGGGCGAGGACCTCGCCAGGCAGGCGCAGGGAATGACCGAGGTCAAGGAACGCGTGGAAGGAGGTGCGTGATGCCGAGCAAGGGCACGGTGCTGTTGGTCGAGGCCGACCGCGGGGAGCTCGATCGCCTCGGGCAAGCGATCGAGGACGCCGGCTTTGCGGTGATGCAGTGTCCGGGTCCGAGCGCCCCGGACTACGTCTGCATGGGCGGTCGGGAGGCCTCCTGCCCGTTGGTGGAGCGCGCGGACCTGGTCGTGCTCGACCCCTGGCTCGCCGGCGACGCCCACGGAGTCGGGACGTCCGCCGATCTCGTCGAGCTCTACTCGGACCGGGGACGAACCGTGATCCTGCTGGGGTCCGCAGGGTGGGTCGACGCGAATCGGGGCAACGTCGTTCGTCTCCGCGATCGTCCCGAGGCGGCCGAGCTCGTCGACGCGATCCGAGAGGCGCCCGACGCCACCGGGTTCGTCCTGAGGACCTGGTAAGCCGCCGAGCGGCTACTCGACCGAGCCCGGGGTCGTCGTGTGTCGCGCGAGATAGGCGGCGGCCTCCGCGCGGCGCGCGACCTCGAGCTTCGAAAGGATCGACGAGACGTAGTTCTTGACCGTCTTCTCGGCGAGGTGGAGCTCCTCGCCGACCTCCTTGTTCGTTCGACCATCCGCGATCAGCGCGAGGATGCGCTCCTCCTGCGGCGAGAGGCGCGCGAGCCGCTCATCCCTCATCAGATGCTTGCCCTTGCGGAGCCGATCGAGCACCGCCGAAGTCACGGCGGGGTCGAGCAAGCTCTCGCCCGCACCCACGGCGCGGATGGCCCGAACCAGCTCGCCCGATCGCACCTGCTTGAGCACGTAGCCGGAGGCGCCCGCCATGATCGAGGCGAACAGCGCCTCGTCGTCTGCGAACGACGTCAGCATCAACACCTTGGTCCCGGGGTGATCCGCGAGGATCTCACGCGTCGCCTCGATCCCGCTCCCGTCCGCGAGCCGAACGTCCATCACGACGACGTCGGGCTTCGTGCGGGCTGCTTCGTCGATCGCCTCGCGAACCGTGCCGGCCTCGGTCGTCACGTAGATGTCGTCCTCGGTCTCGAGCATCGATCGGATGCCGTTGCGCACGACTTCGTGGTCGTCGACGAGCATGATTCTGAGGGGGGGACGCTTCGTTTTGGCCATCGATGAATGTTAGCTCGTGGGTCCTGCTCCCGAAGCCAACTGAGCCATGTGCGCCTGAACGATCACGTCGGCCACGCCATCCAGGAATTTCTTGAGCGTCGCCTCTGCGACCCTCGAAAGAATCGCTCGGTCGATCACGCGACCCACGGCTCCGAATGGCGCGATGTATCTGGCGCTGATCGAGAGCTGCGTGCGATCACCCAACGGCGCGACCTCCAGGTCGGCGTCGAGGGACGGGAACAGGCCGGCGTGGCTCGCGGCCACCCAGCGGAACGGAATCGCCGTCTTCGTTGAGCTGCGGATCGGTGGTCCCAGCTCGACGACGACCTCTCGCACGATCCTGATCTTGTCGCCGAAGCCCACCTCCGCGAGGAGCGTGTCCCCTCGGTGGTTCGCCCGCTCAGCCAAGCCGGGCAGCCACGCGCCGGGGTCGTCGGACAGGACTTGGTCGACGAACTCGACTGGCAACGGGATCTCAACGAAGTACCTCGCAAACATGGGAAGAGCATCCCCGAGCGCGGTCCGGCCTTGAGGGGTCGAAGGTCCGGGATTCGGCGGGACGTTATGGCGGGAACGTTGCCCGGACCGTTGTCCCTTCTCCTGGTGTGCTGAGGACCTCGAGCGCTCCGCCGAGCGCCCCAACCCGCTCCTCCAGGTTCCGAAGCCCCATGCCCCAGGTCGCGAGGTCCACGTCGAACCCCTGCCCGTCGTCGTCGATCTCGAGCACGAGACCGCGCTCGCCGGCGCGCAGCGAGACGCGACACGTGGAGGCGGCCCCGTGCCGTCCCACGTTCGAGAGCGCTTCACGCACCAGCTGCACGACGTCGGGGGCTCTCGACGCCAGCACGGATGCCGACGCCGCCTCGACGTCGACCACCGTCACGACGCCGGTTCGCGCCCCGAACTCCGTCGCCATCTCCTTGATCGCCTGATCCAGCTGGCGATCGGCGAGAATGCCGGGCCGGAGGCCGAAAATGTAGTTCCGAAGGTCGCGGATTGCGTGGTCCACGTCGTCCACGGCCGACTCGAGGCGGCGCGCGAGGTCCTGATCCGCGGAGGTCGCCATCGCCTGGAGGTTCATCCCCAAGGCGAACAGCGACTGGATCACCCCGTCGTGGAGCTCCTTGCCGATCCGCTCGCGCTCCTCCATCACCTGCAGGCGCTGGAGCTCTCGCCCTTTGGCCTCGGTTTCGTCGTACAGGCGGGCGTTCTCGACCGCGACGGCAGCCTGCGTCGCGAGAACCACGAGGACGCGTTCGTCGTCCTCGTCGAACGCGTCGGCGTCCTGCTTGTCGGTGAGATAGATGTTGCCGAAGACCCGTCCTCGCCCGGTGATCGGCGCGCCGAGCAGCGACGTCATCGGCGGGTGGTTCGGGGGGAAGCCGACGGAGCGTGGATCCGCGCTGATGTCGGGGATCCGCAGCGGGCGGGCGTCCCTGATCAGCGCGCCGAGGAGCCCGTGGCCCTGCGGTGGCTCCCCGAGCGCCGCCCGCTCCTCGGGAGTGATGCCCACCGTGATGAACTCTTCGATGGCCAATCCGTCCGGCGTCAGCACGCCGAGCGCCCCGTACCTCGCACCCGTCAGGTCGACGGCAAGCTCGACGATCCGGAGCAGGACGGCGTCGAGTGAGAGCTCCGAGGCGAGGGTCATGCCGGCCTCGATCAGCTGCCGGTCTCGGTCGGCGGTCGAACCGTGTGACGCCATCGCCGCAGCCTAACGCACCCTCTTGCACTCGCGGCTGGAGGGTCCGAAGGTCCCGGCCGACCCGGGCGAAGTCCCGATCGGGTGGAGCCATCCGACCCCTGATCGGCCCGTGCGCGACGTCGATCATTCGACGCAACGGGCCCCACTGGAGCGAGGGCCCCAGGAGCAAAGGAGCAGAACCATGGACCGGAGCAAC
>DATBIS010000128.1:0-2326 GCA_036556805.1 Actinomycetota bacterium | reverse complement strand
GCCGTGGGTGAGCACGAGTGCCTGGACGTCACGCAGGGACTTGTCGTGCTCGATCGCGGTGATGTCGGGACGCGGCACCATGACCTCGCGCACGATCGTGTCCCCGAACTCGAAGATCGAGTGGATCAGCTCGACCTCGCCTTCCTCGATTTCCCCCTCCTCCGAGGCCACCTCGGCCGACGCGCGGAGCTCTTGCTCGGTGATGTAGGGGCCGTGCGGCAGGCCCTTCCCCGGCATGAGCACGTTCGCGAGCTTCAACAGCCCGGTCGCGACCGGGCCGAGCAGGCGCGCGAGCCACACGAGGAACGGCGCCACGCGGAGCGCCACGCGGTCGGTCTGCTGGATCGCGAACGTCTTCGGCGTCACCTCCGCGAAGATGAACAGCAGGATCGTCATCACCGCGGTGGCGATCACCTCGCCGGCGCGCTCGGAGATCCGCACGGCAAGCGAGGTGGCGATCGTCGTGCCCCCGATCGTCGCGAGCAGCGTGAGCAGAAGCACGACGTTCAGGTACGGCGCGGGATTCTCGACGATACGCACGAGCGCCGCGGCCCCGCGCCGCTTCTCCTCGAGGAGGCGGATGGCCCGTACCCGGTTCATCCGCGTGATCGCGACCTCCGAGCCGGCGTTCACGGCCACCACGCCGATCAACAGCACGACCACGACGACCTGGAGCCAGTCGGCGCTCGTCACGACGCGCGCACCCCGCTGTAGCGCTCCTGCCGCGCCCACATCTCCGCGCGCTCGGCGTCGCGCTCGTGGTCGTAGCCGAGCAGGTGGAGCACGCCGTGCACGACCAACAAGCGGAGCTCGCCGTCCGGATCGGCCGGGTTGTTGCGGGCCGCGACCGCCGGGGCGATCACGACGTCGCCGAGCACGTGGACGTCGCCGTCGGGCTCGTCCATCGGAAAGGACAGGACGTCCGTGGGACCGTCCTCGTCCATGTATCGCCGATGCAGGTCGGCCATCTCGTCCTCGTCCACCAGCGAAAGGGAAACCTCCACCATTTCGCGCCCCTCTGCAACCAGGGTCGTGCGCGCGAGGGTCGCGAGGGCGGATTCGTCCACCGGCAGCGGCTGACGGTTCGAGACGAGGATCGCCGGATGGTCGCCGGGGTCGGACATCGCGCTAGCCGTCGGCGCGAGCGCCGCGCTGCTCGCCGAAGAGCCGGTAGGCCTCCACGATGTCCTGCACGATCTTGTGCCGCACCACGTCGCGCGCCCCGAGATGACAGAAGCCGATGTCTTCGATCCCTTCCAGGATCTCCTGGACGACGGCGAGGCCCGAGAGCTGGCCGGTCTGCAGGTCGGTCTGCGTGGCGTCGCCGTTCACCACCGCCTTCGATCCGAAGCCGATGCGCGTGAGGAACATCTTCATCTGCTCCGGGGTCGTGTTCTGCGCCTCGTCGAGGATGATGAACGCGTCGTTGAGCGTCCGGCCCCGCATGTACGCGAGCGGCGCGACCTCGACGGTCCCTCGCTCCATCAGTCGCGGCAAGGTGTCGGCGCCCGTCATCTCGAACAGCGCGTCGTAGAGCGGCCGCATGTACGGATCGATCTTCTCGTAGAGCGTGCCGGGGAGGTAGCCGAGCCGCTCCCCCGCCTCGACGGCGGGCCGCGTGAGGATCAGCCGCGACACCTGGTGGTCCTGGAGCGCGCGGACGGCCGTCGCCACCGCGAGGTACGTCTTGCCGGTCCCCGCCGGGCCGATCGCGAACGTCACCGTGTTCGCGCGGATCGCGTCGACGTACTGCTTCTGCCCGAGCGTCTTCGGCGTGATCTGCTTGCCGCGCGAGCTGAGCAGGCGGTCGCCGAGCACCGCGCTGGGTCGGATCGCAGCGGTCTCGTCCGAGCCGTTGCCCTTGATCAGCTCGATCGTCTGACCCACCGCGGTGTCGCTCAGCTCGTGGCCCTGCTCGAGGAGCGTGAGCAGCTCCTCGAAGAGCCGGCCGACGCGCTCGGACTCCTCCTCGGGACCGGTGATGGTGATCTCGTTGCCGCGCACGAGGATCTTGGACGCGAACGCCGACTCGATCAGCTTCAGGAACGCGTCGCGCTGGCCGAGGAGGGCCACCATCGGTTGGCTGCCCGGGACCAGGATCTTGATTTGTGTGGTGGCGCTCGCCAAGCGGTTGCGTCCGGGGCGGTGGCCCCGATCCTCCTCGTGTGGGGACGGTCGCCCTCGGTGCGGCGACCCGGAGTGCATTCTACCTGGGGACCGTGGCCCGTCCGTCACGCGAAGGCGCTCAGCCGGGCGGCCAGCCCATCCGGCGGCCCCCCAGCAGGTGGAAGTGCAGATGGTGCACGTGCTGCCCGCCGTCCGGCCC
>DATBIS010000127.1:0-45035 GCA_036556805.1 Actinomycetota bacterium | reverse complement strand
CCGCGCCTCCACCCCTGGCACGCGACGCATCAGCTCGGCCGTCGATGCGTGCTTCGAGGAGTCGACGACGACTTCGGCGCCGGACGCCGCGGCGATCCCACGGTACAGCCGGCCGAGCACCTCGGCGTATCGATCGAGGTCACGACGCCACGCGCGCGGCGTGATCTTCGGGGCGAGCATCCACGGGACGAACCGGTTCCGGTCGACGCGGCGCTGCAACGCCTCGAGCGCCGAGACGTCGATCGAGTCCCAGCCGTCGAACGCCTCCTTGCCGACCCGATTCCAGAACGCGCACCGGCCGAACGGTTCCCCGCAGCCGCATCGCTCCCCCAGCGCCAGGCCGCGGCGCCACAGGAAGACCAGCTCGCCCACCGCGACGAAGCCGGGGACGTCTCCGAGCACCCGGTCGAGGAGGGTGCTGCCGCTGCGTCCCATGCCCCCGATGAACAGAACCGTGACGCCGCCGTCCGTCACCCGTCGCTCCACGGGTAGCCATAGCGAGACAGGAGTGGCGACGTGACCGCCGTGACGAATCGCCTGGCCTTCGGGTCCATCTCCCGACGCCATGCGTCATCCTCGTGCAACCGAACTGCCCCGGTCGCCAGGCGTATGGGATTGCCGTCCACGGTGTGGTTCACGCCGAGCTCGAGCCCGTCGTCGCCCACGAAGGCGAGCGCGGCGTCGTCCACGTCGACGCCCGCATGGCGCAGGATCGCGCGCAGCCCCGACCGCGGTTCCCGCACCAGGTCCTCGTACCGCAGGAACAGCGACGGAACGCCCCACCGGACCACGTGCGTGAGCCCGTTGTAGAAGAGGTACCGCGCGGCGGCCGAGCCGGTGCCGTACCGACGCAGCTCGTCCACGCCGGCCGAGTCCTCGCCCCCGTCGCCGCGGGCGACGTGACGCTGCCAGGAGAACACCACGCCCCGGCTGTCGCGCACGAGATGCACGACGCGCAGATCGGCGTCGGGCAGCTGACGAAGAAGCAGCAGGTACGTGGGGATCTTCGACGAGTCGACGATCAACCGCGCGCCGGTCGTTTCCCGGATCGCGAAGTAGAGGCGGTCGAGCGCGTCGACGTACCTCGAGAGGTCGCGGTCGAGGCCGGGGACCAGCCGCGATCCGATCACGAGCGGCGGGGCCCACGGGCGGTCGAGCCGGTCCCGCAGGCGCTGCAACTCGACGACGTCCACGCGATCCCATCCGCCGAATGCCCGCCGGCCGACCTCGCTCCAGACGGGGCACGCCGAGAAGCGCTCGCCGCACCCGCACAACCGGTCCTCGAGGACGCCGCGCCTCCAGATGTCGCGGAGCTCGCCCGCCGAGAACACGTCCGGCACCTGCCCGAGCATGCGATCGAGCAGCGTGCTGCCGCTGCGACCCCAGCCGGCCACGTACAGGATCCTCGGTCCGCGTGCAGCCGGCTCGACGAGCGTGTCGACGAGCGCGCCGAACCGGGCGGCCGCCTCATCGGCGCCGACGCTTTGTCGCTTCCGACGAAACGTCGACGGGTCCGCGATCGCGGCGTCGAGCAGGGCCCGCAGCGACGGCTCATCGTCCGCGCCGAAGACCTCGCCCGCGCCGGCCAGCCGCGCGACGAAGCGCACCTGGTGCGCGTCGACGTGCTCTCCGAGCTCGGGCCGACGCGCCACCACCACCGGGATCGCGCCGGCATCACGGGCGCCGAGGATCGTGCCGGGACCGCCGTGGGTCACGACGACCACCGCATCGCTCATGAGCCGCGCGAGCTCGGCCGGTGGGACGAACGCGCGCGCCTCGGCGAACGTCGGAGGGCGCGAGCGGCCGTGCTGGACCACGCAGCGCACCGAGGTGCCCCGCTCGGCAGCCCAGGCGTCCACGAACGCGACGAGCCGATCGAACGGATGGTGGTCCGTACCGACGGTGACGAAGACGAGGGGAGGGGAGGCGCCCATGGTCGAATTCCTAGAGGAGGGTGCCGATCAGCTCCGCCCGAGGATACAGCCGCCGCTGCTCCTCCCATTGCACGCAGAAGAGATCCGTGAACGGCCGGCAGAGGCGTCCCGTGAGCGTCCTCGAGTCGATCCGGTCGTACACCTCGACGTAGACGGTCTTCGCGCCGAACAGCTTCGCGGCGAGGAAGAACGGCAAGGCGACGCCCGCGCCGTCGGACACCACGACGTCGGGCCGCTCGCGCCGGAGCGTGCGGAACGCGAGCAGCAGGTTCCGGATCGCGTTCGGCAGGTTCCGCGTGGTGGGGTGGTGAGCCCACACGACCGGCTCGTCCGCGAGCAGGTCCACCGCGTCGGGCGTGTCGAACGTCACCCACAGGCGCTCGTGGCGAGACCACCAGGGACGCAGCCGATGCAGCTGCGCCAGGTGGCCCCCGGAGGAGCACACCATCGCGACCTTCACGTTCAGTAGGCTCCGCGACGCGAGACGAGGACCGGAAGGGTCTTCGCGATGATGTACAGGTCGTACGCGAGCGACCAGTTCTCGATGTAGAACAGGTCGAGCCGCACGCACTCGTCGAACGACAGGTCGGAGCGCCCGCTCACCTGCCAGAGTCCGGTGATGCCCGGCCGAACCTCCAGCCGGTCGAACTGCCAGTCGTCGTAGCTCGCGACCTCCTCGGGAAGCGGTGGCCGCGGCCCGACGAGCGTCATCTCCCCCCGGATCACGTTCAGCAGCTGCGGCAGCTCGTCGAGGCTGAACCGCCGAAGGAAGCGGCCCACCGGCGTCACCCGAGGATCGTCGGGCAGCTTGAACATCACGTCCGCGACGCCGTGCTGGATCCGGAGCTGCTCGATCATCGAATCGGAGCCCGTCACCATCGTGCGGAACTTGAGCATCGTGAACGGGCGCCCGCGCTGCCCGATGCGGCGCGAGCGATAGAGCACGGGCCCGGGCGAGCTCAGGCGCACCGCGAGGGCGACGCCGAGGAAGATCGGCGACAGGATCAACAGCCCGATGCCGGCGACCACCAGGTCGAACGCTCGCTTCGCGATCGACTGGCTCCCGGTGAGGCGGGCCTGGCGGAGCGAGATCGCCATCACGCCGCCGAAGGGCTGCACCGACAGCCGCGAGGAGAGCACCTGGGGCAGGGTGGCCGTCACGCGGACCTCGACCCCTTCGAGTCGCACGGCCTTCGCGATGTGCGCCATCTGCTGGGCCGAGAGGGCGCTCGCGGCCACGAAGATGCACTCGGCACCCGTCTCGCGGATCAGATCCCGCAGCGCGCCCACCGAGCCGAGCACCGGCAGGCCGTTCTGCGTTCCGTCGTCGGAGGTCGCCACGAGGCCGATCGGTCGGAACCCGAAGTTGGGTCGGCGCATGATGCTCTGGAGCTTCCTCGCCTCGTCGTTCGTCCCCACGATCAAGGTGGGCAGCATGAGGAGGCCCTTGGTGCGGGCCCGCCAGATGTGCCAGTGCCACAAGCGCCGGGTGATGAGCACGATCAGGAGCGTGAAGATCCAGGACACGCCGAGCCAGGCCCGCGAGAGCGAGGCCTGCGACCAAAAGGAGAGCGTCACGACGCCGGAGAGCCCGATGGACACCGCGAGGATGATCCGACGGAACTCCTCGGCCGGCGTGAATCGGTGGGCCTCGTAGAGCTTGAACCCCGAGAAGATCACCACCATCACGATCGGCGTCGCGAGCAGCAGCCAGAGGAAGTCCCCCACCGGCACCCGCACCCGGAACCGAACCCAGTAGGCGAGCAAAAGCGCCACGCAGACGGAGAGCGCGTCGGAGAACGCAACGCGACGGTAGAGCCGGCGGTATTGCTCGAGAGCGGATGGCCGTTCACCATCGGCGGCAACCCGAAGGGGTCGTCGGCGAAGGCCTCGCAGTTCAAGGTCGTGTTCGATGCGCCCTTGCAAACGACCTACTCTCAACGTCCCCCGGGCGGGCTACGGCTGTCGTACCGACCTTACATGGTTCGTTCCGGCCGGTCATCCAGCAAACGGAGGACGGTCGAGCGGGGGCAAGCGTTGGGGAACGGCCTACGTCAGTTGCTGAAGCCTAGGTCTTGAAGAGGCTCTCGATGATCCGAATGACGCCGGGGCCCACGATCACGACGAACAGGGCCGGCAGGATGCACAGGATCAGCGGGAACACGATCTTCACCGGCGTCTGCTGCGCCTTCGCCTCCGCGCGCTGACGGCGCTTGATCCGCAGCTGCTGCGCCTGCGTGCGAAGCACCGAGGCGATCGAGACGCCGAACACGTCGGCCTGGATCATCGCGAGCGTGAACGCGTTCAGCTCATCGACGTCGGTCCGCTCGGCGAGGTGTCGGAACGCCTCGGAGCGCGAGACGCCCAACTGGATCTCCTGGAGCATCCGGGCGAACTCTTGCGACAGCGTGCCCGGCACGTTGTGCACGACCTGCGCGATCGCGGCGTTCAGCGACAGTCCCGCCTCCACCGAGATCGTGAGGAGGTCGAGCGTGTCCGAGAGGCTGCGAAGGATCTCGTTCTGCCGCTCCTCGGCCTTGCGGCTCACCAGCGTGTCGGGCGCCATGAAGCCCACGAACGTGAGCAACGCCACCACGACGAGGGAGGTGAACCCCGAGAGCCCCAAGACGCCCACCAACGCGAACCCGCCCACGAGGCCGCCGATGAACCCGATCACCTTGAACGCGATCACGCGCTCGGCATCCCAGCCGGCCGGACTGCCGGCGATCAGCAGCTTCTTCGTCAGTCGCTCGTTCGCCCCGAGAGGCGTGACGCGCTTCGCGATCCTCGTTGCTCCTGAGAGGACCGGCGCGAGCACGCGATCCCAGAAGTTGCCGGAGAGCTCCTTGTCCCGGGTGACGTTCGCATCCGCGGCGACACCCGAGATCTGTGATTCGAGCATCCGCACCGCGCGCTTGCGCTCGCCGAAGACGTCCTCGACGGCGATGCCGGTGAGGAAGATGGAGAAGAAGATGCCCACCAGGCCGACGACCAACCAGAGCTCAGACATCGATGTTCACGATCTTTCTCATCCAGAGGACCCCCCCGACGATCAACACGGACGCCCCGACGAGCATCATGAGGCCGAGTGTGGTCGTCACGAGGAGCCCGATGTACTCGGGGTTCACCGCCGTCATGTAGAGGCCGATCCCGAACGGCAGGGCCACCAGCACGTAGGCGGAGAGTCGCCCTTCCGCGGTCAGCACCAGCACCTGGCGTCGCATCGTGGCCCGCTCGCGAAGCGTGTCGGCGACGTTGTCGAGGATCTCGGCGAGGTTGCCGCCGACCTCACGCTGGATGTTCACGGCGAGGACCGCCCAGCGGAAGTCGTCGCTGCCGATGCGATCGGCCATCCCTTCGAGCGCCTCCTCGACCGGACGGCCCAAGCGGATCTCGGCGACCACGCGGACGAACTCCGCGGCGGCCGGTTCCTGGATCTCCTTCGAGACCGTGTCGATCGCCTGCAGGAAGCTGTGTCCGGCGCGGAGCGAGCTCGCCATGATCGTGAGGACCTCGGGCAGCTGCTCGCGGAGCTTTTCGGCCCGGTGCTTCAGCGCGAACTGCAACGCGAACCACGGACATGCGCCGCAGCCACCGGCAACGGCGAGCGCGAGGATCGGGCTCTGCAGGATCGCGTAGCCGAGCACCGCGCCGAGGAAGGCGGCGCCGGCCGAGGCCACGACGAACTCGCCCGAGCGGACCGCGAGTCCGGCGGCCTCGAGCCGCATGTCCACCGCCTCGCCGAAGCCGCTCGCCGACGCGAAGCGCTGGCCGAACTTCGTCACGCGATCGGGGATCCACGTCGCCTCGCTCTTCTCGGGCATCACGTTCGGACGGGTGCGGCCGGCCGAAGCCATGCGCGCGGCCATCCGACGGTCCTGCTTCGCGCGCGCGGCGGTCCCGAGCAGGAGCCAGCCCAGCGCGAACAGGGCCAGGAACGCGAGTCCCATCGCGATCCCGAGGCCGGTGGTCGTCCCCCAGAACGACGCGTCGGTCATCAGCGCGCCCCCTTGGCCTCGAGTGCGAACACATCCGCGTCGACGTGGATGCCGCGCTCTGCGAGCTTGTCGAGGAACTTCGGACGAAGGCCCGTCGACTTCAGGCGGCCCTTGAAGCGACCCTCCTCGTCGACGCCCATCGAGAAGTCGAACAGGAAGATGTCCTGCAGGGTGATGACCTCGCCCTCCATGCCGGCCACCTCGGTGACGTGCGTGAAGCGGCGGGTGCCGTCCTTCAGGCGCTGCTGATACACGATGAGGTGGATCGCCGAGGCGATCTGCTCGCGGATCGACCGGCTGGACAGCTCCATGCCGGCCATCATCGTGATGGTCTCGAGGCGGGCAAGCGCGTCGCGCGGCGAGTTGCAGTGGATCGTCGAGATCGACCCGTCGTGACCCGTGTTCATCGCCTGGAGCATGTCGAGGGCCTCGGCCCCACGAACCTCACCGACGACGATGCGGTCCGGCCGCATACGCAGGGCGTTCCGGACGAGGTCGCGGATCGACACCTGGCCCTTGCCTTCGATGTTCGGCGGGCGGGACTCGAGCCGCACCACGTGCGGCTGTTGCAGCTTGAGCTCCGCCGCGTCCTCGATCGTGAGGATGCGCTCGTCGTCGGGGATGAACGAGGAGATCACGTTGAGCGTCGTGGTCTTGCCGGCGCCCGTTCCGCCGGCAACCAGGACGTTCACGCGGCCGCGCACGCAGGCCTCGAGGAACTGGGAGACCGGCGACGTCATCGTGCCGAACTCGACCAGGTCGTCCGCCTGGTACGGATCGGTCGCGAACTTCCGGATCGTGAGCGCCGGCCCGTCGATCGAGAGCGGCTGGATGATCGCGTTCACGCGCGAGCCGTCGGGCAGTCGGGCGTCCACGTACGGCGAGGCCTCGTCGACGCGCCGTCCAACCTTCGCGACGATCTTGTCGATCGTGCGGCGCAGCTGGCCCTCGTCGTGGAACTTCGTGCCGGTCCAGTAGAGCTTGCCGGCGCGCTCGACGTAGATCGTGTCCCAGCCGTTCACCATGATCTCGGTGACGTCGGGGTCGCGCACGAACGGCTCCAGCGGACCCAGACCGAGGACCGAGTCGCCGATCTGACGGACGACGAGCAGCTTCTCCTGCGCGGAGAGCGGGGTCTCCTCCTCGTCGAGGAGCTCCCGGAGCCGCTGGTGGACCAGGCCCTCCAGCTCGGTGTCGGAGAGCGTCGAGTCGTACAGCCGCGGGCCGAGCACCTCGACGAGGCGCTCCTGCACGCGGACGCGCACCTCCGCGATGCGGTCCTTCTGCTGCGCCTTCGCGAGTCGGTCTGCGAGGGACATCTACGGTGCCTCCTTAGCTTCGGGAGAAGATTCGGGACTTCTTCTTCTTGATGCTCTGGGGCGCGTCGCCCGCGGCGATGCGGCCCTGGTTCTCGCGGCTGATGAATTTCGCCGCGAGCTGACGGATGCTCGTGGAGACCTCCGAGGAGGGCTCGTCGAGCACCACCGGCCGGCCCTTGTTCAAGGAGGTCGGCACGAGTCGGCTTGACGGGATCATCGCGTCGACCTGGATGCGCATGACGCGCTCCACGTCGCCGGCGTCCAATCCCACCTTGGAGTCGGCTCGGTTCAGCACCACGCGGAACCGGTCCCGCGGAAGGCCGATCGACAGCAGCGTGTCGAGCGCCTTCGAGAGGTGCTTCACGCCCACGACGTCGAGGCCCGTGACGAGGCAGATGGTGTCGGACAGGTCGAAGCAGACCAGCGCCGAGTCCGAATAGTCGACCGACGCGTCGACGAGCACCCACGTGAAGGTGTTGCGGATCGAACGCAGGAACTTGCCGATTGCCTCGCCGGCAGGCGCCTCCGCCGCGGGGTCGGGCGGCGCGCCGAACGCCCACAGGTGTTCGCCGACCTGGACGCCCGTTCTGAAGATGTCCTCGCGCGTCGCGCCTTCGCCGAGCGCCATCAGGTCGTGCACGGTGGCCGTCGGCTCCTTGCCGAAGTACGTGAAGACGTCGCCCATGTCCACGTCGAGGTCGACGACCGCGACGTCCTCGCGCGTCGCGTCCGCGATGGCGGAGGCGAGGTTCGACGTGAGGAACGTCTTCCCCGTGCCGCCCTTCGACGAGAAGATCGACACGATTCGGCCCCGCGTGACCTGACCGTCCGGGCCGCCCTGGACGCTGCCCATCGACCGCAGGTTCGCCGCCCATGCGACGGCGCGCTCGACGGCATCCCTGAGCTCGTCGGAACCCTGGGTCATGTCGACCACGTCGCGGATGCCGGCCCGCATCGCGGCGGGCAGTAGCCCGTTCCACGTGTGGTCGCGAACCAGGACGATCGCGGTGGCCGGCGAGGCCCGCCCCACGAACTCCGCAAGCCCGAGCGCGTCCGGCTCCTTGACCTCGGGCGACAGGACGAGCACGTCCACCGGGCCGTAGGCGCTGATCAACAGCTCCTCTGCCGCCGTGGCGCTCTGGACCCACCCGACCTCATCGGGCTCGATCTCGAGCGCGCGCGCGACCTGCTGGCGAAAGGACTGCGGCGTCCCGACGGCGACGACGCTGCTGTCGGTCACGACTGCTTCTTCCCGATGATCCTGTCGATCGAGACCGCCTGGGCGGGAAGCTGCAAGCCTTCCTGGTCCGGCGGGAGAAGGCCGAAGTAGAGCGAGGCCTGCTCGGCGCCGAAGATCACGAACTCCGCCTCGGCACGCGGGACGTCGAGCGTGAGCGTGACGGTGCCCTCCGAGGTCGTGTCGGTCTGCGTCGACTCCGTCGAGCTCGCCGGCGCCGCGGGGTTCTCCACCTTCAGAACCTTGATCGTCGGCATCAGCGTCATCGTGAACGGCGGCAGCCCGGACACTTGGTTGTTCTGTCCGTTGCCGCCGCCGGTCGTCGTCGTGCCGGACTGCACCTGGTTCACGAGGTCCCTCGCCGAACGGAACGTCGCGAGGCCGCTGAACGTCGCGTAGAGCGTCACGAAGTCGCCGCGCTGGATCTCGCCGCCGACCCCGGGGGGTCCGTCGACGCGCACGGTGACCGCGACACAGGTGTCGCAGACGCTGAGGCGGTTGAAGGCGGAGCCACCCTGTGCGCCCGAGACACGCTCCAGCGGGATCTGCTCGCCCGCGAGGATCGGCGTGGTCGCCGTCTTGCCCTCGAGCTGGCTCGGGTCCGTGATGGCACTCTCGAGCTTCGAGTCGGCAGGGATCTGCTTCGTCTCGAAGACCCCCTGCGCGCGCAACGCGGAGAGATCCGCGTTCGCGGAGATGTTCACGGTCGAGACGACGACGGTCTCCAGATCGCCGCTGCTCAACGCGTTTTCCTTCACGCCGTTCACGTAGAGGAACACCGCCGCCGTTGCTCCGATGGCGAGGAGCAGCGCGAGGGCGACCACCAGACCCCGTGACCTCATGGAACTCTCTCCTTTCGGCAGAACCCCTTCGGGCCTTCCGCTTTCTCGTATAACGGCCGACTGCGGCTCGATCTTTACCGCCGGTTTTCCGACGCGATGCGGTTCTTGCTCCCCGCGCCGGCCGGACGGTGGGACAGATCTCCGGATCCACGTCGCGGATCGGAAGCGACCTCTCGCCACCTCCGGGATGTGCCGTCACCGGCCCCTCGCTTCCTCCGCCTTCGCGGGGGAAGCGAGCGGCCGGCGGCCGCTCACCTCGCGGTCGTTACGACGTAGCGCCGTCGACTGCAGAAGCGACAGAATGGAACGTGTTCGAGGCGGCGTGACCCAGGAACTGCACGGCCACGATGATGACCGCCGCGATCAGAGCCACCATCAGCGCGTACTCCACTGCGGTTGCGCCCTCATCCTCGGCGATACGCGTGCGGAGGTCGCTCCACCACGTCTGAACACCGGTGTACATACGAAGGAACATTGGTTCACCCCCTTCCTCCGAGAATCTGCCCTCGGCTACAAGGGCCTGACGAGATAGCTCGTCACGTGCCACGGTAGGGTTGATCGGACATGTGGGGAATTCCGTATTCCCCCGAAAGTGGCTACGTACTTCTACGTAGGAAGCCTTTTTCCAGGCAGAGTTCGGCGTTCGGCGACGGGCCTCCGCCTACGATGTGCGCGTGGAGCGGGCGCGACGGGCCGCACGGCCGATCACGATCGACCACGTCTGGGTCTTCGTCGCGCTGACGGTCCCGATCATGGGCGTGCTCGGGTCGTCCATGTCGACGATCGATCTCACCTACCAGGTCCGCGCCGGCGACTGGATGCTACGGACCCACCATCTGCTCGACGTCGACACGTTCACGTTCACCGTGCACGGAGCGGCGTGGCTGAACCAGCAGTGGCTCGCCGAGGTCGTCCTGGCCGCGCTCTACCGGGCCTGGGGCTGGGCGGGTGTCTCGGTGACCCGGGGAGTCCTCACCGGCGTGTCGCTCGCCGCCATCTTCCTCGCGTGTCGTCACGCGGGCGCCTCGCTTCGCCGCGCGGCCCTCCTCACGGTCGCCGGCTTCCTTCTCGCGCAGTACCACATGGCGATGCGCCCGCAGATGTTCGGGTTCGCGCTGTTCTGCGGGACCCTCTGGCTCCTCGAAGGACGCCGCGATCGGCCCCGATCGATCTGGTTCCTGCCGGTGATCGTGGCGGTCTGGGCGAACGTCCACGGCAGCTTCGTCCTCGGACCACTGCTGGGCGGACTCGCCTGGCTCGAGGATCGCCGGGACCGATCCCCGGTGGCCCGCACGACCCTGCTCGCGACCGTCGCGGCGTCACTCGCCACGCTCCTGAACCCGTTCGGCTGGCGCGTGCTGAGCTACACGGTGGAGATCGGCACGAACAACACCATCCGCAACCTCATCTCGGAATGGCGCCCCACGACGATCACGATGGGGGCGGGCGCGGCGTTCTTCGCCTCGGCCCTCGCGATCGTCCTGTACTTCGCTCGCTCCGGGCGCGCGATTCCCTGGCTGACGCTCCTTCGTCTGGGCATTTTCTTCGTGCTGGGACTCCCCGCGATCCGAGGCGTGATGTGGTGGGCGGCCGCCGCCCCGGTCGCGGTCGCCGGTGTGCTCCCGCCGCCCAAGCGGGAGTCCCGCGTCGGGGTGCCGGCGATGAATCTGCTGATCGTCCTCCTGGTCGCGGCCGCCGTCGTGATCTCGATCCCGCGCAACGGTCGCACCGTCATCGGCGATCCGATCCTGCGCGACGCCCCGGCCGGGCTGTCCGCCGCGATGCGAACCGACCTCGAACCCGGCAGCCGCGTGTTCGCATCGCAGGTCTGGGGGTCGTGGGTCGAGTTCGCGAACCCCTCGCTGTTCGTGTTCGTCGACGCCCGGATCGAGCTCTACTCCACGCAGATCTGGAACGACTACTTCAACGCGTCGGGGGCGAGGGAGGGATGGGAGACGATCCTCGATCGATGGTCGGTGGACGCCGCCCTCCTGGACCCCGAGCAGTCGGGAGCCCTGGTCGACTGGATCCGGACATCCCCGGAGTGGGAGCTCGCCTACCAGGACGTGGACGGGTACCTCTTCGTCCGCGCCTAGGTCTTCAGCTCGTCCGTGACCTCCGTGAAGCGGTAGGGGTGACGGACGTCCTGGTAGATCCAGGTACGGTCGGGGAGCAGCGGCAGGTCGGCGCCGAAGTAGTCGTGGAAGATCAACCGGAACGAGTTCACCGGCGTGATCGACGGATAGAGCCCGGTCTCGTCGATCCCGGGCAAGTAATAGGCGTTCAGGATCCGGAGCTTCCTCTGGAGGTCGGAGAGCGGCGCCTTCGTGAAGTCGTAGTGGTCTTCGTCGTGCTCGAGCGCGTAGGGGTGCGGGCCCTCGTCCGACTGAATCACGATGATCGGGTCCTCGTCGTCGGGTCCGGCGGTGAGCTTGGTCACGAGTTGCTCGACTCGGTCGTTCGTGTACTGGAGCTGCTCGAGGTACTCGCGGTCCGGGTCTCCCTGCGCGGCAACGCCGGGCGGCACGAAGTTGCCCTGCGCGTCGAAGACGTAGGGCGGGTGCGGCAGGGTGAAGTGCGCGAACGTGAACGTGGGCCGCGGGTCCTCGGCGATACGGTCGAGCTCTCGGAACTGATACAGCACCCGCTCGTACTGCTGCCGCTCGAAGGACACGTACGGGACGAGCCCCACGGCCTCCGAGACCTTCGGCCACATCGTGGTGGACAGGAACACGTGCGAGAACTCCGCGGTTCCTCCGTACACGTGGTTGGCGTCCGCATACGGGTCGACCGACGTCGGGGTCCACCACGATCCGATGTGCTCGGTCCGATACCCCAGTCCCGTGAAGGCGCGCTCGACGTCGAAGCCCCGCAGCATGTCGTAGAGAGGCTGCCAGTCCCCGGAGTTGGGACCCATGCGCGCGCCGAGGCGATCCAGGAACGTCATGTTCAACGTCGAGGCGAGCGAGTGCGTGGTCTTCGGGTAGTTCGCGAGTGAGTCGCGAGCGACGTAGAAGCCCTCGCCCTGCAGAAAGTCGAGGAACGGTGCGTCGTCGAACGAGAACTGCTCGTCAAGGGTCTTCACGTTCGCGTAGCGGTCGAGGATGATGTAGTAGACGTCGCGCCGCTCGCCGGCGGCCGAGGCGTCGATGCCCGGCAGGAGCAGGGGCCCGTTGCTCGTGCCGGCCGCCTGCGAGGCGGGCGTGAACTGGTGGATCGCGATCGGGACCGCGTTCAGCAAGACGAGGACGGCCGCCACCAGGTTGAGGCTCGGGGTCGCGCGCGGCGCCCATCGGCGCGCCCGAACCGCGAGCAGCACGCCGGCGCAGGCCATGAGGAGCCACGCGATGAGCAGCGAGCTCGACACGTCGCGCCGAACCGACGTTTCGATCGAGCGCAGCGCATACCCATAGGAGAAGAAGGCCGCCGCCAGCGCCGTCGCCGCGATGCCCGCACGGTGACCGTCCTTGAACAGGGCTCGGAACGCGAAGAACACGACGCCCGTGCCGGCCACGCTGATCGCGAGCCATCGAAGGGCCTCCGGCGCCGACACGTCCTGCTCGAGGTTCGTCGACCAGAGGTAGAGGACCGAGAACGCCCCGGCGAGGAACGGATACAGGACGGGCCTCCGCTTCGGCTCGCTCATCGTCTCCTCCCGAGGAACAGCACACGGCCCGAGTCCGCGATCGGCTCGCGGTGCACGATCTCGAACCTCGAGTCGAGCGCCTCGGTGAATCGCTCGGCCGTGTAGTGGGGGAAGACGTCCTCGCGGTTGCGCAGGAGCACCTGCACCATCTGGTCGTCCTTCGGCACGAACTCGATCACGAGATGCCGACCGAGCGCGGCGAGGTAGTCGGCCACGGCGGGCAGCGGCACGTTGTTGGCGATCGCGAGGTGGTGCACGAGCGCCAGCGCCAGCACGGCGTCCGCCGGTCCGCGCTCGGCGACGGTCGCCCGCTCGGCGTTCGACCAGCCGATCGCCGGGCTCGGGTTCGTGAGGTCGAGCACCAGCGGGAGCAGCTTGGTCTCCCCGGCGGTCTTCGCGTCGCGGTAGGCGTGGTCGACGCACGCGTGATCGACGTCGAACGCGACGGTGAAGGCGCCGCCCTCCGTCGCGAGCTTCGAGAACCTCCCCACGTTCGCGCCCAGGTCCCAAACCGAGTCCGGCTGAATCTCGGCGAGGAACTTCCTCACGAGCTCTTCCTTCCGAGCCATCGCCTCCTCGGCGTAGTGCGCCGCGGTCCCGTAGTAGTCCTCCCAAACGGACACGTCCTCGGGAAGGCCGAGTCCCTCGATCGACCCCCGCAGGCTGTCCAGGACCCCGCGGAACGCCTGCATCGAGAACTTCCCTCGCGAGGCGGCGGCGGGTTCCGCGTCACTCGCGTGGCGCCGCTGGCTCTTCGCGTGGGAGAACAGGTGCAGCTGGAGGCCCGGCCGCAGTCGAGCGGACTTCGGGAGCAGGCCCACCGCGAGGTCGAGCGGAATCCCGTCCAGGTGGACGCTCGACAGCCTGCCGAGCCGCGCGTCTCGGTACGACATCAAGGCGAGCGGCGCGAGGAAGTGTTGGCAGAACTGGCGGTACGCGACCCACGGCCGGCCTTCCGGAAGCTCCTCGAACGAGAGCGTGTCGATGAGGAGCGGACGACCCTCGTGGAATTGCACGTTGAACGCGCTCGCGTCGCGAAGCGACATGCCGTGGTCGAGCGCCGCCTCCTGGATCCGAAGGGTCGCGAGCGCCGCGTCACGAAGCTGTGAGAACGACCACTCGTACGGATAGGACACGAAGCGCAACGGCTCCGGGCGAAGGACGAGGGAAGCGCCCTGCCTCACGGCCGGTGAACCGTCGACCTCCGCATGCGGGATCAAGAGGCCGCGGCCCACGAGATCTTCGTACAGACCCGACGACATCAGCCGGTCGTAGTGAGGCCGATGGATCTCGTTGACCTGTCGGAAGAGCGTGCCCTCGCGCCGGAAGACGAAGCCGGCGGGATCGCGGAAGGAGCCGGGGAGGGGCTCGGCGTCCCCCCGCCCGCCGTCCTCCTCACTCATCGTTCGTCCGCGGTCCGCCGCTTCGTGAAGAACGAAACGAGGCGCCGCCAGAACCCCTTGACCACGAGGGCCGCGGCGAGGAGGCCACCGACGACGGCCTGGAAGATGAAGCTGCCCGAGCCGGGATCGATGTAGGCGTTCGCCACCGGAATCACCACGAACATGACCGCCAGCATCAAGACGGAAACGGTGAAGATCCTCGATCGGGCGTCCACGCGAGCTCCTTCTCTTCCAGACCGACGCCATCCCTTCGGCGTCCCGGAAATGAAACTGTAGTTCAGCGACGCCCGGTGGGTGGCCTCGTCCGGCCACTTCGTTCGATCGGCGCCGTGGCGGGCTCCGACCGGAGCCATCGAAGGATGAGGACCCCGAAGAGCACGTGGATCGCGAGCAGCGCTGCCTGCACGACGGGTATGTGCGGGCCCGACCCCTCCCAACGGCCGAAGTCCAGGGTCGCTCCCACGAACGCCGTGAGGATCGAGGCCGCGAACAGCACGCGGGCCGTTGCCCGCCCGCCGCCATATCCTGCGGCGATCGCCCCCCACGGAAGAAGCCAGCTCACGTAGTGCCCAGCCCAGACCGGGGAGAGCAGGATCGCCCCGGCGAGAGCGGCGACCGCGGGCGCCCCCAGCGGGTCGACGGTGATGCGCCGTCGCCACGCCTTCGTCCACACGGCGAACAGGAGCGCGATCGTCGCGGCGCCGAGCCCGATCCGCTCCCACCACGTCATCGTCCCCACCCGGATCGCGCCGAGCTCCCCTCGCACCGGCCCTCCGGTGAGGACCCATACCAGCAGTCCCACGGCGCTCTCGATGTGCCACCCCGTCACCCCACGGAACGAGACCACCTGCAGTGGCGCGCCGGCGCCGCTCGCGAAGGCCCACACGGTGCCCCCGGCGACGGCAGCCCCGACGAACCAGCCAGCGGCGCGACGCCGCCGATCGATCAGCAGGGCGGGCACGAGGAACAACGGCCAGACCTTCGTCAGGGCGGCGAGGGCCAGCACGACCCCGCCGGCGCGCTCGCGACCCTTGCGGGCGAGCGCGAAGCCCAAGACGGCAAGCGTCACGGCGAGCGGGTCGAGCCGCAAGCTCATCTGCGTGAGGAGCGGAAGCCCCAGGACGAGAAAGGTCGTCGCGGTCGACAGGCCCCAGGCCCAGCCGAGCGCGGCGGCCGTCGCGAGCTCGCACACGAACCACAGCAGCGCGACGCGGGTCACGGTGGCCGGCAGCCCGTCGCCCGCGATCGCTCGGATCACGACGGTCTCCACGGGGCCGTACTCGGTCGGGAAGTCGCGATAGGGGGCGCCCTGCTCGAGCCCGATCTCCTCGAACCGGTGGATGTCCCCGTCCAGGATCGGCCGCGTGCTCCCCACGTGGATCGTGACGACGAGGATCACGATCCGCACCGCCACCATGCCGGCGAGCAACACCGGCGAGGCGGCTCCGAAGAGCCCGCGCGAGGCGACCGGGGAGGCCGGTGCTTCGGCGGCGGCGTGGGTCGTCGGCAGATCGCGCACCCCACGATGATCGGCGCGATGCTCGCGAGGCCGTAGCCCAGTGGTTATGGTCGAGACATGGGGGCGAGCCGCCGTGCGCCCGACCACGCGCCGGATCACCCGGGGCCGGTGGCGCGCATCTCGACCCGCCCGCTCGTGATCGCGGCCCTCCTCGCGTTCCACGTGGTGGCGTTCATCTGGACCGTCCGCGCGGTCGACCTCGGCGGCGGCGTCTTGGACGACGCGAGCCGATTCCAGGAGATCGCGCGTGCTCCGGGCCTGCCGTATCGGGACTTCCCGGTCGAGTACGCGCCGGCCGAGACGCTCCTGATCCATCTCATCGTCGGTTCGACCACGGAAGCCACCGCGCGCACGCTCGCGGCGGTCGCGTTCGTCGCGGACCTCGCCACCTTCGCGATCCTCGCCCACGCCTACGGACGGCGAACCGCCAGCCGGTATCTCGCGCTCACGATTCCCGTGTTGCCGTTCATCTACCTCCGGTTCGACCCGGTTCCGACGGCGATCGCCGTCGCGGCGGTCGCGATCGCGGCGCGTGGAGGCGAACGCAAGGGCGGACTCGCGCTCGGTCTCGCCGTGCTCATGAAGATCTGGCCGCTCGTCGTCGCCCCGATCTTGCTCGTGCGCCGCCGCCGGCGCGCGGCCGTGTGGTTCGTCGGCACCGTCGTCGCGGGCGGCCTCGCCTGGATCGCCGTCGGCGGGTCCGGTGGGCCGTCGCAGGTCGCCACCTTCCGCCACGCCCCGGGGTGGCACGTCGGAAGCCTCGTGGGCGACGTGGTCTGGCTGACCACCGGCGGCCCGGTCGCGCTGCGGGGAGGCGCGGTGCGCGTGGGCACGGTGGACGCCTGGACCCCGTGGGCGCTCGGCATCGTCGCGGTGGCCGCCGTCGGCTGGATCTGGACGCTCGCGGGGCGCGCGGATGTTCGCCCCGAGGGCATCCCGGCGCTCGCGGCGGTCGTGGTCCTCTGCGTCTGCTCGCCACTCTTCTCGATCCAGTACGCGTGGTGGCTGCTGCCGTGGGCCGCGATCGGCGCGGAGGATCGGCGCGGGCGCACGATCGCCCTCGTCACGTGGGTGGTCGCGTGGTGCAACCTGGCCGCGGCGACCGCGCTCGTGTACGGCGGGCTCCACACGACCGGAACACGCGCGGTGGAGGCGCAGTTGTTCCTGCTCGGGCGCAACATGGGTTGTCTGGCGGTGCTCTTCCTCGCGATCCGGGCGCTGCGTCGGGAGCGAGTCCCGGACGGCGAGGAGGTCGCTACTCCAGCCGGCCTGCCGTGACGAGCCCGGACTGCGCGGCCAGTCGGATCGCGGCGAGCCGGCTGCCCACGCCGAGCTTGCCGTAGATCCGCGCGAGGTGTGTGGTCACCGTTCGCTCGCGGACCCCCAGGCGGTTGCCGATCTCCCGTGCCGTCAGCCCTTCCGCGGCCACCGAGAGCACCTCACGTTCGCGCTCGGTGAGCCGGATCTCCACGTCCCGACGACGCTCGATGGCGTTCGCGATCGCGCCCACGGCGATCGGGGCGGGCCCGGTGAGCACGACCTCGTGGTTCGCGGCGCCACGGATCGCCTCGAGAAACTCTTCCGGCGCAACGTTCTTGTCCACGAATCCGTCGGCGCCCATGAAGAGCGCGCGCGAGACGTGAGCCGGGTCGGCGTTGGCGCCGCAGCCGAGGATCGCGTGCACCGGATAGCGCTCGCGCACCGCGCGGATGAACGAGAACGAGTCCCGTTCGCCCGCGAGCCCGAGGCCGACCAGGAGCACGACACGCGACCGGCGCACCCGACGGAGCGCATCGAACCCTTCCTCGGCCACACCGCACTCCGCGAGCACCTCCATGTCGGAACAGGCCGAGATCAGCAGGGCCAATCCCGCGCGAACCACCGGAAGCGGGTCCACGACGATGACGCCCAGGCGTCGCTTCGTGGGCGGGACGGAGCGGATCTCGCGCTTGTTCATGGGCTCGCGAGAGGTATCGACGCCGACCGCGCGAGGCTGAACCGGGTTCGTTGCGCTTCCCTACGCCCGGCGAAGGTCGATCAGTCCTAGGGAGGCGGCCCGCGCGACCGCCTGGAGCCGGGAGCCGGCGAGGAGCTTCCGGTAGAGGTTGGTGGCGTGCGTCTCGACGGTTCGCGGTGAGATGCCAAGACGCTTCGCGATGGTCGCCATCGTGAGGCCCTCGCTCATGAAGCGCAGTACCTCGAGCTCTCGCGCGGTAAGGGACGACGCGACCCGCGAGCCTTCTCGGGCGGTCTTCACGAACCGCCCCAGCTCCATCACTGCGGCGCGCTCGAGCTCCGGATCGATCAGTCGCTCACCGAGGGCCACCCTGAGGATCGACGAACCCAGCGACCGCAAAGCCTTCGCCTTCTCCAGGTAGCCGTCGACGCCGGCGCGAAGGCTGTCGAGCACCATCGCACCAGCGGTCTCCTCCGTGAGTACGAGAACGCGGCCCCGATATCCGGCCCGGCGCATGCGCCGGATCGCGTCGATCCCTCCCCCGGCGATGTCGACGTCGATCACGACGACGTCGGGGGCGAGCCGCGGGCAGAGGTCGACCGCCTGGTCGGCGTCTTCGGCCTCGCCGACGAGCTCCAATCGCGGCCCCGACTCGCACGCCATGCGCGCGACGCCTCGAAAGATCGGATGGGCGTCGACGACGACGACGCGGACCGGCGCCGGCGAGCTCGGCGTCTCGGTCACGGCGCCCGCCCGCTCACGCCGAGCGCGTCACGGAGGTGAGCCCGGTACGCCACGCGAGGGTGACGGCCTCGACCTTGGAGTGCACGCCGAGCTTCGGAAGGATGCTCTTCACGTGACTCTGCACGGTCATCACGCTGATCCCCAGCCGTTGCGCAAGCTCGGACGTCGAGAGCCCGTCGGCGAGCGCGAGGAGGATCTCCGTCTCGCGCGCGGAGAGCGACTCCACCCGAACCTTGTCGCTGAGCACCGGGCCAGAGTGGTGCAGACGGTCGACGACGGTGTGCAGCTCGGACTCCGGGACTACCAGTTCACCGGCCGCGGCTCGGCTGATCGCCCGATGGAGCTGGTCGCCGGGCAGCCGCCGCGACACGACGCCGCAGGCGCCGGCTGCCAAGGCGCCGATCAACACCTCCGAGGACTCGAGCTCCGAGATCCCCAGCGCGCGGGATCCGTCGAACGCGGCGCGAAGGTCCTCGATCGCCTGCATGCCGGTGTGATCCCCCTGATCGACGTCGACGAGGGCGAGGTCCACCTCGCCGGCCTCGAAGGCTGCCGCCGCCTCGCCGGCCGCGACCGTGCCCGTCACCAGGACGTTGCTCCGGAGCGGAAGACGCTGCCCGAGGGACTCGGCGAGACTCGGATCGTCGCCGATCACGAGCACGCGAATGCTCTCCATTGGATAGTTCATCGGCATCGGCTCGTTGAGGCTGAACCGGTCGTTGCCGCCCGCGGGAGGGAGACTGGGAGCGTGAAACGGCGCAGCACCAACCGACTCGCGAACGAGACGAGCCCCTACTTGCTGCAGCACGCGCACAACCCCGTGGATTGGTACCCCTGGGGCACGGAGGCACTCGACCGAGCGCGGCGTGAGCAACGCCCCATCCTGCTCTCGATCGGCTACGCGGCGTGCCACTGGTGCCACGTGATGGAGCGGGAGTCCTTCGAGGACGAGGGCACGGCCGCGCTCATGAACCAGCACTTCGTGTCGATCAAGGTGGACCGCGAGGAACGTCCCGACCTCGACGCCATCTACATGGACGCCGTCCAGGCCATGACGGGATCGGGAGGCTGGCCCCTCACCGCCTTCCTGACCCCCGAGGGCGTTCCCTTCTTCGCGGGAACGTACTTCCCGCCCGAACCGCGGCACGGCCTCCCCTCGTTCCGTCAGGTCCTCAGCGGCGTGGCGGAGGCCTGGACGAGTCGCCGTGACGACCTGCTCGCCCAGGGGACACGCGTTGCCGACGCCATCGGCAAGGCCGCGCAGGTGCCCGGGTCCCACGATCCCCCGTCCGAGGACATACCGCGGGCCGCGCTCGAGCGGCTGTCCGCCGCGTTCGACGAACGATGGGGCGGGTTCGGCGGGGCGCCGAAGTTCCCCCAGCCGATGACGCTCGAGTTCCTGCTGCGTCGAGCGGAGCGGGGCGACCCCCGCGCGCGGGACATGGTCACCACGACGCTCGATCGCATGGCCGAGGGGGGCATCCATGACCATCTTGGTGGCGGGTTCGCCCGGTACTCCACGGACGCGGCGTGGCTCGCGCCGCACTTCGAGAAGATGCTCTACGACAACGCCCAGCTCGCCCGGCTCTGGACCCACGCCTGGCTGGTGACGCGCGAGGACCGCTGTCGAGTCGTGGCGACCGAAACGCTCGACTACCTCCTCCGCGAGATGCGACATCCGGACGGCGGCTTCTTCTCCTCGCAGGACGCCGACTCGGAGGGCGTGGAGGGCAAGTTCTTCACGTGGTCGTGGGACGAGCTCGTGCGGCTCGTGGGGCGCGACGCCGCGAGGGCCCTCGGGGCCACACCGGCGGGGAACTGGGAGGGGACGAACATCCTGCACCGTCCACCGACGACTGCCGCCCAGCCTTCGCGGTCCGAAATGGACGAAGCTCGTCGCACGTTGTTCGACGCCCGGGAGCATCGGGTCCGGCCCGCGACCGACGACAAGGTGCTCGCCGGATGGAACGCGCTCGCGGTCACGGCGCTCGCGGAGGCCGGGCGCTCGTTCGGGGAACCCCGATACATCGAGGCCGCCGAACGCTGCGGGGAGTTCGTGCTCACCGACCTGCGACGCGCCGACGGGCGCCTCCTTCGCTCCTGGCGCGACGGCGTTGCCGGCGGCCCCGGCTACGCCGACGACTACGCGCTGCTCGCCGAGGCTTGCCTCACGCTGTATCAGTCGACCTTCGAGCTCCGGTGGTTCGAGGAGGCGCGCGCCCTCGCGGACGACCTGATCCGTCTGTTCCTCGATGAGGAGCGAGGCGGCTTCTTCCTCAGCGGCGCCGACGCGGAAGCCCTGGTGGTCCGGCCGAAGGACGTCTACGACAACGCGGTTCCCTCGGGGAACTCCGCTGCCGCCGACGTGTTGCAGCGCCTCGCGTTGCTCACCGGCGAGGCGGGGTACGAGCGAGCGGGGCTCTCGGCGCTTCGGCTCGTCCGCGACGTCATGGGGCAGGCCCCGACGGGGTTCGGCCACGCCCTCTGCGCGCTGGATCTGTACCTCGGACCGAGCTACGAGGTCGCGGTCGTCGGGGATCCCGCCGAGGAAGCCACACTCGCGCTCGCGGCCGAGGCAACCTGGGCCCAGTTCCGGCCGAACGTGGTGCTCGCCCTCGCTGCGCCCGGCGACGCGGCGGCGTCGTCGGCCGTCGCGCTCCTGCGGGATCGTCCCCCGTTGGACGACCGACCGACCGCGTACGTCTGCCAACGGTTCACGTGTCGGCTCCCGGTGACGCGCCCGGAGGACCTCGCCCGCCAACTGACGGCTACGCCCTGAGGTAGGCGAACTCGGGAAGGAGGTCGAACCGGACGACCTCGCCGTCGACCTCCTCTCCCTCGGTTCGGATGCGCGCTCGATCGCCCTGTCCCAGGAATCGGGCGGCGAGGTCGAGGTAGCCAAGCCGCGAGGGCTCGATCCCCATGAGCGTCGCCGCGATCGTGTCGGTCGCCACCGGATCGTTGCCGAAGACGAGGACGCCGGACGCGACGCCGGTTCCCGTGATCGGGCCGTTGCCCTCCATCCCCACGATCCCGTCGACGATGGCGAGGTCGGCCCGAACGGCCGCCGCCACGTCCACGATGGCTTGTTCGAGACCGGCGAAGTGCAGCGCGTTCTTCGGCCACCCGTAGACGCGTCCCGGCACGCAGCCGAAGCAATTCTTGAGGGAGAGCGTCGCCCCGGCCCAGTGATGGGTCTTCATCTTGGGCATGGAGATCACCAGGTCCGCATCGACGACGGAGCGAGGAAGCCACAGTCGCTCCAACGTCGTGAACCTCGAGTGGAGCCGCCGTTCGACGATCGCGTCGGTGTTGAGGTCGACGAACGGCGCGGCGACGCTCTTCAGGGCATCGTCGAACCCCGAACGGGTCAGCACGTATTCGGTGTCACGGCGGTGGCCGGGACCCTCTCCGACCGTCACCGCGGCGGCCCCGAGGGAGCGGAGGGCCAGCACGGTGGCGGCGACGAGCCGGGGATCCGTGTTGATCGGGGTGCCCGCCTCGAACTCGACCAGGTTGGGCTTGAGCAGCACCGACGCCCCGCGGACCTCCGCTCCGATCGCTCGCAACCCGTCCTCGACGATCCGTTCCAGCCCCCCGTCGTACCCGGACGCGCGAAGGACCGCAACGCGGGCGAGGCCCGGCGGTGGGAACGCCGAGGAATCCCATTCGGTCGGCCCGCCACCGACGCTCCCGAGACGGAGGGCTGCGGCCGCGCTCGCGACGGCGGCAGCGCCGCCGAGGAGGAAGGTCCGACGGCTCACGGGGCTCACGACGGCTCCCTGAGAACGTCGAGGCCGGGTCCGACGGCGATCGCCGCCCAGCAGAGCGTGACCACGTCTTCCGGCATCCGGGCGAAACGCGCATCGAGCTCCCGAGCCGGACCCACCCACTCCGGCGCGCCGTGGAGGCGAAGCGCCGCGGCGGAGGTCGCGAGCGTCAGCGATCCCGAGCGCTCCAACTTCCAGAGCCGTTGCAGCGCTTCGATTCCCCGACGCTCCATCGAAGGATCCAGACCATGCATCGCGACGAGAGCGAGCGCCGTCGTCTGTCCGTACGCGGGAAGGTCCACACCGAACGCGACCGGGTTGCCGTGGTTCCACCCGCCGGTGGAGACCTCCCGATCCCGAAGCATCTCGATCGCCTGCCCGATGGCGTCGAGGTCGTCGGGGCGCCGAAGCCGAAGCCCGAGCAGCGCACGGGCCGTGGGCTCCACCCATCCGAACGTGCCCTCGGTCCACGCCCACCCGCGGCGATCGGGATCGTGGGGCACTCGTGGGTCGTCGGGCACTCTCGCGGCGACCATGCCCACCAGGTGGTCGATCGCGCGCTCCGCGGCGGTGCCGGGACCCAGCGCGACGGACGCCAGGCCCGTCGCCGAATCGTTCACGACGGGCCCGCCCACGAGCGTGAAGCTCCCATCGGCTCGCTGGTTCGCCGCGAGCCAGGATCGTGCTTGCGCGTCGTCCAGCGCGATCGCGGCCAAGGCGGTCGGCTCGGGCTCGGACGGCAACCCTGCTCGCGGCCCGAGCCCGCCGTCCGATCCCTGCGCCGCCAGCAGCGAACGCCGGACACGAAGCCAGAGGTCCTCGAACACGTCTTGTTCATCGGCGCGTCGCCGTCGTCCCTCCAGCGTGGTCACGGGGTTGACACGAGCGACTAGTAAGCAGATACTTACCGTAAGTTATGGCTTACTCATCGAACGCGGAGCTGGTGCTGGAGGCCCTCGGGGACGGGACTCGTCGGCGCGTGCTGGAGCTCCTCCGGGACGGACCTCGGGCGGTGGTCGACCTCGCGGCCGACCTGCCGGTCTCCCGGCCGGCCGTCTCACAGCACCTCCGCGTGCTGAAGGGGGCGGGGCTCGTGACGGAGCGGCGTGTGGGGACCCGGCACCTCTACTCGATCGACGCGGAGGGGCTCGCCGCTCTCCGCACGTACCTCGAGAGCTACTGGCAGTCGGCGCTCGCGGCGTTCAAGGATGCCGCCGACCAACCGTCGCCGACCAACCGGAAGGAGATCCACGATGACCGTTGAGCCCATCCGCGCGGACGTCACCGTGAACCGGGCGCCGGAGGACGCGTTCCGCGTCTTCACGCGCGACCTCGGAACCTGGTGGCCGGTCGAGCACTACTCGATGGCCCACGATCGCGACGAGGACGGCGTCAAGGTGGAGTCGGTCGTCTTCGAGGAGCGTGAGGGTGGCAGGGTCTACGAGGTCATGTCCGATGGGGCCGAAGGGGTCTGGGGCACGGTGCTCGCGTGGGACCCACCGCGCCGGCTGGTGCTTTCGTGGAAGCCGAACCTCCGCGACGCGCCGCCGACCGAGATCGAGGTCGTCTTCACGCCCGACGGCGGCGGCACACGCGTCGACCTCGAGCACCGCGGGTGGGAGCGGCTGGGCGCGCTCGCGATGCAAGCGCGAGAGGGCTACGGCGCGGGGTGGACGACCGTGCTTGGGCGGTTCGCGGCCGCCGCGCAGGCAAAGGAGGGATGAGCGATGTTCCACTACGGCCTGGACAAGGAGCTCGGGCTCGCTCGCGCCGAGGACCTGCGGCGCATCGCGCGCGGCGGCCGCAAGGGGGGGACGAGGCGACCGCGCCCGAAGGGCGCGGTCGCCGGGCGATAGCCCGACGCGATCCGACCGGCGGCCCGGGAATGCTCCCCGGGCCGTGGTGCGCGACTTCCGGTCGGCCTACGCGGAGCTGGGCGGTGGGGGTGAGCCCAGGATCGTGGCGCTGCAATACTTCTCGATCGGAGACGATCACGCCGACGCGTCGGTCGCGAATCTCCGCTCGTACGACGCATGGCCGGGCGACTGGACGGAGGGCATCGCACAAAGCGCCGCACGGTCCGAGGGCGACCTCCGCACGCGGCAGGCCGCGTTCGAGGACCTCGGCGTGGACGAGTTCATCCGGGACCCGAGCGTTGCCGCGCTCGACCAGGTCGATCACCTCGCCGACGTCGTGCTCGCCTGACGGCGCGGCGATAGGGTGGGGCGTCGCCGACCTGAGGAGCTCACGCCCATGCCCACCGCAACGTTCGTCACCAACCACGGCTCGTTCACCGTGGAGCTCATGCCCGGTCACGCGCCGGCCACCGTCGCGAACTTCGTGGAGCTCGCGACCGGGCGCCGCGAGTGGAAGGACTCGCGAGACGGGTCGACGAAGACCGAGCCGCTGTACGACGGCACGATCTTCCACCGCGTGATCGACGGCTTCATGATCCAGGGCGGCGATCCCGAAGGGACCGGGATGGGCGGGCCGGGCTACGAGTTCGAAGACGAATGCCCGCCCGACGGGCCGTCGTTCGATCGGCCGTACCTGCTCGCGATGGCGAACGCCGGCCCCGGGACGAACGGCTCGCAGTTCTTCGTCACCGTCGCCCCCACGGCGTGGCTCACCGGCAAGCACACGATCTTCGGTGAGGTCACCGAGGGTTCGGACGTCGTGGCGTCGATCGCGAAGGTTCCCACCGGCGAGCGCGACCGGCCGGTCGAGGACGTCGTGCTGGAGCGCATCGACGTCACGGACTGACCGCTACGCCGGCCTGCTGCCCGGCCCCGTGAGCTGCACGTCGCCCTTCGTGGTGATCACGAACACCTGCCACGTGTAGTACATGAGGAACGCCCGCGGGTCGCGCGTGATCTGCCTCGCGTACAGCGAAACCGCCTTCACGTACGTCTTCGACGGGTTGTAGTGCCACAACGCCGCGCGATCGTCGGCGGGCGCACCGGACGCGGCGAGGTAGTTCGCCGCCCCGAGGATCGCGTCGTGCGGATCGTGCACGTTGCCGCCCATGCCGTACGCCTTCCAGGTCGACGAAAGGAATTGCATCGGACCCTTCGCGGCCGCATAGCTCGCCGAGTGGACCCGGCCGAAGCGCGTCTCCACGAAGTTCACCGCCGCGAGGAGCTCCCACGACACGCCGAACCGGGCCTCAGCTTCCTCGTACCAACCGCGGAGCATGCCGGCGGGGTCGGGAGGTCCGGTGCTGAACGAGGGAACGTGCTTCGCGGGGGTGATCCCCGAGCGGATCGCGGTCCCCGCCTCGACCGTCGTGCGGATCTCGCGCGCAAAGGGTCCGGTGAGGAGCGGAAGCGTCTTGTCCCGAAGCGCCGGCGTGTCGGCGAGCAGCGCGACGAGCCGCTGTTGGTGCACGCCGAGGAGCTGTGCGGTCTCCGAAGGCGGAGCCTCCAGGTCCGTCCACCGGTCGACCTCGTTCCGCAGACGCTCGAACGTGATCGTGAGGTCCGCCGCGAGCGTGGCGGGGTCGGCGGAGAGCACGCCTTCGGGGTCGAGATTCGGGATCGGTGCAACCGTGCTCCCCGCGGAGCCCGCGGTCGGCGACGGCGGCGGCCGGGTGAGCGCTCCCCCGCCGTCGCACGCCGCCGCGAGCGCCAGGCACAGGACGGCGACCCTCTTCGCGCGAGACATCGAAAGAACAGACCGGGGCAGAAGGGATCGGGTTCGGGCCGACATCGTCCTCCACCGTCCCACCGGACCGACACCGTGTCGACCGCCCGACGGTGGGCCTGGACTGGCCGGGCCGCTTCGGATGAGGATGAAGACATGCGGCTGCCCGTGATGCCCCCGGTCGCCCCGATGCTCGCCAAGGCGGTCAAGGAGATCCCGGGCGGCGCGATGAGCTACGAGCCGAAGTGGGATGGGTTCCGTTCGATCGTCTTCCGCGACGGAGACGAGGTCGAGATCGGAAGCCGGAACGAGCGGCCGATGACCCGCTACTTCCCCGAGCTCGTCGAGGCGCTCAAGGCGAACCTTCCCGAGCGCTGCGTGCTCGACGGCGAGATCGTCGTGGTGGGCGCGTCCGGCGATCGGCTGGACTTCGAAGCCCTGCAGCAGCGGATCCATCCGGCGGCCAGCCGCGTGAACATGCTCGCCGAGCAGACCCCGGCCACGTTCGTGGCCTTCGATCTGCTCGCGATCGGCGCCGAAGATGTTCGGGGGCAACCTTTCTCCGACCGACGGGCGGCACTCGAGGGCGCGCTCGCACGGGCCGCGGCTCCCATCCACCTCACGCGGACGACCACGGACATCGTCGAGGCCGAGGAGTGGTTCCATCGGTTCGAGGGGGCGGGCCTCGACGGCATCGTCGCCAAGCCGCTGGGCGGGACCTACCAGCCCGACAAGCGGGTGATGTTCAAGATCAAGCACGAGCGCACCGCCGACTGCGTGGTGGCCGGGTACCGCCCCCACAAGAGCGGTCCCGACCGGATCGGGTCGCTGCTCCTCGGGCTCTACGACGCGCGCGGCGACCTCGCGAACATCGGCGTGATCGGGGCCTTCCCCCTCGAGCGGCGCAAAGAGCTCTTCGAGGAGCTGCAGCCGCTGGTGACCTCGTTCGAGGACCATCCCTGGGACTGGGCGAAGCAGGAGGCGGGTACCCGCACGCCCCGCAACGCCGAAGGCAGCCGTTGGAGCGCGGGCAAGGACCTCTCGTTCACCCCGCTTCGGCCCGAACGCGTCGTCGAGGTGCGCTACGACCACATGGAGGGGCCGAGGTTGCGCCACACGGCCCAGTTCGTGCGATGGCGCCCCGACCGCGATCCGCGGTCCTGCACCTTCGACCAGCTCGACGAGCCGGTCGGCTACGACCTCGCCGAGGTCCTAGACGTCACCGGCCGTTGATCCCACGCCGCGCCGGCCTGCCTTCGCGCGATCCTGCTGGCCGAGCATCACCTTGCGCAAGCGGACGTTCTTCGGCGTCACCTCGACGCACTCGTCCTCCCGGATGAACTCCAGCGCCTGTTCCAAGGAGAGCTCCCGTTTGGGGATCAGGCGGACGAGCTCCTCCGAGGTCGACTGGCGCATGTTGGTGAGCTTCTTCTCCTTCGTGGGATTCACGTCGAGATCGTCGGCTCGTGCGTTCTCCCCGACGATCATCCCCTCGTAGACCTCCTCGCCGGGGCCGACGAACATCGAGCCGCGCTCCTGCAGGTTCAGCAGCGCGAAGTTCGTCGTCGGGCCTCGGCGGTCGGCGACGAGCGACCCCGTCGGCCGGGTACGGAGATCGCCGAGCCAGGGCTCGTATCCCTCGAACACGTGATGCAGCTGGCCGGTGCCTCTCGTCTCCGTGAGGAACTCGGTGCGGAACCCGATCAACCCGCGAGCGGGCACGACGTACTCCATGCGGATCCAGCCGGTGCCGTGGTTCACGAGCTCGACGAGCCGCCCCTTTCGAAGCGCGAGCAGCTGCGAGATCACGCCCAGATAGTCCTCGGGCGCGTCGATCGCGACGCGCTCGACCGGCTCCAGCAGGACTCCGTCCACGCGGCGGGTCACGACCTGGGGTTTCCCGACCGAGAGCTCGAAGCCCTCGCGACGCATGACCTCGACGAGCACCGCGAGCTGCAGCTCGCCGCGGCCCTGCACCTCCCAGACCTCGGGCCGCTCGGTGGGAAGCACGCGAATCGAGACGTTGCCGACGGTCTCCGCCTGGAGTCGGCTCTTCACGAGCCGAGCGGTCAGCCGGTCACCGTCCCGCCCCGCGAGCGGCGACGTGTTGATTCCGATCGTCATCGAAAGCGACGGCTCGTCGACACGCGTGACGGGCAGCGGACGCGGGTCGTCCGGATCGGCGAGGGTCTCACCGATCGTGATCTCATCGATGCCCGCGACCGCGATGATCTCGCCGGGTCCGGCCTCTTCGACCTCCACGCGGTCGAGCGCCTCGGTCACGTAGAGCTCGCCGATCTTCGCGGGCTCGATCGTGCCGTTCGCGCGGCACCAGGCCACGGGCTGGCCGCGTCGCACGGTTCCGTGCCGCACGCGGCACAGCGCCAGGCGGCCGACGTACGGCGAGGCGTCCAGGTTCGTCACGAGGGCCTGCAGCGGGTGACCCTCCTCGTACGAGGGGGCGGGGATGCTCGAGGCGAGCGTCTCGAACAACGGCTCGAGGTCCGGCGCGAGATCGGCCGGATCCCGCCCGCATCGACCGGAACGCGCATCCGCGTACAGGATCGGGAACGAGATCTGGTGCTCGTCGGCGTCGAGGTCCAGGAAGAGCTCCTCGACCTCGTTCACGACCTCCGTCACCCGCGCGTCCGGGCGATCGACCTTGTTGACGACGAGGATCACCGGCAGGTGGGCCTCGAGCGCCTTGCGAAGCACGAATCGCGTCTGCGGGAGCGGCCCCTCGGACGCGTCCACCAGCAGCAGCGCGCCGTCCACCATCGTGATCCCTCGCTCTACCTCCCCGCCGAAGTCCGCGTGCCCCGGCGTGTCGACGATGTTGATCTTCAACGAACCGTGTCGCACGGCGGTGTTCTTCGCGAGGATCGTGATCCCCTTCTCCCGCTCGAGATCCAGGGAGTCCATGACGCGCTCACCCACGTTCTGGTTCTCGCGGAAGGCACCGGTCTGCCAGAGCATCGCGTCCACCAGCGTCGTCTTGCCGTGGTCCACGTGAGCGACGATCGCGACGTTGCGGATGTCTTCACGAACGGGCACGGGTGAGCTCCAGCCGAAGGGGGATGTGCCAAGTCTACGCGCGAGCCCGGTCGGGCGATCGCGATCCCTCGCCACGCGCCGCAGGATTCGCGCTCATCGGCCTGCCGGTGAATACTGGTCGGCGCCTCCCCGCGTACCAACGTGCAAGAGCGATCGGAGGGAGACGGATGCTTCAGCACCCCATGGAACGAAGGAGCTACACGCGGCGGGAGTTCCTCCGTCGCGCCGGCCTGACCGGCGTCGCGGTGCCCAGTCTCGCCGCGATCCTCGCCGCGTGCGGCGGCGGCGCCCAGAGCACCGTCGGCGGCACCGGCGGCCCGACGAACACGGCCGCGGAGAACCCTTACGGGGTCGGTGGTGTCGGCGGGGGCACGTACCCGCTCGCGCGCTTGGACGCGCCCGTGACGTGGAACATCCTCGACGACAACCCGCCGATCGCGAGCGACCTCGCTCCGGAGAAGGGCGCCAAGCTCAAGATCTTCAACTGGAACTACTACCTCGCGCCCTCGCTCATGCGGAGGTTCGAGGACATCCACGGCGTGGAGGTCGAGCTCACGACCTTCGTCGACATGGCCGACGGCATCGCGAAGGTGGCGTCGGGAACGGCACAGTTCGATCTCTTCTTCGGCGCGCAGGTGTATACGGTGGGCAGGCTGATCGCCGGCGGCTTTCTGCAGCCGATCAACCACGACTACCTCCCGAACCTCCAGGCCAACGTCTGGGACCAGCTGCAGAGCCCGTTCTACGACGTGGAGGCCCGCTATACGGTGCCGTACGCGATCTGGGATACCGGCATCATGTGGCGCAACGATGAGATCTCGGCCGACATCGCGGGGATGGACAACCCGTACGAGATCTTCTGGAACGGCGCGCCCAAGGACAAGACGCACCTGCTGAACAACTCGCGCGACCTGTTCAGCCTCGCGATGTTCCGCAAGGGGATCACCGACGTGAACACCGGCGACCCCGCCGTCATCAAGCAGGCGAAGGACGACATCGCCGAGGTCGTCGCGGCGACGAACCCGCAGTTCGACCACAACGACTACAACGACATTCCACGCGGAAGGGCCTGGCTGCACCAGTCGTGGTCGGGGAACGTCGGCTCCGCGTTCTTCTTCCTGCCGGCGGGCGACACGCTGCCGAACGTCTCGTACTACTGGCCCGGTGCAACGCCCGGCATCCCCGGCAACGTCGACAACGACACGATCATGATCCTGAAGGTCGCGAAGAATCCGGTGCTCGCGCACCTGTTCATCGACTTCGTCCTCGACGCCGACAACGCGCAGACGAACTACACGACCTATACGGGGTACCAGCAGCCGATCAAGGGCATCACTCCCGAGTCGCTCGTGGGCAGTCAGGTGGTCCCCGACCACCTCGCGACGACGATCGTGCGCGAAGAGGACTTCTCCGTGGGCTATCGGCTGCTCGAGCTCGCTCCCGACGTCGAGGCGTTGTGGGAGGGCGCCTACCAAGAGATCCAGGCGGGTGTCTAGCACGCGGCAGGCGCGGCGACCGGCGGTCGCCGGCGCGGCGCGCGGGGGGTTCTCGCGGTGGCTCTGGCCGTCGTTCGCCGCGCCGGCGACCGCCTACCTGCTCGTCTTCTTCCTCTTCCCCTTCTACGTCGTGCTCGGGGTCACGTTCGGCACGATCGATCCCATCCTGCAGACGCCGATTCCGCAGTGGAATCCGGCGCAGTGGGACACCGGCGTGCTCAGCTTCACCCTCTCGAACATCAGTCACTCCGACGGCATCTACTTCGGGGCGTTCTTCCGCACGCTCGCGTACGTGGGGCTCGCGACGCTCCTCTGCCTCCTCGTCGGCTACCCGTTCGCGTACTTCGTCGCCCGTCACGCCGGACGTTTCAAAGGGGTGTTCCTCGCGCTGTTCTTCGCGCCGTTCTGGGTGAGCTACATGCTGCGGCTCACCGCGTGGATCGGATTGCTGCAGGACGACGGCTGGATCAACCGGGCCCTGCACGGCATCGGCCTCACGGGCGGGCCGATCGGGTTCCTCGACGGTCACGTCGGGACGCTCCTCGCCGGGCTCGTGTACGGCTATGTGCCGTACATGATCCTGCCGCTGCTCGCGGCGCTGGACCGCGTGCCGCACGAGCACGTGGAGGCCGCGCGCGACCTGGGGGCGAGCCCCGCGCGCACGTTCGTGCGCGTGACCCTCCCCGCGTCGAGGCAGGCGATCCTCGCCGGCGTGATCATCTGCGGCCTGCCCATGTTCGGGGACTACTTCACGCAGCAGCTCGTCGCGAACGTGAACGGCACGCGCATGCTCGGCAACTTCATCGTCGACCAGCTGCGAATCCCGATCTTCCTCGCGCGCGGCGCCGCACTGATCCTCGTCCTGCTCGCCTTGCTGGTCGTGCCGATCGCGTACTACCTGTGGAGCACCGCCCGCGTGTCGAGGGAGCGCCTGTCGTGAGCCGCCTTCGAACGGCGCTGTCGAATCCCTGGGCGCGGCCCCGGTTTCTCTGGGCCGTCGGCGTCGGATACGTGGCCTGGACGATGATTCCAGTCTTGGTGGCCGTGCTGTTCTCGTTCAACAGCACGCGGTCCATCTCGAACTGGGCGGGGGCGTCCCTGCGGTGGTGGATCAGCGACCCGAACGAATCGCTCCTGAACGATCCCACGATCCGTCAGGCGATCGCCCAGAGCCTCAAGCTCTCCGCGCTCACGACCGTCATCGCCGTCCCCCTGGGCGTCGCCTTCGCCCTCGGGCTCGATCGCTGGCGCAGCCGCGGCTCCGGGTCGGTGAACTTCGTCATGATGTTCTCGTTCATCACGCCGGAGCTCATCCTGGCGGTCTCGATGTTCCTCCTGTTCATCAAGGTCTTTCGCGTGATCGGACTCGGGACGACAGGGCAGCTCCTCGGGCTGGTGACGCTCGCGCTCGCGTACCCCGTCGTGATCGTGCGCGCACGCCTGTATTCACTGGGCAAGGAATACGAGGAGGCCGCGCTCGACCTCGGCGCGTCGCCCACGCAGGCGCTCCGCAGGGTGACGCTCCCGCTGCTGTTCCCCGCGATCTTCGCGAGCGCGGCGATCATCTTCGCGTTCACGCTCGACGACTTCGTGATCGTGAACCAGCTCGCGGAGGACGCCTCGAACCAAACGGTCTCGATGTTCATCTACAGCGCCGCGCGGCAGGCCCCCTCCCCCGCCGCGAACGCCGTCGGCACGCTCATGCTCGTGACGTCGACCGTGTTGATCGTCGCGGCCTACCTCGTCTACCGTCGGTCGGTCCGGAGGACCGGCGGCGGCATCCGCGGCGCCGCGCGCGAGGCCCTTCCGGTCTGAGCGACGAGCCCGCTCGTACTCTCTTTCGTGATGCCTGCCTCGCTCCGCCGCCGTGTGGGCGCGCTCACCGTCGTCGCGGTCGTTGCGACCGCGTGCGCCGGCACGCCGGGCCCGGGCAGCTCCCCTCCCCCGCCGGCGTCGAGCGACGCCGCCGAGCTGCTCGACTTCACCGCGCCCCTGGTCGGCGGCGGCACCGTCCGCGGGGCGGAGCTCGCCGGACGCGACCTCGCGATCTGGTTCTGGGCGCCGTGGTGAACCCGGTGCCGGGCCTCCGCGCCCGATGTCGCGCAGGTCGCGCGAAGGAACGAGGGAAAGGTTCAGTTTCTCGGGATGGGCGGCTTCGCCTCCTCGGGCTCGATCGCGGGCTTCGTGAGCGAGTTCCACCTGCCGTTCCCCAACACCGTGAGCGAGAACGGGACGTTCTGGGCGCGGTTCGGGATCTTCGCGCAGGCCGAGTGGCTGTTCGTGAATCAGGACGGCACGACGTGGATCGTGCCCTACGACCTGGACGGCCCCGGCCTCACGGAGCAGCTCCGGAAGCTGCGCGCCTCCTGACAGGCTAGGACGCGAGAGTCCCGAGCTCCGTCAGCAGCTCCTGCTCGCGCGCTCGGTCCAGGCCGGCGCCCATCGGCCACGTCTGCTCCCGCCGCCGGTCCCACGCAAGCGTGTCGGCGATCGTCTCGGCGAGCGGCCGGAAACGGAGCCCCGCCGCGATCGCCTTCGAGACGTCGAACTCGGAGAATCCGGGCTCCTCCGTGTACCAATAGGGCAGCTGCTCCCAGCCGTGCTCCCCGGGCTCGTGCAAGCCTCGCTCGCGGAGGAACTCGACCCCCGCCCACACCAGCTTCGTGTCGGCGCCGCCCGCCGCCGTGCACGACTCCAGCAGCTCTCGCATCGTGAGCACGCGATCCGGGCCGGTGACGTTGAAGACGTCGTCGGTCCGCCGTTCCGCGTGGTCGAGCATGAACGCCGCGAGGTCGCGCACGTCGACGAGCTGCACGGGAAGGTCGGCGGGCTCGGGCGCGAGCATCGCCCCGCCGGCAGCCGATCGGCGCACCCAGTACGGAAACCGGTCGATGGGGTCGTTCGGCCCCACGATGAAGCCTGGTCGCACGATCGACGCCCTTCCGGGGAAGGCCCGTCGGACCTCGAGCTCGCACGCGACCTTGAGCGGGCCGTAACTCTCGCCGGTGATCTCCTCGGTGTCGGGGAACGGCGGGGCGTGAGCGGGGGTTTCCTCGGTCGCTCCGCGCGGCACGTCGTCGGGGTACGCCGAGAGCGACGACACGAACGTGTAGTGGTCCGCGCGATCGGCGAGCAGCGTCGCCGACGCGCGCACGATCCTCGGGACGAACCCGCAGGTGTCGAGCACGGCGTCCCACGAGCCCTCGGGCAGGTTGTCGAGCCCGCCGTCCCGATCGCCGTGAGCGTGCGCGACCTCGGGAAAGGTGCCATCGGGCTCGGTCGGCCCCCGATGGAAGACGGTGACCTCGTGCCCGCGCGCCACGGCGTGCTCCACGGCGTGCCTGCCCACGAAGTGGGTGCCTCCGATCACCAGGAGCCTCATGAGGCGGACTCTACCAAGGTTTCCTGGAGTGGCGGTTGACAGACGGCAGGAGTGACGTCATACTGACGTCATATTCGACACCAGGGAGGTGGCAAGATGATGTACCTGATCGAGCGAGAGGTGACCCGGGAGCGGCAGGCCGATCTCGCCCGCGAGGTCGAGCGGCGCCGGCTGATCCGGCGGGCCCGGCGTTCGACCCGCCGGCCCGTCCCCCGCACGGGCGGCGAGGCCTGATGGAGATCACCCCGCACGTCGAGGCCATTCGTTCCGACCTGGAGGCGGTTGCCGCCGGCGACGAGGCGACACTCGCCGTCGCCGAGCGGCTCTCGAGGGCCCTCGACTCCTCGCTCCAGCTCCGCCTGCTGGACGCGCTCGGGCAGGCGGCGCTGGAGCTTTCCGACCAGCTTCCGTCCGGCCGGGTGGACGTCCGGCTCGCCGGCCGCGACGTCACGCTCGTCGTGGTGAGCGACGAGCGCCCCGCCGCCCCACTCGCCGAGGACGAGGGGACCGCGCGACTCACCCTGCGCATGCCGGAGGGGCTGAAGTCGCGCGTCGAATCCGCCGCGGCCCGTGAGGGTGTCTCGACCAACGCGTGGCTGGTGCGCGCCGTCTCGCGCGGCCTCGACCAGCAGCCCCGCCGCCGCATCGGCAACCGCGTGACCGGCTTCGCCCAGAGCTAGCGACCGACCGAAAGGACGAACGAGCCATGGAACCCAGGAACTTCACCACCCCTGAAAGCCTGCAGGTCGAGATCAAGCTCGGATCCGGCTCCATCGAGGTCGACCCGGCCGACACCACGGAAACGACCTTGGAGATCGAGGGCGAGCGCGACCCCGACCAGTTCCGCATCGAGTTCTCCGAGCGCCCGGAGGGCGGCCACCGACTGGTCGTGGAGGAGCAGAAGCGCAAGGGGCTCGTGTTCAACCTCTCGCGCGACGCGCGCATCCGCCTGCGGTGCCCGTTCGCCACGACCGTCGACGTGTCGTCCGGCTCCGCGGACCTCCTCGCGACCGGCCGTCTCGCGAGCATCGCGTTCCGCACGGGATCGGGGGACCTCCAGTTCGAGGAGAGCGACGGCGCCGTCGTCGTGAAGTCCGGCAGCGGCGACGTCCAGGGGAAGCACGTCCGCGGCGACCTCGTGGCGAACACGGCCTCCGGCGACGTCCAGGTTCGTCGCGTCGAGGGAGAGCTCGTGGCGAGGACCGCCTCGGGCGACATCCAGGTCGGCACGGGCGGATCCTCGGTGCAGGTCGCAACCGCGTCCGGCGACGTCACGATCGACGCGGTCTCGCACGGCGAGGTCACGCTTCGCTCGGTGTCGGGCGACGTCGAGGTCGGCGTCGAGCGCGGCACGAAGGTGTGGCTCGATCTGTCGTCGGTCTCGGGCGACACGCGCTCCGACCTCGACATGAGCGACGGCCCCGGCGAGGGCGAGTCCGCCCTCGAGCTCCGCGCCTCCACCGTGAGCGGCGACGTGCACGTGCGCTCGGCCCGGTCGTCCGCGGGATCCTGACGTGCGGCGACTCTTTCGCGATCGGAACTTCCGGCTGCTCGCCGCGGGCCAGCTCCTGAATCAGGTCGGCGACCAGGCGATGTTCCTGGTGCTCGCGGTCTGGGTGAAAGATCTCACCGGCTCGAACTCGGCCGCCGGGCTCGTGTTCCTGCTGTACGCGGTCCCCGCCGTCGCGGCGCCGTTCCTCGGCGTGTATGTCGACCGCATGCCCCGACGGCCCCTGCTGATCGCGACCGACCTCGCCGCGGCAGCCGTCGTGCTGTCGCTCCTCTTCGTGCACGACGACGGCGACGTCTGGCTGCTGTACGTCGTGAGCCTCCTCTACGGCCTCGCCGGGCAGATCTACTTCGCGGCGCGCTCCGGCCTCCTCGTGTCGATGCTCCCGGGGGACCAACTCGCCGACGCGAACGGCATGCTGGCCTCGATCGGACAAGGCGTTCGGCTCGGTGGGCCGATCGCCGGCGCCGCGCTCTACGCGCTCGCCGGCGGCGGGGTCGTGGCCGTGCTCGACGCCGCCACGTTCGTGGCATCGGTGGCGCTGCTCGCGCCGATGCGCGTCCGAGACCTCGAAGCGCCCGCGCAGCGGCAGGGATTCGCCCACGAGCTCGCCGAGGGGATCCGGCACGCCTGGCGCACGGCCGAGCTCCGTCGTCTGATCCTCGTCACGGCCGCGATCCTGGGGATCATCGGGCTGATCCAGGGCGGGGTGTTCGCCCTCGTGGACGAGGGCCTGCATCGGGACGCCTCGTTCCTGGGGGTGATCGTGACGATCCAGGGGATCGGGTCGGTCGCCGGCGGGCTCGCGGCAGCCTGGGTCATCCGCCGGATCGGCGAGCTTCGCGCCGCCGGAGCCGGCATGTTCGCGTGCGGTCTCGGCCTCGGCCTGCTGCCGTTCGCCACGCTGCCGACCGTCCTCGGCGGCGTGATCGTCATCGGCGCCGGGCTCTCGGTGTTCCTCGTGGCCTACAACACCCTCCTGCAGCGCATGACGGCGCCGGCCCTGCAAGGCCGGGTGTTCGCCGCCGGGGAGGCCGTTACGTCGCTCCCCTTCACGATCTCGATCGGCATCGGCGCCGCGCTCGTCGCCGTCGTCTCGTTCCGGTGGTTGTTCGGCGTGTGCGCGATCGGGACCGCGCTCGTGAGCCTCATGCTGTTCGCCGACCGCACGCCGCCCGTCCCCGCACTCGTCGACGAGCAGGCGGCCTGACGCGGCGCGCCGATCAGGCGGCGCTCTCGAGGTCGGGCGTGTAGTTCCCCGATCGCGCGAGGCCGTTCATGCGAGCGCGGTGCGCGAGCGCCTCCTGACCGGCCGCGACGTTCGCGGGATCGCCCTTCCAGGCCTTCAGCGAGGGCTGCTGCAGCGCGCGCCCGTAGCTGAACGAGAGCTGCCACGGCGCCTCGCCGCGCGCGTTCATCGCGTTCAGCCGGCTCGTTGCCTCCTCGTCGGACATGCCGCCCGAGAGGAACACCACGCCGGGAACGTCGGCCGGGACGTGCGAAGAGAGGCAGCGCACCGTGGCCTCGGCGATCGTCGCGTCGGGCTGCTGGGCGGCGCTCCCCTTCCCCGGCAGGACCATGTTGACCTTGAGCAGGCTGCCGGGGAGATCGACGCGATGGTCGGCGAGCGCTCGATACAACGCAGCGAGCGTCCGACCGGTCGCGCCCTCGCACGCCTCCAGGTCGTGGCCGCCGTCCATCAGGATCTCGGGCTCGACGATCGGCACGAGGCCGGCCTCCTGGCAGAGCGCCGCGTATCGCGCCATCGCGTGGGCGTTCGCGTCGATCGCGAACGCCGTCGGCAGCCCGGCCGTCTCGTCGATGAAGACCGTTGCGCGCCACTTCGCGAACCGGGCACCGAGCTCGCGGTACTCGGCGAGGCGCTCGCGAAGACCGTCCAGGCCCTCGGTGACCGTCTCGCCCGGGAAGAGCGCGAGCGCCTTCGCGCCGGTGTCCACCTTGATCCCCGGGATCACGCCGGCATCGCGCAGGACCTCGGCGAACGGCACGCCGTCGTCGGTCGCCTGGCGGATGGTCTCGTCGAACAGGATCACGCCGCTGATGTGCTCGCCGAGCCCCGGGGTCGTGAGCAGCATCTGCCGGTAGCTCCGACGGCTGTCGGGGGACGACTCGACGCCGATCGAATCGAACCGCTTCTTGATCGTGCCCGTGGACTCGTCGGCCGCGAGGATGCCCTTTCCCGGGGCCACGAGCGCGTCGGCCGTCGCGTGTAGGTCGTTCATGCCGTTCCCTCCGGGGTACGTGGTCGGCAACTAGCCTACGCGGCCCGGAGGTTGGACGCCGGCGGCAGGCCGGCGGTCAGATGTCGATGAGATGCGAGCTGCCGAGAGCCGCCGCTGCGACCTGGCGGAACACCGGCTCCATGTCGGCGGAGGACGGGACGCAGAAGTAGTTGTCGCCGTCCTTGTTCTCATTCGGCCCGCACCCGCCGGGAACGTCGTCGGTCGACGTCGTGGCGGCGGCGGCGATGTTCGTGGTCGCGTACGCGTTGCGGAAGGGGCCCGCCGTGTCGAAGGTGCACCGCACAGGCGGGTTGTCCAGCCCGTACGCGATCGTGTAGACGGCCTGGCCGGCCGCCTTCGCGGCGTTCGCCTTCGTGTTGAGGTAGTTGCAGGGCTGCATGCCGTACGGCTGGTTCGCCTGCCCGTCGGTCTCGAAGATGATCACGTCGGAGACGGTGCTCCGTCCCTGAAGCCGCAGCATGTCGCGCGCCGCATCCAGCGGGTCACCGAGGTTCGTGTGGCCGTTGCTCGTGCGGTTCACTCCGTTGACCGTCACGGTCGGGCTTCCCGTACGCTGCAGGCAGTTGATCGCGGTCGACAGCGTCGAGAAGTTGTTCGTGATCGGAACCACCTGCCAGTTCAGGTAGTTCGACTGCGGATACACCTGGGGGTCGTTCACGACGCACTTGTTCGCGTTCCGCCCGTAGGGAAGCGCCACGAGCCCCACCCACTGCTGGGACGAGTCGTAGAAGGTGAGGATCGACTGCGCCGCGTTCTTCATGTTCGCGATGTCGGAATCGGTCATGCTCCCGGTGCGGTCGAGCACAAGCACGACGTCCAACGGCGCGTGCGCCGCTCCGCAGGCACCCTTGCACGCGGCGCCCTGCACCACCCCGGTGGATCCGTTGCCGATGCCGATCGCCGGGGCGAAGTAGAAGTTCACCGTCTCGCTCGCCTTCACCACGATCGTGTTGCACTTGTCGCCGGCGTATGGGTTGCACGAGTGGGTCGTGATCTTCTTGCCCGGCTTCGTCACCCAGCCGCTCGGCCAGGATCCGGTCGCGGGCCCACACACGAACGGCACCTCGCCGGCGTCGGGGACGCCGTCGGAGTTCGAGTCGGCCACGACGCAACGGAAGGTCACGTCGACGCCGAGTGAGGCGAGCTCGGGCGCGTTCGCGATCGCAACCTGCCGCGCGATGCCCTCGGCGACGGTAGCCGCGGCGGCGCCCTGTACGGGCAGGTTCTGCGCGCCCGCGAGCGACCCGAAGTCGACCGCGTTCTGGATGACCTGACGGGCATGGCGGAGACGGCCGAGGTCGATCGTGAACGCGACGGACCCGAGCAGCACCACGATCAGGAGCGCAGCAAGAACGGCGACGGCCCCTTCTTCCTCGCGGAGGCGGATCAGCAGACCGTGGCGCACCGTTGGTCTCACGAGCCTTCGAACCGCGATTCCGAGGACGCGCGCACCATGAGGTCGCTGCCGAGCCCAACCATCACCGGTAGCGGCGTCATGTAGTCATATCGGTAGGCAACCGCGACCCGCACGAGATCTCCCGCGGCCCAGGTGCTGCTCGGCCCACAGGCAGCGAATCCGCCACCGTTGTGGCTGCACGTCACCGTCACGGTAAGGAGCGACTGATCGAGGAAGCTGGTGGCCGCGCGCACGCGGGCGACGATCGCGGTCGTGTCCGGGTTGACGGCGGCAAGGCGGGCGCCCTCGCGAGCCCCGTTCGACGAGGCATCCCACGCGTGGAAGCCGAACCCGAAGTCGATGATGCCGAAGACGAGGAGGAAGAGAAGAGAGGCGACGATCGCGAACTCGACGGCGGCCGCGCCCTCCTCTCGGGAGCGGTGCGCGCGTCCTGACACGTCCGACATCTCGTGAGTCGGCCGACGGAAACGAACGCTCTGAAGACCCCTGAACATCGAGGGCAACGGTAAAGAGGTGGCCTTCACCTGACAATTGGACGGAAGGGCGATTTCCGGCGATCCATTACCCATGCGGCAATGGGGTCCATTCTTTGTACGTATTCCCTGATCGGCGTAGGGCGCTCTGCGCTCCGCGATGCATGTATGGTCGTCGATCACGGTCTCGACGGGGGCCGCGCCGCGCGAGCGGCCTACGCCGGTCGGTCCCCTGCGAGGGCGCCGAGGCCGCGCTCTCCTCGTCATGCCCCAGACCTCTGTCACGGAACCCTCGGCACGATGAGGGCGTCCAGTGCACCATGGGAAGCATGTCCCGACTGGTGACGACGATCGTCGTGGTCGTCCTCCTCCCCTCGTGCGGCTCAACTGCCGCCCGTCCGACCCCGGCCTCGACCCCGGAGGCGGCTGGTGCCGCACCGAGGATCACGCGACCCGCCGCCCAGGCCTCGACGGCCGCGCCCGAGCACCCGCCGACCCGGGCGCGATTCGTCGGCTCGATCGCGAGGATCGACGCGCCCACCCGGCGCCACCTGCTGAAGAAGAACTGGCATCCGGGCTGCCCCGTCCCGCTCCGCGACCTCCGGGTCGTGAACGTGAGCTACTGGGGATTCAACGGCGAGGTGAAATCGGGGCCGCTCGTCCTCAACGAGTCGGTCGCCGAGGACGTGCTCGGGGTGTTCCGGACGCTCTTCCGGCACCGGTTCCCCATCAAGAGGATCGCGCTCGCCGCGAAGTATCACCCCCCGCGCCCCAGCGACTACCACAGCCACCGCGACGTGACCGCGTCCTTCAACTGCCGACCGGTCACCGAGAACCCCGGGGCGCTCTCGCAGCATTCGTACGGCTGGGCGATCGACATCAACCCGCTGCAGAACCCCTACGTGCGAAGCGACGGCACGGTGCTGCGGCGGCCGGCGCTCGCGTACCTCGACCGCACGCAGGACCTCCCGGGGATGATCCACGCCGGAGACGTCGTCGTCCGCGCGTTCGCGCGCATCGGCTGGGGATGGGGCGGCGACTTCCAGACGATCAAGGACTACATGCATTTCTCGCTGACGGGGACGTAGACCCCTCCTCGCGCCCTCCAGCATCACGCCCGGTCTGGGTTTGCCCGACGAGGACCGATGAGCGACTCCCAGTCCCATCCTTCTACGGGGACTTGGTCGTCCATCGGCGAACGGCGTACCGCATGCTCCTGAGGCGCGGGTGGAAAGCGAGGGGATTCCCCTTGTCGCCGCATGGCGCCGGGGCGAAGTGGGTAAGCGGACCTCGTTCCGGACCATGCAGAGGTCGGCACCATGGCGCGTTTGCGGAAGGTGGAGGGAATCGAAGGATCGTGACCGAGTCCAGCGTGCGAGCATATCCCGACGGTCCGTTGCTGCTTCGTGGCGATATCCGCATCTTCGACGAGGACGGCAACGAGGTCCGGGCGGGCCGGATCGCGGCACTGTGCCGCTGCGGAAGGTCACGGATCCAACCCTTGTGCGATGGCCTTCATCTCGCCGGGGACACCTCGCCGCCCGAGTGCCTTCGACGTACCGACGGGGCGGACGTGCCGGACGCAGGAACGACGACCGCGAAGGGTGGACCACCGTGAGCGCCCAGCGAGGCCTCATACCCGACGAGACGTGGCTTCGCGACACGCCGGGCACGGTCCCATCGCCTCGCGGCGTGCTCTCGGCGGGCGTCGCCCGATACCTCACCGGCTCCGACGTGCCCACACCCCTCGGGGAGCCCCCTGCGGTCTCGGACCCGCTCGGCGACGACGATCTCCACCTTGCGCTGTACCTCTGTTACGAGCTCGCGTACCGAGGTCTCGCAGGGGTCGACGATCGCCTCGAGTCCGATCCGGCCCTGCTCACGTTTCGGCTCCAGCTCGAGGAGGCGTTCGAGGGGGCTCTCCGCAAGTTCGTGAGACCTGTGGACGTCCGGCCGGACTCGGTCGCAAGCGAGCTTCGAGCGATCGCCGCGATGGGTGAAGGTCCTTCCCTCTCCGGGTTCATGGAACGCGAGGCGACGCTCGAGCAGTTCGAGGAGTTCATGATCCACCGGTCGATCTACCACCTGAAGGAGGCGGATCCCCATTCGTTCGGGATTCCGCGTCTTGCCGGAGCGGCGAAGGCGGCGCTCATCGAGATCCAGAACGACGAGTACGGCGACGGCGATCCCTCCCAGATGCATTCCACGCTGTTCGGCCGTTCCATGGAAGCGATGGGGTTGAACCCGACCTACGGCTGGTACCTGCCGAGGATTCCCGGTGCCACCCTGGCCCTCACGAACCTCATGAGCCTGTTCGGGCTCCACCGAAGGCTGCGCGGTGCCCTCGTCGGCCACCTCGCGCTCTTCGAGCTCACGTCCAGCATCCCGAATCGGCGATACGCGAACGGCCTGCGTCGATGCGGGCTGGGCTGCGAGGCGACGCGGTTCTTCGACGTGCACGTCGAGGCCGATGCCATCCACGGAGCCATCGCCGCCAACGACCTCGCCGAGGGGTTCGTGGGCGGCGATGCCGAGCGAGCCCGGGAGGTCCTGTTCGGCGCGCTGGCGCTTCAGCTGTTGGAGACCACCGTCGGCAAAAGCTGGATGGAGGACTGGGGTCGAGGTCGAACGACACTCCGGTCGTGACGTCGGTCGTCAACCTGAGGCGCGTTTGACGGGGCCACGCTCCGGGAACGAGACGACCATGAACGTCTACACGATCCACTTCGCGTCGGGCGGAACGGAACAGATCGGAGCCGACGCCTGGCGGGTGGAGCACGAGATGCTGTCCTTCACACACGCCGGGGAGGTCGTGTACCGCGTCAGGATCGAGGACGTCGTCCGACTCGAGCGAACGCGCGACCGAACCGTCGCGTAGGGACGTGCCGCCGCCGGGCCGGGAGGCCCGGCTCAGGCGGTCTGCTTCCGCTCCCCGACCGACACGCGCCACGGGACCTCGTCGTCGAGCCAGCGCACCACGCGGTCCAGGAGCTCTGCCTGCACCTCGATCGGAAAGTCGAGGTGCAAGGTGTCGGCCACGATCGTCTGGAACGAGATCATCGTTGCCGGCGTCTTCGTCGAGCGGATCAGCGCCGTCGCGTCGACCTGCAGCGGCCGAGCGAACCTCTCGGGTCCGACGTACATCAGCAACATCGGGTGCACGCCGAGCGTCGCGGGGATCTCGGGAATCCACTGGATCGGGATGTGCTCGTGGCGCTCGTGATGCCGGCGGCCTCGCGTGATCCGGCGCTCGATCTTGCGCGCGAGTCGCTTGGCCTTCGAGGCGTGCATGGCGGCCTCTCGAGCCCTGCCGACGTAATTCTGCGGGTTGTCGGTGACGATCACGCCCACGGCCTCGCAGTCGCCCAGCTCTTGCGCCACCCTGAGCGCGGCGCGCCCACCCATGCAGTTGCCCACGACCGCGCACGTCGGCAGGTCGAGTGCGCGCAGACCCACGCGGATCACCTCGAGGATCTCCTCGACCGGCGGGTCGTTGAGCGTGCCGGAGATGAGTCCCGTGCTGTCCCCCATCTCCCGGTAGTCCATGCGAACCGAGGCGATCCCGCGGTCGGCGAGCTCGTGCGCGGCTCGCGTCCACAGCTGGTATCGATGGCTCCGGCCGCTGCCCAGCCCCTGCAACAGCGCGACCATGCCACGGGGCCTTTCCTCGGGGACCGTCACGACGGCCGCGATGTGATCGCCGTCCAGCGGCACGTAGATGGGGAACTCTCTCACTCCGACTCCTCTCCCGTGTCCGAGGACACCGGCCAGGAGCGCTCGGCCCATCCCACCGCTCGCTCGATCAGATTGCCTTGCAGCTCGCGCTGCGTGTCGACCTTCGTCCCGTCGAGGTTCCCGCGGAACGAGGGACCGCCGAACGGCCGTTGCTTCGCGCCGGGCGGCACGTGCTCGAAGTCCACCGACCCGCCTCCTTCGCGAAACGCGCTCAGGAGACGCCTGACGTCCGGGCTCGCCTCGCCGGCGCGTGAGATCTGGACCACCAGCCCCCGTCCGGCGAACGACGCCACCTCGTCCGTGAGATGCAGGGCGGCGATCTCTTTCGACGCACGGTCGTTGAGCGGGATGCCCTGAAGGTCGATCGGCTCGTCGGCGACGGAGAGCGGTCGTGCCGGCTGGGGCGCCGAGTCCTTACCGGCGAGGCTCGACAACAACGTCTGCTGCTGCATGGCGTCGAGGAAGCGCTTCCCCGAGACCACGGGGTCCCACATGATCAGCCCGCTCGCGCCGCGGCGCGCGGCGACGATCGCCGCAACGCTCGCGCCGAAGCGCGGCCCGGCGAGGCCGATCTCGGCGACGCCCGTCTCGGCCAGCAGAAGGTCGACGGCGTCGACCGCGTCCTCGACGTGCGAGGAGAGCCCGACGCCCTCGGGGACGAACGCCCCGTCCCCGTACCCGCGGCCGTGGATGCGCACGGACGGGAAGCCGGCCGACGCCATCGCGCGCGCGAACGCGGCCTCCATGGTCCGGAGATAGACCTGCTCGAGCCCGAACGAGTGGCAGATCACCCATCCGATCGATCGGCTCGCCCCGAGGGGCTCGGTGATCGTCGCGATGGTGCGAGCGCCGCCGAGAGTCGGCATGACGAAGCGCTCCTCGTATCCGCGGACGGGATCGACGAACGAGCTGAGCGAGCTCAACAGGTCGACGTCGACCCACGCGCCCACGTCAGCGTCGGATCGAACATCCTGTCGATACGTCATGAAGGAAGGTCCAACCATCCCGGAGCGGGGAGAATACGAGCGCTGCCACGCCTTTTGCCACGTGACATGGGGCTCTCCCCTAGTCCCGATGTGGTACGTCGATTGCGTGAGCCTCGATGCAGCACGCGCGCGTCCCCTCATCCCTCTCCACGGTGAAGTGCGGTTCAAGCAATACGCCGCGAAACCGTGTGCGGTTTGACGTTCTTTGCTTCCGGCGTTCGCGTGCCCGGGGTGGGGTTCGAACCCACACGTCCCTCGCGGGACAGGCGCTTTTAAGGCGCCGTCGTCTGCCAGTTCCGACACCCGGGCAGCCTCGATGGTAGTCGCCTTCCTCGTCCCTCGATCGGGGGATCGCGAGAACCACACTTCGTCACCCTCAGTGCGTGGTCATCCGAGGTCGATACCCCTCGCATGCGGGACCGAAGTCGCGCGATCGCACTCGCCGTCGCCCTCGCGATCGTGGTGGCGTTTCCCTTCGCGGAAGGCCTCACGCATCGGGCCGCCGCCACGCAACCTCAGCCCGCGATCGGCACGCTCGCGACGGGCGTCCGGTCCCAGCCGCTTGGGCCCTCGTCGATCGAGGCGATCGCGGTCGTCGCCCCGAACACGACGAGGGAACGGCCGTCGCCCGCGAAGCTCGTGCACCTCCGGGTGGGGATGGCGGTGAAGGCGCGTCCCGACGGGAAGGCGCGCACGATCGGCGTCAT